>CAILKF010000087.1 GCA_903834705.1 uncultured Actinomycetes bacterium
ATTGATGCCTCCTATGTGAGGTACCCTGCTGTTGTTGTTGCTTCTGCCGCCGCCGAAGCGCTATTGAACGTGGAAGCAAAGGCTTTGATGCTGTGGTCGCCGAATTTGGGGATCGTATTTTACTTAATGGCGATATTGATAGACGAGCTTTAGGCGAGATAGTTTTTCAGGATGCAGAGGCAAAGCGAAAATTAGAAGCAATCATTCATCCCATCGTCCGAGCACAATTTGCTGAACTTGTATCAGGATTACGAGCTCAAGAGATTTTGATTTACGAAATTCCTTTATTGGTTGAGACCGGTGCCCACGATCGCTTTGATGCAGTCATTACCATCGAATCTGATCTAACTTTGCGCCAATCGCGATTACGGGAACGAGGGTTGATGAACTCTGAAATTTCATCTCGCATGGCATCCCAAGCTAGTGCTGACGAGAGAATTGCGGTGGCAGATTTTGTCCTCGAAAACAACGCATCACCAGATCACCTACTCCGCCAGGTAGAGAATTTATGGGAGACGGTGCTCCCAACCCTGGAGCGCAAGAATTCTTGACCAAGGCTAGAGTTACGTAGTGCGCCCAATAAACGATCTGCAAAGGTCGGTTGAACCATTTCAGGTGATTAGTGAATACGTACCTGCGGGCGATCAGCCACAAGCGATTGCGGAAATTGTTTCCCGTATAGAAAAAGGGGAGCAAGATATTGTGTTGCTCGGCGCAACAGGTACGGGTAAATCAGCAACAACCGCTTGGTTGATTGAACGACTCCAGAGACCTACCTTAGTAATTGCACCTAATAAAACTTTGGCAGCGCAACTTGTCAACGAGTTCCGAGAGTTAATGCCGAACAACGCGGTTGAGTATTTCGTTTCCTATTATGACTATTACCAACCTGAAGCATATGTTCCTCAAACTGACACCTTTATTGAAAAGGATTCGAGCGTCAATGACGAAGTAGAGCGTTTGCGTCACTCCGCTACCAATTCTCTCCTTACTCGTCGCGATGTCATTGTCGTAGCCACGGTTTCATGCATTTATGGACTTGGAACGCCTCAGGAATATATAGATCGTATGGTGCGCCTCAAGGTTGGAGATGAGATTGATCGAAATACCCTCTTAAGGAAATTTGTTGATATCCAATATAGTCGCAATGACATTGCATTCGAGCGCGGAACATTTCGAGTCCGAGGAGACACAATCGAGATTATTCCGATGTACGAGGAGTTGGCACTGCGCATCGAAATGTTCGGTGATGAAATCGAGAAAATTACAACGCTTCATCCTCTAACAGGTGAAATTATTCGTGACGAAACAGAGATGTATGTATTCCCAGCAACCCACTATGCCGCTGGACCAGAAACTATGAAACGGGCAATTGTAGATATTGAAGCGGAACTCGCGGTGGCTTTGGAAAATTTTGAGCGACAAGGAAAATTGCTAGAGGCTCAGCGCTTAAGAATGCGTACCACTTTCGACATCGAGATGATGCAGCAACTGGGGTTTTGTTCTGGAATTGAGAACTATTCACGACATATTGACGGACGCGATCCAGGTTCGGGACCGAATTGTTTGCTCGACTATTTCCCAGAGGATTTCCTTCTTGTCATTGACGAATCACATGTCACAGTTCCGCAAATTGGCGCAATGTACGAAGGCGATGCGTCTCGTAAGCGAACCCTGGTTGAGCATGGTTTCCGTTTGCCGAGTGCTATGGATAACCGTCCCTTACGCTGGGACGAGTTTTTAGGAAGGGTTGGACAGAAGGTATTTCTCTCGGCGACGCCAGGTAAATATGAATTAGAGAAAGTTAATAACGACGTCGTTGAACAAGTGATCAGGCCTACTGGTTTGGTGGATCCAAAAATTGTTATCAAACCAATCAAGGGACAGATCGATGATTTATTGCAAGAAATCAATATTCGAGCGCTACGAGATGAGCGTGTTCTTGTAACTACGCTGACTAAGAAGATGTCCGAGGACCTAACGGATTATCTGCAGGAAAAGGGAGTTCGTGTTAGATATTTGCATTCTGAAGTAGATACTTTGCGAAGAGTTGAACTTTTACGTGAGCTACGTTCGGGTGAGTATGACGTTTTAATTGGAATCAATTTATTGCGCGAGGGATTGGATCTTCCCGAAGTTTCTCTTGTGGCCATTTTGGACGCCGATAAGGAAGGTTTCCTGCGCTCTGCTACTTCCCTAATTCAGACCATTGGTCGTGCCGCCCGCAATGTTTCGGGCGAAGTTCACATGTATGCAGATAACATCACCAAATCAATGGAGAAGGCGATAGATGAAACAAATCGTCGTCGCGCCAAGCAGGTTGCCTACAATGAAGAGCGAGGCGTTGATCCTCAACCGCTACGCAAGAAGATTGCCGATATCACTGATTTAATTAACCGAGAGAGTGAGGATACGCAAGAGCTTCTCACTTCAGCGGGAGTGAACAAAGCCAAAGTTTCGGGCCTAGCGATATCGGCGTCAGAGGCTGCAACTCTGCCAAGACAAGAGTTGTTAGCGTTGATAGAGTCTCTCACTGCTCAGATGCGCCAAGCAGCCCAAGATCTACAGTTCGAATTAGCTGCGCGATTCAGAGATGAAATTAGGGATTTGAAGAAAGAGTTACGCGCTATGGAAGTTGGAGGGCTTTAGTTCTATGGCAGATCAACTTGTTGTTCGTGGGGCCAGAGAACACAACCTCAAGAATGTCTCCATTGAATTGCCACGTAATTCACTTGTTGTATTTACAGGATTGTCTGGCTCAGGAAAATCAAGCCTAGCTTTTGACACAATATTTGCAGAAGGCCAGCGTCGGTATGTTGAATCTCTCTCTGCATACGCTCGCCAATTTCTCGGGCAGATGGACAAACCCGATGTTGATTTCATTGAGGGACTTTCACCCGCTGTTTCAATTGACCAAAAATCTACTAATAGAAATCCGCGATCAACGGTTGGAACAATTACTGAAGTTTATGATTATTTGAGACTGCTCTTTGCTCGTGCAGGCAGACCTCATTGTCCCAAGTGCAAAAAGAGCGTGAGCCGTCAAACGCCTCAACAAATTGTTGATCAAATTTTATCTATGCCTGCTGCCACAAAGTTTCAGGTTCTGGCCCCTGTCGTGCGTGCGCGAAAAGGAGAATTCGTTGATCTTTTCCAGGAGCTAATTAGTCAGGGTTACTCCCGTGCTCGTATTGACGGTGATGTAGTTGCGCTAGCTGAAGCACCAAAATTGAAGAAGCAAGAGAAACATACGATTGAAGTTGTTGTAGATCGGCTTAACGCTAAAGCTGAATCCAAAACACGTCTAACCGATTCAATTGAGACTGCCTTGCGCTTAGCTCAAGGCATCGTAATTCTGGATTTTGTTGATTCTAAAGATTCAACAAAGGAGCGCACGTATAGTGAACACTTGGCTTGCCATGACTGCGAGCTGTCATTCGAAGAACTCGAGCCACGATCATTCTCTTTCAACTCGCCTTTTGGTGCATGTCCAGAATGCTCAGGTATCGGAACAAAACTTGAGGTCGACGAAGAACTCATTATCCCCGATGACTCTATTTCGGTAAATGATGGTGCGATTGCTCCTTGGTCATCTGGACAAACATCAGAATATTTCTTGCGTTTACTGCAAGCGCTGTCTGGCGAAATCTCATTTTCACTTGATACGCCGTGGAAGAAGCTTTCCCTCAAAGCCAAAGAAGCAATCTTGCATGGCTCTGACTATGAAGTCCATGTCAAATATAAAAATCGGTACGGACGTGTACGCAATTACTCCACTGGTTTTGAGGGAGTTATACCTTTCATACACCGCAGACATGGCGAAACGGATAGCGATTACAGTCGTGAAAAATATGAAGGTTATATGCGACAAATTCCATGTCCTACCTGCAAAGGTTCGCGTTTAAAACCTGAGGTGTTGGCTGTTACTTTGGGGGATAAGAACATCGCTGAGATTTGCGAACTCTCTATCGCCGATTGCGCAACATTTCTTTCTGGAGTGGCACTCAATGCTAGAGAGGCTCAGATCGCCGAGAGAGTTTTAAAGGAAGTGCATGCCCGGTTGGGGTTTCTTCTCGATGTTGGTCTTGATTACCTATCCCTAGAAAGACCTGCTGCAACTTTATCCGGTGGAGAAGCCCAACGAATACGACTTGCTACCCAAATAGGATCAGGTCTTGTTGGGGTTCTTTATGTCCTCGATGAGCCCAGCATCGGATTGCATCAACGTGACAATCATCGACTCATTGAAACGTTAACGAGGTTGCGAGATTTAGGAAACACACTCATTGTCGTTGAGCATGACGAAGAAACGATTCGTGCTGCCGATTGGATTGTGGACATTGGTCCAGGCGCAGGTGAGCATGGAGGCAAAGTTGTTGTTTCTGGTGATTATCAATCTCTAATAGATTCGAAAGAATCCATAACGGGGGCGTATCTATCAGGAAGAAAATCAATACCTATTCCCGCGAAGAGGCGAGCTATTGATCCCAAGCGCCAATTGGTTGTCAAGGGAGCGAAGGAAAATAATCTAAAGGATATTGAAGTTGCTATCCCACTAAGCGCCTTTGTCGCCGTAACAGGAGTTAGTGGTTCAGGGAAATCCACACTTGTAAATGACATTGTTTATGTCACGCTGGCAAATAAGCTCAATGGAGCGCGCATGGTCCCTGGTCGGCATCGAAGTGTTTCTGGCATTGATCTTCTCGACAAAGTTGTTCATGTGGATCAATCACCAATTGGCAGAACTCCTCGCTCTAACCCTGCTACATATACGGGAGTGTTTGACAAGATACGAGCACTTTTTGCTGAAACTTCCGAAGCGAAGGTACGAGGCTATTTGCAAGGCCGATTCTCTTTTAATGTTAAGGGCGGACGGTGTGAAAATTGCGCGGGGGATGGCACCATAACTATCGAGATGAACTTTTTGCCAGATGTTTATGTGCCATGTGAGGTTTGCCATGGGGCCAGATATAACAGAGAAACTCTAGAGGTCCATTACAAGGGCAAAACCATCTCCGAAGTTTTGGATATGCCTATTGAGCAAGCACGGGACTTCTTTGAGGCCGTCCCAACAATCGCACGCTTTCTTACAACCTTGTGCGAAGTTGGTTTGGGATATGTTCGACTCGGGCAATCTGCACCAACACTTTCGGGCGGTGAAGCACAGAGAGTAAAACTTGCAACCGAACTACAGCGCAGATCAACTGGGCGAACTATTTATGTTTTAGACGAACCCACAACTGGATTACATTTTGAAGATGTCAGCAAGCTACTAGGCGTGCTTAATAGATTGGTTGATACAGGTAACACCGTCGTAGTAATTGAACACAATTTAGATGTTATTAAATCCGCAGATTGGGTTATTGATATGGGCCCAGAAGGTGGATTCCGGGGCGGAACAGTTGTTGCACAAGGGACCCCAGAAGATGTTGCAAAGAACAAAGACAGCTATACCGGTTTCTATCTAGCCTCGATGCTCGCTACGAATCGAAAGAAGACTGCGAGCTCGAAATAATGTCAGAACCCAGTTCCTATCGGCCACGGGATGTTCCACCGCTACCGGGCGTTTATAGGTTTTTCAACTCTGCCGATAAAGTAATTTATGTTGGTAAAGCACTTAGTCTTAAATCGCGCCTAAATAATTATTTTCAAAACAATCTGCCCGAACGAACAAATCGTATGGTCCATGAGGCAGTTCGTGTGGACTGGACTATCGTTGATACCGAAATAGAAGCTTTGCAACTAGAGTTTTCCTGGATTAAGCAATATAGCCCCGATTACAACGTGCAATTTCGGGACGATAAGTCGTACCCATACTTGGCTTTAACCATGGACGATGCATTTCCTAGACTGCTTATTACCCGTAAACAAAAGAAGAGCGGCGTAAAATACTTTGGGCCGTTCACTCAAGCATGGGCTCTGCGAAATACTTTTGAAGTGGTACTGAAGGTATTTCGAGTGCGTTCTTGCACAGATGCAAATTTTGAAAAAGCCCAGCGCTCTAAACGCCAATGCCTGCTAGGTGATATTGGCAAATGCGCGGCCCCGTGTGTGGGGTGGATCTCGGAACAAGAACATAGGGGAATTGCGGATCGCATTGTTTCTTTCATGGATGCAGGGCAAGCAGAGATAATTCCGACGCTGGAGCAAGAAATGGAATTAGCCTCAAACGCCCAAGAGTATGAAAGAGCTGCCAAGATTCGCGATCAAATTGCCGGACTTAAGCATGCTCAGGAATCTACCGAAGGCGCTCTACCTGAGACTCTCTTCGCTGACGTTATTGCTCTTTATCGAGATGGTGCATTTGTTTCTGCCTCAGTTTTTGTTATTAGAGGAGGATCCATAAAGGGATCTAGATCTTGGCTAGTAGATCAAAAGCTTCTTGTTGAAGGACAAGATCAGATAACCGCACTTTTTGCATCAATATATGGACATGTTGAAAGTTCTGAGATACCCAGCGAAATTCTTATCAATGAACCTTCCGAGGAAATGGCAACTCTTGAGCTGTGGCTTTCCGAGCGGAAGGGATCAAAAGTTTCCATCAAGGTTCCGACTCGAGGGGAAAAAGTTGAACTTATAGAAACTGTCAAACGCAATGCCCAGTACGCGCTCATCCAACACGTGAATAAGCGATCTGCTGATGTGGCTATAAGCGGACAGGCCTTGGTGGAAATTCAGCAAGCGTTGAAACTGCCAGAACTACCTTTACGTATTGAATGTTTTGATATTTCCAATATTTCCGGGACCACCGTTGTCGCATCAATGGTTGTTTTTGAAGATGGAGTTCCTAAAAAGAGCGAGTACCGAAGATTCATTATTGATACTTCCACTGCGTGGGACGATACTCGAGCCATGCATCAAGTACTCACCCGCAGACTTAAGAGATTATCGGATCAACAATCAGTGGATCCCGTGGAGGTGCAACAAAGTGGCGGAAAGCGGGCTAAATTTTCTTATCCACCGCAACTCATCATCGTTGACGGAGGAATTCCCCAAGTTAATTCTGCAGTTAAAGCCCTTGCAGAAACAGGGTACTCACATATTCCCTTATGCGGGTTGGCGAAACGTTTAGAAGAAGTGTGGATGCCATCAAATCCGGTTCCAATCATGTTGGGTCGTTCAAGTGAAGGTTTGTATCTCCTCCAACGCATCCGAGACGAAGCGCATCGTTTTGCGATTACATTTCATCGATCAAGGCGATCAAGGGCCATGTTGGAATCACTTTTGGATGGGGTTTCGCAACTGGGCGAAGTGAGGCGCAAAGCCCTCCTCGACCATTTTGGTTCCGTCTCAGCTCTGCGGAAAGCAACTCCTGAAGAAATTGCACAAATACCTGGCATTGGAAACAAGGTAGCAGACCTCATTGTTGAAAGTATCTCTCGGGAACTTGTAGAGGGTTTCGATGCTCAAACGGGTGAGATTCTTAAGGGTTCTTGACAGATATAGCAGGATGAAGAGGCTATGAAGACAAATCGCGAAGTGTTGATCTTGACGGGGATGTCCGGGGCAGGGCGTTCGACGGTGGCTCATGCGCTCGAGGATTTAGGTTGGTATGTCGTCGATAATGTTCCGGCAGCTTTACTCCCTGCATTAGTTGAACAGGCAAATGCTTCCGACATATCGTCCATGGCAGTTGTGGTTGATGTAAGAAGCGGACGCTTCTTCGATGACCTCACTGCGTCGTTAAACAAACTTAGCGATGGTTCAACAACTCATCGGTTGCTCTTTCTCGATGCTACGGATCAAGCCCTTGTGCAAAGATTTGAATCAACTCGCCGACCACATCCATTGCAGGGAACTGACAGAATCGTAGATGGAATTGCAAGAGAACGAGTCAAGCTTGAAGAATTGCGATCTAGCGCCGATATTGTCATTGATACAAGCAATCTCAATGTTCACCAATTGGAAAAACGGATTGGCGAAGTTTTTGCAGAAGGACATAGCGTCGGCATTAGGATCAACGTGCTTTCATTCGGGTACAAGTACGGCATACCCGTAGACGCCGATTTAGTTTTGGATTGCAGATTCATTCCAAATCCGCATTGGATCCCTGAATTGCGCCCGCTGACCGGCACCTCGAACAAGGTGAGCGAGCAGGTTCTTACTAGCGAAGGTGTCGAGGAATTTATTGCTTCCTATGTTCGCCTCATTAATCAGATGGTGCCTGGGTATATTCACGAAGGTAAGAAGTTTGTTACTTTGGCAGTGGGCTGCACCGGTGGAAAACATCGAAGTGTTGCTGTAGCGCAAGAGCTGGCAACACGTTTGAGCGCTACAGTCGGTTCTATTCCTATTGATGCAAAAGCAGTGCATCGAGATATGGGACGCGAATAGTGCAACCCCGCGTTGTCGCTCTCGGCGGTGGGCACGGTTTAGCTGCAACTCTTGGCGCACTTCGCCGTATAACTTCGGACATCACAGCGATCGTGACAGTTGCCGATAATGGTGGTTCAAGTGGACGTTTACGAGATGAGTTACCAATACTTCCACCCGGTGATTTACGAATGGCATTGGCTGCATTATGTGCTGATGATGATTGGGGCAAGAGTTGGGCTGAAATTATGCAATACCGCTTTACCTCCGGACAATGGCTCGAAGGCCATCCAGTTGGCAATCTATTACTTGCAGCGCTGTGGGATCGCGATGAAGATCCTGTCACCGGACTAGATCGAGTAGCTTCCTTGTTGAAAGTTGTTGGTCGTGTTTTGCCGATGGCATCTGCGCCATTAGATATCGAAGGAACTTTCATCTCATCTCTTGGAAGAGTTGTTGTGCGTGGGCAAGAACAAGTGGCAACCGCCAAGGGAAAGCTCGAGTCCTTGAAGATTTTGCCGTCCGATGTTACTGCTCGCCCCGAAGCAATCCAGGCAATTGCCGAAGCGGAATGGATCACGATGGGCCCAGGATCGTGGTTTTCCAGTGTTCTTCCACATCTTTTAGTTTCGGAGCAAAGGTACGCGCTGACTCAATCCAAAGCGAAAAGAATTGTTCTGCTTAATCTTGATGCGCACCCAAATTCCAGTGGAGATGAATTTGCTGGACATGATCCTGAAGAGCATTTGAACCTAATACACCATTACGCACCAGAAATGTTCTGTGATTATGTGATTGCTGACACTGGCGTTGTGAGAAATAGAGCCTCACTGTCGGAGAAAGTTGCGGACATGGGTGGCAAACTCATCGTTGCCGATCTCAGTAAGGCTCCGGGGAGCATTCAACATGATGGAGAAAAATTAGTTTCCGTATTTGGCCACATCTTCGGCAATACCCTGATTGGATAAGCACATGGCAATGACATCTTCTGTTAAAGACGAACTGAGCCGACTTTCGGTTACCAAACCTTGTTGCCGTAAAGCCGAAGTTTCTGCACTCCTTCGCTTTGCCGGTGGCCTACATATCTCCTCTGGAAAGATTGTTATAGAGGTAGAACTAGATGCCGCTCAAAGCGCAAGGCGATTGCGAAAAGATATTGCGGATATCTACGGCCACGAAAGCGATTTAGCAGTTTTGTCTTCAAGCGGATTACGCAAAGGTTCTCGCTACGTGGTTCGCGTGAGCGAACAGGGCGACGCCCTTGCCCGACAAACTGGTCTTGTAGATGGAAACGGACGACCAGTGCGAGGTCTGCCGCCACAAGTTGTTTCAGCCGCTATTTGTGATGCAGAAGCGGCATGGCGTGGTGCATTCATTGCACATGGTTCACTCACCGAACCTGGCCGTTCTTCCTCTCTTGAAATTACGTGTCCAGGTCCTGAAGCAGCGCTTGCATTGGTTGGCGCAGCCCGTCGCTTAGGAATCGTCGCAAAAGCTCGTGAAGTTCGAGGAGTTGATCGCGTCGTTATTCGAGATGGCGATGCAATCGGTGTACTACTCACTCGACTAGGTGCACATGAAAGTGTCTTAGCTTGGGAAGAACGTCGCATGCGACGCGAGGTTCGGGCGACAGCAAATAGATTAGCGAACTTTGATGATGCAAATCTGCGCAGATCAGCACGCGCAGCAGTTGCAGCTGCTGCGAGAGTTCAAAGAGCCATGGAAATTCTTGGCCCAACAATCCCAGATCATCTTAAAGAAGCGGGTGAACTGCGCATCAACCACGGACAAGCTAGTTTAGAAGAATTAGGTTCACTTGCGACTCCTCCAATGACCAAGGATGCAATTGCAGGACGTATTCGCCGCCTGTTAGCAATGGCCGACAAAAAGGCGGGGGACTTAGGAATTCCTGACACTGAAGCCGGATTGTCACCGGAGTTACTTAACTAACTCATTATGTATGGACTTGGCTCTGGCAAGAGCAGAAGTTCCCCTGATAAGGTTCGTAGACGCTTAACGTTACGGTCAAAATCGTGTCTGTAACGCAGATTCCTAAACGAGGTTCACAGTGACTGCAATTGGCATAAATGGATTTGGACGTATTGGTAGAAACTTCTTCCGAGCAGCTCTGACCTCGCCGGAAATTGAGATCGTGGGAATCAATGATCTCACCGACAATGCAACACTTGCTCACTTACTTAAATATGATTCTATTTTGGGTCGTCTCGGATTAGAAGTTTCCTTCACTGATGACACCATTACTGTTGGCGGCAAAACAATAAAAGTTTTCGCAGAACGCGATCCGGCAGCTCTTCCTTGGGGGAGCGTTGGCGCAGAGATTGTTATCGAATCAACAGGCATCTTTACAAAAGCTGCAGATGCTAAGAAACACATGAGCGCCGGGGCGAAGAAGGTTATTATTTCTGCGCCAGCTACGGATGAAGACATCACCATAGTTATGGGCGTCAACCATGAAAAATATGACCCGGCCAACCACCACATCATTTCAAATGCTTCATGTACTACTAATTGCTTAGCGCCGATGGCCAAAGTGCTCAATGATGAATTCGGAATAGTGCGCGGTCTGATGACCACAATTCACGCCTATACCAACGATCAAGTAATCCTAGATTTTCCACATAAGGACTTGCGTCGAGCAAGGGGAGCGGCGACAAATATCATCCCAACATCAACGGGAGCCGCTAAAGCTATTAGTTTGGTACTTCCAGAGCTCAAGGGAAAACTCGATGGTTATGCTCTTCGAGTCCCGGTTCCTACGGGATCGGTGACCGATCTGACCGTTGAGCTCGCTGGCGAAGTAAGCGCTCATGACATAAATGCTGCAATGAAGGCAGCCTCATCGGGTTACTTGAAGGGTTATCTGTCTTATACAGCTGATCCAATAGTTTCATCAGACATTGTCACCGATCCTTCATCATGTATTTTCGATTCGGGACTTACAAAGACTATTGGAAATACCGCCAAGGTTGTTGGTTGGTATGACAATGAATGGGGATATTCCAACCGCCTGGTTGACTTAATTAAACTTGTAGGTCGCTCTCTCTAATGTCGACGCTTGATTCGCTTGAGATTTTCGGCAAGCGAGTTTTTCTTCGCTGCGATCTTAATGTGCCATTAAAAGATGGAGTCATTGTTGACGATGGTCGAATAAAGGCATCACTACCTACGATTAAGTTTCTTCTTAAGGGTGGGGCGTCGCTCGTTATTGGTGCACATTTGGGTCGGCCAAAAGGAGAAATTGCATCAGAGTTTTCCCTAGCGCCCGTTGCAGAACGTCTTCGAATCTTGCTTGATCAAGATATTGAATTTAGGGGCGGAGTCACACCAAGTGTTATGGAAAATGCGCGGCCAGGCCAGATTCAACTTCTAGAAAATTTGCGATTTAATCCTGCTGAGACGAGCAAAATTGATAGTGAGCGAGGGAATTTTGCTGCAGAAATTGCCAAAAATGTAGATTGTTATGTTGGAGATGGATTTGGCGCCGTGCATCGCAAGCATGCCTCTGTTTTTGATTTGCCGCAATTATTGCCGCATGCCCCAGGTTTTTTAGTATCGGCTGAAGTTGAAGTTTTAAAGAAACTCACCCAAGAACCTGCAAGACCATATGGAGTGGTACTTGGCGGTTCAAAAGTTTCGGACAAGATTGCAGTTATTGCCAATCTCCTCGAAAAAGTTAATGTGTTGGCAATTGGCGGGGGTATGGTTTTCACGTTTTTGGCTGCTCAAGGTAAATCCGTTGGGAAATCTTTATTGGAGAAAGAATCAATTCCCGCTGTTCGCGAATTGATTAGTCGGGCACATGCATTAGGTGTGGATTTGCGTTTACCTACCGATATCGTGGTTGCACCAGCATTTTCTCCCGATGCTCCTGCAACTATTGTGGACACTGATTCGATCGCGGAAAACATGATTGGGCTCGATATAGGACCAGTTTCGGCGCAGGATTTTGCAACAGCAATCGCTCCTTGCAAAACTGTTTTCTGGAACGGGCCTATGGGAGTTTTTGAATTTCCGGCATTTGCGCAAGGAACCCGTGTTATTGCGCAGGCCCTCACCACGATTTCGGGCATTTCGGTAGTTGGCGGGGGAGATAGCGCAGCAGCGGTGCGCTCATTTGGTTATTCCGAATCAGATTTCGGATACATTTCCACAGGTGGCGGTGCCTCTTTGGAATATCTCGAAGGCAAAAAACTTCCTGGGCTCACTGCGCTGGATCTGTAGATGAATATTTGGAAAGGTTAATCATGCGCAAACCGCTCATGGCTGGAAATTGGAAAATGAATCTCAATCACCTTGAGGCGATTGCTGTGGTGCAAAAACTTGTTTACAGCATCAACGACAAAGATTACGACGCTGTAGATGTTGCAGTTCTCCCTCCATTTACAGATATTCGTTCAATTCAAACACTTGTCGATGGCGATCGTTTACGGATGCTCTACGGCGCACAGGATGTTTCTCCTCACTTAAATGGTGCATTCACGGGAGATATCTCAGCGTCTATGTTGGCAAAATTGGGATGCACATTTGTTGTCGTTGGACATAGTGAGCGACGTTCAATTCACAAAGAAGAAGATGCACTTATCAATAAGAAAATAAAGGCTGTCTTAGCTCATGAAATGACGCCAATTCTCTGCGTTGGTGAAGAGTTATCAATACGTGAATCGGGCACTCATGTTTCACATGTTATTCGTCAATTGCGGGGTTGCTTAGCAAATCTTTCAAAACCTGAACTTAAGAAGATTGTCATTGCTTACGAACCTATTTGGGCCATTGGTACTGGAAAAACTGCTACCCCACAAGATGCACAAGAAGTGTGCGACGCAATTCGCCATGAATTGGAAGAAATTGGTTCACATGAAATTGCTCAAAATACACGTATTCTGTATGGCGGTTCCGTGAAGTCAGCAAATATTGCCGAAATCATGAAAGAGGCCGATGTCGACGGTGCCCTGATAGGGGGAGCTAGTCTAGACCCTGAAGAGCTCGCAAAAATCGTCAAGTTTCATCAATCAACCTGATTTACAGTACTCTTGCCCTCTACAAGATCTATAAGGAGTTCCCATGAAACTAGCGCTTTCGATTCTGCTCGTAGTGACGAGTGTGCTGATGATTCTCTTGGTGCTTTTGCATAAAGGTAAAGGAAGCGGACTTTCGGATCTTTTTGGTGGCGGAGTTTCTTCAAATTACGGTGGATCTTCGGTCGTTGAGAAAAACCTAGATCGCATCACTATTGTTGTTGGTGGCCTCTGGTTTGCCAGCGTTGTCGCACTGAGTTTGGTGCTTAAGTAATTCTTTGAATCAGATTTTCATCATTAGTGTTTTATTAGTGAGGAGTTCCAATGGCAGGCGGAAGCGCAATACGGGGTAGTCGAGTCGGTGCTGGCCCAATGGGAGAAGCCGAACGCGGCGAATCTATCGGTCGCTTTCAAGTTTCCTATTGGTGTTCAAATAAGCATGAAACCAAACCATCGTTTGCTGAGGATGGAACTGTAGTTATTCCTGATGAATGGGATTGCCCCCGTTGCGGATTTCCTGCCGGTCGCGACAAGAACAATCCACCTAGTCCTATCAAGAATGAGCCATATAAAACTCACTTGGCTTACGTTAAAGAGCGACGCACTGATGCTGAAGGCGCAAAACTACTTGAAGAAGCACTTCGCAAATTACGCGGAGACGACGACTAAATAATCGCTCGTGCGGCTGCAAGGATTTCGCTAATTCCAGCGTATCTGTCTTTAAGATGGAGTCGAATAACTTTTTGATTTCTTTCAGCGAGAATCTCTGCGTCACCTAGAGCTTGCGCCATAATCAATGTATGAAATGAAAACATTTGACCAGGAATTGCGACATCTACTGAAGGCTCCGCGGTTATCTGCAAGAAAATCCCGTTTGCTGGGCCACCTTTATGAAACTGTCCTGTCGAATGCAGTGAACGCGGACCCCATCCAAAGGAAACAGGGGAAGCACATTTTTCCGCCAATATTTGTCTCAGCTCACCTAACTCAACGTTAACTGTGCTATCTAAATATGCCATCACGCATAGGTAACCATCATCGTTGAGCGAATCAATACAATCGGTTAACGTTTCCGATATTCCCAGCGCGTTACCAAATATTTCCACGGAACCTTCACTTTGATCACACTGTAGCGGAGGAAGATTCCCATTCCATTGCTCTAGCAAAAGCGAAGTTTTCTCCTTAGATCGAACGACGTCGGGCTGGTTGAATGGATCAACGTTAAGTGTGTGGCAGAGGAGTGCGGTGACCCATTCCCAAAATATAAATTGCGCTCCTAGCTCGCCCTCGACGACCAAATCGCAATTGCCTGCGAAAGAAACATTGAGGGATGTTCCAGCAAGCGGTGCACCAATTCTTTCTACTATAACGGGCAGAACTCCCGTTCCATTTTTTCCTGAAGATTCGGCGAGCATCTGTTCAATCCAGTCAGATAGACCCGGCATGGAAGATTGTGCATCAGTTATGGAAATGAAATGACTTTTGCTCTTTGCAAGTAGATAGGCAACTCCGACAGCAGGGGAGTGCAAACCTTCAAATTCCTTTTCCGCTTTACGAGCCTGTTCAAGTATGAGAGAAATATCAATTCCCAATATCGCCGTAGGCGCTAATCCATAAGCACTGAGCGCACTAAAACGTCCTCCTACATTGGGATTGGCATAAACGGTAGGCAATTGAAGAGATTTGGCGTTCAGATCTAGTGGCGAATTCGCATCTGTTATAACAAGGAGATGTTTTTGTGGACTCAGGCCCTGAGTTTGGAAAGTGTTTTGAAAAAGTGCCAAATGTGACAATGTTTCAATTGTGGAGCCAGATTTAGAACTGACAATCACAAGTGTCGAGGCGAGGTTCCCAGCAAGTGCGCGATTAACAACATCGGGATCTGTGCTGTCAAGGATAAAAATTGATTTCCCGTGCGCAGCGGCTATAACTTGCGGTGCTAGCGATGAGCCCCCCATTGCACAGAGGATTATTCTGGTGAAGCCACTGTATTGAGCCCAAAGCGCATCGAGGCTGGGAATAAGTTTGACGGATTCGGTTGGAAAATCAATCCACGCCAATCTGGTTAATGCTTCCGATTCTGAGCTAGCACTCCACAATGTGGCATCTTTACTTCGAAGTCGTGTGCTCGCTTCAACAAGTGATAGATAGAGTGGATCAACTTTATCTATCCCAGAAACTGCTTCACCGTGAATTCGAATCATGGATTCATTACTTGCGAAACGTTGGCCAGTAACTCTTCCCAAGAGGCAATAAATTTCTTCACACCATCATGCTCTAGGTAGGTCGTTACTTCATCGAGATCTATTCCAATTTCAAAGAGTTGATTCACGATCGCATGTGATTGGCTGTAAGTAGAGGAGAGATTCTCCCCTCGATAGACACCGTGATCCAGGAGCGCATCCAATGTTGCTTGAGGCATGGTGTTAACCGTGTGGGGGGCAATGAGTTCGATTACATAGCGGGTGTCATCGTAGGCCGGGTCTTTAACTCCCGTAGAAGCCCAGAGAGGACGTTGCATATGCGCACCCTCGTCGGAAAGCAGTTTCCATCGTGGTGATTGAAGCACTTTCTCGAAGGCCTCATAGGCAATAGAAGCGTTAGCAATAGCGGCTTTACCTAACAGAGCGGTGGCTTGTGGAGATGAATGAGATTTAAGTTTGTCATCAACTGCGGTATCAATCCGACTGATGAAAAATGATGCAACGGAGGAAACAGAGGACAGTTCCTCGCCTTTGCTTGCTCGAATTTCCAGACCAGACATGAATGCCTCAATAACTTGGACATAACGTTCGACGGAAAAGATGAGAGTCACATTTACGCTAATTCCTAGGGATATTAGTGCGGTAACAGCAGGCAGGCCTTCCAAAGTGGCCGGCACTTTGATCATGGCATTGGAACGGTCAACAAGATTCCATAGCGCTACGCCCTCATCAATAGTGGCTTGAGTTTGATGGGCTTTGCGGGGATCTACTTCAATACTCACTCGTCCGTCGAGGGAATTGCGTGCAGTAGTTGCAAATAAGTCGCATGCATTTCGCACATCATCGGTAGTGAGCTTTTGAACAACTTGTTCTGCGGTGAACCCGTTCAAGGACTGGATGTCACTCGCGTACTCGGCACCTTTTGATATCGCGGAGTTAAAAATACTTGGGTTAGTTGTTACTCCTACGACATCAGCATGAAGTATTCGCGATGGTAATGAATGTTCATCGTGGCCTGTGATCTTCGACCTAGAGAGGTCGTCTAACCAAATCGAGGTACCTGCGGAAGCAATTTCCTTACAAATCATGCCAAACTCCGCAGAACGC
>CAILKF010000088.1 GCA_903834705.1 uncultured Actinomycetes bacterium
CATATAAGGAATCAACATCTGGTGTTATCCTGCATGAAGGTATCAATGAGGCTGGCTCTGTTGCATCATTTACTGCAGTGGGAACTTCGTACTCTACGCACGATGAACCCATGATTCCTATTTACATCTTCTACTCAATGTTTGGATTCCAAAGAACTGGCGATGCATTCTGGGCAGCAAGTGATCAGCTCACACGAGGTTTTGTTCTTGGTGCAACTGCGGGACGCACAACACTTAATGGCGAAGGTTTGCAACATGAAGATGGACATTCTCATCTCCTGGCATCAACTAATCCTGCTGTGGTTGCTTACGACCCCGCATTTGGATTTGAACTGGGCTTAATCATCAAAGATGGCATCAAGCGCATGTACGGCGAAAACAGTGAAAACATTTACTACTACATCACCGTTTATAACGAGCCATACGTTCAGCCGGCAGAGCCAATTAATGTTGATGAAGAAGGAATTTTGCGTGGAATCCATTGTTACTCGGCTGCGAGTACTCGCGCTAAGAAACCTGCAAACATTTTGGCCTCTGGCGTTGGAGTTAACTGGGCGATGAAAGCCCAAGAATTACTTGAAAATGACTGGGGTGTTAGTGCATCCGTCTGGTCAGTTACTTCCTGGAACGAACTACGCAGAGATGGCCTTGCAGTTGATAGCCAAAACATGCTCAATCCTCACAACAAACGCACCGCCTATGTCACTCAAAAACTTGCCCAGGCAAAAGGTCCGGTTGTAGCAGTCAGTGACTTCATGCGTTCAGTTCAAGATCAAATTGCTCCTTGGGTAGACCAACCATTTACATCGCTCGGAACAGATGGTTTTGGACTTTCAGACACTCGTGGTGCGCTACGGCGTCACTTTAAAGTTGATGCTGAGTCCATAACAATTGCCGTCTTAGCAGCGTTGGTAAAGAGCCGGGATATTAAACCTCAAGTACTCGATCAAGCCATTGCTAAGTATCAAATCTTTGATTTAAGTTTGGTTGATCCAGGAAATACTGAAGGTTCAGGTTAAAAGCTAAATCTCAATATTTCTTAATATTTTTGTAGCAGAGGCTGTGCACATCAACAGCAAGCCTGGAATCAATAGGGCAACAGAAATGGATGTTAGCTGAGCCGTCCAAGCAATGATGGCTTTGCAGAAGAAAATCAAGAGAGTATTGATAACGCCGAGTTGTCCAATAATAACTGCGCTTGGTGCTTTAGAGCGACCGATACCCGCGATCATAAAAGCAGGTGTTAAGAAAGACGAAGAAAGCCCTGCGATAAAAGTACCTAATGCGTAAATTGCAAATCCGAACGTAGGCATGGTTTCAGCTACACGAACAGCAATAAGGATGCTCGCAACGGAAAATCCACCTCCGAATAAGACACTCTTTTGGGCAAAACGACCAAAATCCTTCTGTAACGGTAGGCGATGTATGCCAAGGCGCCCCAAAATAACTGCAAACATAAATAGTATGTAAGGAATTGCTGCAACACCTGGACTCATGTGTAGATCTTCTTTAGAAAAAATTGTCGACCAGTCAGCTGTGCCAAGTTCTGCCATTGCCACACAGATCAATCCAATTGATGCAATGCGATCGACACTAAATGATGAAAAGAGCGTGCCAGGTGAATATTCTCCACCTTTGATACCTGCAACGAGATCTGGTGAAATTTTACGAATGAGAATCAAAATAAGAAGGTAGCAAAGGACTGCCAAAAAATCTATATGTGCAGTTAGAGAGACTTTACCTACGAGGAATCCGGAGACTATTGCTGTAGCAAGGGCTCCAAAGGCCCAAAACCCATGAAGCCGTGGAATGAGGTTGGATTTGGTTTTTTCTTGTTCATGAAAGGCTTGCCCGTTGATTGCAATATGAAAGGCGGAAATTGAACCGCCGTAAATGATATTACATAGGAGGAAATGCCATGAATTACTTACATGCACGATAGCGATAAGGGAGAGAAGTAAAGCTGTTGAACTATGTACCAAGATTTTTTGAGTTCCAAAACGATGAACCATATGACCAACGGTGAGCAAGCCAATAACTGAACCAATAACACTTGCACTCAGCAAGGTTCCGAATTGACCCTTGCTCAAACCAAGGTTGTCTTTTACTTCGGGAAAACGTGGAACCCAAGCAATAATTTCGACGCCAAATAAGAAAAATAACGCTGCCAATACTTTGCGCTCAAGAGTATCCATTAAAAGAGAGCGCTAGCCAGCGCACTTCGGGCTTTAACTAATCGTGGATCTGCTGGATCTACAAGGGCGAAGAGTTCTAATAGTTGGCTTTTAGCTTTAGCTTGCTCTGGACCTTCAAGTGTTCGAATGCAACGCAATAATCGGTTAAAGGCACTATCCACATCCCCTTGGGCAATTTCCAAATCTGCACATTGAATCTGAATCGTTAAGTTATTTGGTTCTGATCCTGCGAGGGCCAAAACATCGGCAAAATTAAGTCCTGCTGTCCGAATCATGAGTTGAGTTTGCGCTAAACCAAGTTTTGCAAAAGGATGTTGTGGCAACCGTGCTAACAACTTTTTATATGCAGCTTCAGCCGTAACGAAATCACCAGTTTCGATCGCAGTTAACGCTTCATCCTCTTCAGGTTCAATCATTTCTGGAACAACTTCCCCAACACCTTGTTCGCCAGCGAGTGAAAGAACTTTGTCGATGACCATGCGAATTTGTTCTGCTGGGTAGGCCTGCTCGAATAGAGGAACAATCTGTTCTGCAATCATGGCAACGGCATATGGCACCGCTCTTGCTTGAAGGGCTTGTGCAACTTGTGTTTCTACATCCGCGTTAACGGATCCTAGAATCCAGCGCCCTTGGTCGGCAGTTTCTAGTGCTCCCATAATTTCTAAGACAGCAAGGGATTCTGGGCTGCGCGCCGACCAGCAGAGCAAAATTACAGGTTTTGTTTTAGATTGCTCTAAGAAATCAGTTTTTAAGTTACCTGCGTTGACTTCGCTACCAAATGCAACGTTGGGTATAGGTGCGGGAGGTTTTCCAAGTGAGCTCAAATCAAATGCTCTACCGAAGTTAGCGGGCAATGTCACTGCCCTATCATGCCCTGAATGAGGTGATAATTTGACATCGCATTGACAAATCTCATAAAGAAACCCCTGCATTTTCTAAAATCTGTTCGGCACAACCGTTTACACTATGAATATGGCAATTAGAGATCGGCTCAAGAAAGTTCGAACGAAAAAAGAAATTCCCACTGCTGATTTTGGACCCCTGGGCGAACCGGTAAACCGATCTAACCCTTTCTACTTTGGATTCCTTGCCACCGCTGGTGGCTTGCTTGCTCTAGTAGTTATGCGCTCCCTTGCAGCAGCTAGTCAAACTTTTGTTCTCATAATCATTGCCCTATTTCTTGCCATGGGACTAAACCCTGCAGTTGAAGCACTTCGCAATCGTGGGCTTTCGCGCACCAGGGCAGTTAGTGTCATCTTCGCACTGGTTATTATCTTTGTAGGGCTCTTTGCTTGGCTAGTAATCCCACCCGTTGTTTCTCAAGGCGCAGAGCTAATCAATCGAGCACCATCATTGCTCAATGATTTGAAACATAATGCGACGATTGCTTCACTCAACGATCATTATGGAATAGTTGATACGTTACAAGAAAAACTCAAGTCAATTACGGGAGATGGAACTTTAATTGTTTCAGCTTTTGGCGGAGTAATAGGCGTCGGCAAAACCGTATTATCAGGAACGTTTGCATCGTTAACAGTCTTGGTACTGACGCTTTATTTCTTAACATCGCTTCCAACAATGATCAATCTTGGCATTCGCCTTGTTCCTTCTACTCGCAGAGACCGAGTTTCGCGCCTTTCTAATGCCATCATCGCCCGAATTGGCGCATTTGTTGGAAGCCAAATTGTTGTCTCGGTTTTGGCTTCAATCTTTGTCTTGATCCTTTCTATGGCGATTGGACTTCCGTCACCATTTGCTCTTGCAATGATTATCTTGGTCTGCGGATTAATTCCACTCATTGGCCATTTCATTGGATGCTCAATTGTTACCGTTGTCGCTCTTACCCAATCAGTCTCAGCCGGCGTTATAGCATTCGTTGCTTACGTTCTTTATGTTCAGATTGAAAATTATGTAATAACTCCCAAAATCATGCGTAAATCACTTGCCGTGCCAGGAGCAGTCACGATCATCGCTGCCCTACTTGGTTCATCACTCTTAGGTTTAGTCGGCGCACTTCTTGCAGTCCCATTAGCTGCAGGTGTAATTCTTATCCTTGAGGAAGTTGTGTTTCCAAGGGCTGATAACTCTTAAGTTCTCGCCGCCATTTAGAACCTAATCGTCCGCCCCGCAGCAAGTTGTTCAGTTGGCGCGCCCTGCAAAACATGAACATTTGCTTGTCCACACACTTCCCAATAATCACTTCCGCTTCGTTGAACTAAAGCAGTCACCTCATCCACTCCAAGCAAAATAGAACCTTGCGGTGCGTGCAATAAAACTTTTGCCGCAGCATCTGGAATCCATTTGAAGAATTTATTGAAGTGCGGAATTACCCTAATATTTCCAATTACATCAAGACCGGGTGTTGGTCCATGCTTTAAGATTCGAAAGTTTGGAATCTCCGAGCTCATTACCATTGCGCCAGCGCTGCATCCGGCTAGTGATCCGCCGCTATGCCAATTCTTTATTATCGCTTTCCACACCGGCGTGCCAGTCAAAGTTTCGGCTAAAAAATGCGGATCTCCTCCTGACATATAAATAAGGGCACTATCAGAAATTAAATCTGCATACTCATGGCTATTTGCACTTTCCCTATCAAAAATTGGGAGAAAGATTTGTTCTGTCCCAATTAAGGATGCTTGCCTTGCGCCAAGTTCTCTCCAAAATTCCAAACGATCTTTGCTCTCCCGTCCAGCAGCGGTTGGAATTTGAATGAACTTATTAGCTTTTCCATGATTTAATCCATCTTGAATTAATGATTTCTCTAGTTCAGCCATTTCTGGCAAATATTCGCCAGAACCAACTAAGGCAAGAGATCCACGCATAAATGAAGTCTAGAGATACGAGTCTCATATATCACTTAATCACAGAATCGGTGGGTTTGCGGCCCTCACAAGCCAGCGAGATTAATCAAAAATTCCATCTCTCTGCTTTCCCCCATTCAAAAATGGAGAGAAGTTTGTTGAAGTATCTTCA
>CAILKF010000089.1 GCA_903834705.1 uncultured Actinomycetes bacterium
AGGATCTGAAAAGAATCCAATGTTGCAGCGCATTTACGGAACTGCGTGGCCAAGTTCTGAAGAACTTGATGCATATCTTGCTTATTTAGTTGAGGCAGAAAAACGTGATCACAGAAAACTTGGCGCAGAGTTAGATCTTTTCTCATTTCCTGAAGAGATTGGTTCTGGCCTAGCGGTATTTCATCCCAAGGGCGGAATCATCAGGCGCGCGATGGAAGATTATTCGCGCAAACGTCATGAAGAAGAAGGATACGAATTCGTTTATTCACCGCACATTACAAAGGCTGCGCTCTTTGAAAAATCTGGACATTTAGAGTGGTATGCCGAGGGTATGTATCCTCCAATGATTTTGGATGAAGAACTGCATGCAGATGGAACTGTGCGCCGTGCCGGTCAGCAGTACTACATGAAGCCTATGAACTGCCCATTCCATAATCTTATTTACAGTTCTCGAGGTCGTTCTTACCGAGAATTACCTTTGCGCTTATTTGAATTCGGAACTGTGTACCGTTATGAGAAGTCGGGCGTTTTGCACGGCATCACGAGAGCTCGTGGATTTACTCAAGATGATGCGCATATTTATTGCACGCCAGATCAAATGCTTGGCGAGCTCGATAGCTTGCTTACTTTCGTTCTCAACCTTTTGCGAGATTACGGCCTAACGGATTTCTATCTCGAACTTTCAACTCGCAACGAGGAAAAATTTGTTGGGGGAGATGCTGAATGGGAAGCAGCAACTACGGCTCTACGCCAGGCGGCAGAGAAACAGAATCTTGAATTAGTGCTTGATCCCGGCGGTGCTGCTTTTTACGGACCAAAAGTTTCAGTACAAGCGAAGGATGCCATTGGACGCACATGGCAGATGTCTACAATCCAAGTTGATTTTCAATTGCCCGCACGATTTGACCTTGAATATGTAGGCAATGATGGAACTCGCCAACGGCCAGTGATGATTCACAGAGCACTCTTTGGGTCTATTGAAAGATTCTTTGGAGTCTTGACAGAACATTATGCAGGAGCGTTCCCACCTTGGCTTGCACCAGTGCAGGCAGTTGCTATTCCTGTAGCTGATGCTTTCACTCCGTATCTTGTAGAAGTTGTAGCTGAACTTAAGCGGGCGGGAATTAGGGCAGAGATTGATGCCTCCGATGACCGCATGCAGAAAAAGGTTCGAAACGCGCAAATGCAAAAGATTCCTTACATGATAATTGCAGGCGAGGAAGACCAAGCTGCACAAGCAGTTTCTTTCCGCTATCGCAATGGAGATCAAAAGAATCAGATTCCAATTGCGGATGCAATTGCAGAGATTAAGAAATGCGTGCAAGAACGTAGGCAGATTTAGCCATGAACACCAGTGTTGATGGCGCAGGCATGCCAGATGGTTGGCAGAGATTGTGGGCGCCACATCGCTTGGAGTATTTACGCGGAGAAAATCGCCCTCTTGCCGAAAACAATATTCAATGCCCCTTTTGTCGCATACCTTCCTTGAGCGATGAAGAGGGTTTGGTTGTTGCTCGAGGCGTGTTGACATACGTGGTCATGAATTTGTATCCGTATAACCCCGGCCATCTCCTTGTCTGCGCGTATCGCCATGTTGCTGATTTAACAAATTTAACGGATGACGAGCGAAATGAAATGAGCGCACAAACTGCACACGCTATGAAAACTTTGCGCAAAGTTTCAAGCCCTGCAGGTTTTAATCTTGGCATGAATCAAGGTGAGGTATCTGGCGCCGGGATTGCCGATCACATTCATCAACATATAGTTCCGCGTTGGGCTGGAGATGCGAATTTTATGCCCATTATTGGAAAGACAAAGGTTTTGCCTCAGTTACTAGAACAAACTCGAAAAGATTTAATCGCTGCCTGGTAGTTGCTCCGAGATTTGATGTAATAAGTTATTGACGATCTCTACGCCGATATTTTTATCAATCGATACTGGTATTGCAGGGAATACCAATCCCGCACTAAAAGCATCATCACCCATCATCTCTGTGTTGCTTAAGAATTCCTCACGAAACTCACCAACTAGGGTTGCATGTTCTGGGTCGCAAGGGCGTTTGGAGGGAGGGGTCGTTGAATAGTCGGTGATGTCTAAAGTTTCTAGGGAGATAAGTGCGCAAGCATTTCCAGCATCATCGTGAAGGACAAGGTAAGGGGTTGTTGTTTGATCAAAAACTCTATTTGCTAAGAGAATTGCATCATCGAAATCTCCTTCGCCCGAATCAAAACCAGTGACAATAATGATTCGCGGAGTCATGAGTTCATTGAGTGATTCCCATTCCGTGATGGTTTCTGCAGCGATACCTGTGTTGGGATTAATAACAAAGACGGCAACGTCGCAATGAGATTGAGTTGGGGCCGGGTACTGTCCTGCAAACAAATGTGCGATTTCTGCAGGGCAGGCACTTTCGTGGCCAAAAACATGGATGGAGAGGTTGTTTTTCTCCCTTTTATCCTCGTTCAAACTAGGCGTAAGCATTGGCTCAGCCTACGATGTGACTGATGATTAGTTCATTTCTAAAGCCTTCGGTCACGCGCGTCATAACCCCAGCGGCTCAAGGGGCGCTTAAGGTCGGGCTTACACCTGATGCAGTGACGGTATTAGGCGCTGTAGGAGTTATTTCTTCGGCTCTATATTTTTACCCTTCCGGAAAATATTTTTTAGGAACACTCGTTATATGTTTTTTTGCGCTGAGCGATCTTTTCGACGGGACTATGGCTCGTATCTCAAACAAGGGAGCTAGCGCTTGGGGTAGCTTTTTGGATTCGACCATTGATCGAATTACGGATGCATCCATTCTTATTGGATTAATTCTTGGACTTGTTAAGGCAGGCGATTCACTGATACCTGTGGTTCTTTTAGCGCTTATCACCGGAGCATTGATTCCGTATATTCGCGCTAAGGCGGAATCCCTTAACATCCCCTGTTCTGGTGGAATAGCTGAACGTACTGAACGCGTGGTAATTGCATTGACCGCAATCGGTTTAGAGGGCTTGCGAATTCCATATGCGCTGGCGGTTGGGATGTGGGTTTTAACTGTTTTGGGATTTATCACTGTGATTCAACGAGTTGTAATCGTAAGGAATGCAACGAAGCGATGAGTGGAGCGGTTTTAGAGAAGGTAAGCGCTAGAGCATATTTTGCAGCTTGGGCACTAGTGAGATGGCTTCCCGAACGTCTGGCGTATTCACTGTTCTATTTTGGAGCACGCATTCTTGGTAGAAAGCAACCTAAGAGCGTTCGAAGATTGCGCTCCAATTTGGAAAGAGTTGCAGGTAATAGGACTGAAGCTGAAATGGAAGCACTGTTGCTCGCATCTCTTAAGTCTTACATGCGTTATTGGTGTGACACGTTTAGATTTCCTGATTGGTCCAAAGAGCGAATCAGGTCAACGGTAACTGTTTGCAATGAACATCTATTAATGGATGGGATTAAAGCAGGTACTGGTGTGATTGTTTCCCTTCCGCACGCGGGAAATTGGGATCATGCAGGTGCATATTTTTGTGGCAAGGGCGTACCGCTCGTTACCGTTGCAGAAAGGCTAAAACCCGAAGCGCTTTTCCTGAAGTTCTTGGAATATCGCCAATCCATCGGCATGGAAGTACTTCCACTCGATGGGCGATCGTTAGCAATTTTGGCGCAAAGATTACGTTCTGGTGCACTCATCGCTCTCGTCGCAGATAGAGATTTATCTCGTAGCGGGATTACCGTGGATTTCTTTGGAGCCCATGCTCGGATGCCGGCAGGACCTGCATTACTGGCTATCAATACTGGCGCTCCTTTGATTACCGCATTTGTTTCCTATACTGAAGCAGGTATACATATTGATTTTAATCCAATTGCAATTCCTTCTACGGGCAGTAAAGACGAGAAGATTGCGGTAATGGTTCAAGAATGCGCGAACAATTTTGCAAAAGGGATTTCGCAAGCCCCCCAGGATTGGCATATGTTGCAACGCATCTGGGTGGATGAAGATTTTATGGAGCGAAAAGATGCCTAGTACAAAGAAACTTAAAATCGGCATCGTCTGTCCCTATGGGTGGGATGCCCCCGGCGGAGTGCAAAATCATGTGCGTGATTTAGCTGAATATCTCATTGCTCATGGCCATAGCGTTTCTGTATTAGCTCCGTGCGCCAACGAGGAAATTTTGCCTGAATATGTTGTGAGTGCTGGGAAACCTATAGCAATTCCTTATAACGGTGCAGTAGCGCGTGTGCTCTTTGGGCCGATAGCATTTTCAAGAGTGAGACAATGGATCTCGCAAGGTGAATTCGATGTATTACATTTACACGAACCGGCAATTCCGTCCATTTCATTACTTGCATGCTGGGCAGCAGACGGACCAATGGTGGGAACTTTCCATGCTGCTGCAAAGCGACAAAAAGCTATCTTTGCCCTCGGTCCTATTCTGGAACCAGTTATTGAAAAACTCTCTGTTCGTATCGCCGTAAGTGAAGCATCGCGACTCACACTCACTGAGCATTTAGACACAGACGCCATCGTTATTCCAAATGGAGTTTATGCCGAACGGTTTAGAAATGGACGCGCACAGCAAAAATGGAGTGGTGAAACTATAGGTTTCATTGGCCGTTTTGAAGAGCCACGTAAAGGACTTTCCGTTTTGCTTGAAGCTCTTCCAATCGTTGCGAGGTTTGCTCCAAATGTTCGCGTTTTGGTTGCCGGCCCTGGGGACACAGATGAAATCTATAAACAAATTCATCCGCAGCTACGGAGCCGTATTTCATTTCTTGGTCGGTTAACTGAAGAGGACAAAGCCGATTTTCTTAGTTCTGTTTCCGTTTACGTTGCGCCTAATACGGGCGGTGAATCTTTTGGAATCATTCTGGCTGAGGCTATGGCGGCGGGTGCTCCAGTGATCGCAAGTGATATCCCAGCATTTGTATCTTTGTTAGGTGAGGGTAGATACGGGTCACTCTTTGCAACGGAAGATAGTTCAGATCTAGCAAAAAAGATTATCGAATTGCTTCGTGATGATGAAACTCGTCAACGTTTATCGATTGCCGCTCAAGAGCGATCGAAATTCTTTGATTGGGATACCGTTGCAGAACAAATCTTCTCGGTCTATGAGATGGCCATGGTTGGAAGTGGAAGCGTTGGCTTAGCTTCCGATTCCAGATCGTGGGGTCGTTTATTGGGTAGAGAAGGGGAGAATTGATGAAGACTGGGCTAATTTTTGGACTGGTGGTTCTATTCTCACTTTGGTATCTCTCATTTTCTGCCACACGACTAGATCGTTTACATCATCGTGTTGAAACAAGTTGGGCAAATCTTGATGGCCTGTTACAACGCAGAGCGGCTATCGCCTTAGAACTAGCCCATAGTCGCGCAGCAGATCCTGCGTCTTCCTTGCTTCTAACGCATGCAGCATATTTAGCAAGAGAGGCTCAAATTGAGGATCGTTCAGATGCTGAAAGTGGATTATCTGGCGCACTTGGGCTGTTGCAAAATGATTTGACTACACAAGGAGAATCAGCAGAAAAGGCTTTGCTTCGAGAGTTATCGCAACTCACTGAGAAAGTGCGTGTGGGTATTGCAATACATGTTGACGCAGTGAATAGAACTCGCGAAGTTCGTAAGAAGTGGATCTTCAAGATATTTAAACTCGCGGGTAGTGCGCCTTTGCCGGTGGTGTATGAATTTGAGCACGATGTACTTTAAGAAATCGAGGGTGGTAAGCGTCATTGCGCTCTCACTTATTCTCACAAGTTGCTCTTCGGTGAAATCTCTTTTGCCAGCGGAGAACGAAAAACCTGTTGCGGTAAATCCTATAAGTGGGCACGAGGGCCCGAGTGGGCCAATTTTGGTCGTAAAAATTGATGACACACCTCTTGCTCATCCGCAAATTGGATTAGAAGATGCAGATTGCGTTTACATCGAGCAAGTTGAAGGTGGGCTCACTCGATTGGCCGCAGTTTTTTCATCGCGTATACCGCAATTGATTGGGCCAGTCCGGAGTGCTCGTATTAGCGACATCGATTTGTTAGCACAGTACGGAAAAGTTGCCTTTGCTTATAGTGGTGCACAAAGCAAATTACTTCCCGTGATCGCCTCAAGCGGGATGCTAGATCTTGGCGCACAACATGAGTCACCGTTGATCTACACAAGAGATTTAACACGTACAGCTCCCGTGGATATGGTGTTGCGTGCACAAGATCTTTTGGAAAAACTCAAATCTCAAAACGTTGTAGTCGATAACGCCAAGGAAATGGGTTGGAAATTCAGCAATGAACTTGCGGGAGGGAAAGTTATTTCAAGGGTTACAATGAATTGGCCAGCTAATTCATATTCTGCGGTGTGGTCTAAAGAAGAATCACGATGGTTATTAAGTCATCATGGGCAACCTGATGTGAGCGCTTCAGGTATTACGCTCGGTCCTACAACGTTAGTCATACAAGTTGTTTCCATTATTGATTCCACGTATCACGATAAAGTTGGGGGAGTGACTCCGCTATCAATCACGGTGGGCTCCGGTCAGGGATTTATTCTGAGAGATGGAAAGGCATTCCGTGCACGGTGGATACGTCCCAATGCGCAGGAACAAACGACGTGGACCCTAGAGGATGGCAATCCATTGCCATTTGCCCCGGGTCAACTATGGGTAGCGCTGGTTGCTTCTGCGCCTGATTTCACCTATCCGGTTGTGTCTGCGAGTCCTTCAGCGACAAAGTAGTATGAGCCTTCGAATTGATGAGTTTCTCTATCCCGAGTGGTGAAAGTTTGAGGAGTAGCAATGTCTGAGTCAAAAGGTACCGCCAGAGTTAAACGCGGAATGGCTGAGATGCTTAAAGGTGGCGTCATCATGGATGTTGTTAACGCCGAGCAAGCAAAAATTGCTGAAGATGCCGGAGCTGTAGCAGTAATGGCTTTGGAGCGCGTTCCTGCAGATATTCGCGCGCAAGGTGGCGTTGCCCGTATGTCTGATCCTGACATGATTGAAAAAATTAAAGCGGCAGTTTCTATTCCCGTTATGGCAAAAGCACGCATTGGCCATTTTGTTGAGGCACAGATCTTGCAAAGTTTAGGTGTTGATTACATTGACGAGTCTGAGGTTTTGACCCCGGCTGATTACAAAAATCACATTGATAAATGGAATTTCACGGTTCCGTTTGTGTGTGGAGCAACTAATTTAGGTGAAGCGCTTCGTCGAATCAACGAGGGTGCAGCAATGATCCGCTCTAAAGGTGAGGCCGGCACTGGAGATGTTTCTAACGCCGTTACACACATGCGCGAAATTGGTGGCGAAATTCGACGTTTAACATCTATGCGCGAAGATGAACTTTATGTTGCCGCTAAAGAAATGCAAGCGCCTTTCGAATTGGTGAAAGAAGTTGCTCAAAATGGAAAGCTTCCGGTTGTGCTTTTCACGGCCGGTGGCATAGCTACACCGGCCGATGCCGCGATGATGATGCACATGGGCGCCGATGGAGTGTTTATCGGTTCAGGTATTTTCAAATCGGGCGATCCAGCACGTCGCGCAGCAGCGTGCGTTAAAGCCACTACATTTTTCGATGATCCAAAAGTGATTGCCGATGCATCACGTGGCTTAGGTGATGCAATGGTGGGTATCAATGTTGCAGATATTCCAGTGCCTCATCGTCTAGCCGATCGTGGTTGGTAACGTAGTTTTACTATGAAGGTCGGAGTACTTGCCTTACAAGGCGATGTTCGCGAACATATAAAGGCTCTTGAGGAATGTGGCGTGCATCCACTGACTGTTAGACGTAGATCTGAAATCGAAAAAATTGATGCGCTCGTACTCCCAGGCGGGGAATCCACAACTATTGCCCTTTTGGCGCAAAGTTTCGGTGTCTTCGAATTGATAAAAACACGGATAGGCGAGGGATTACCTGTGTACGGATCATGCGCTGGAATGATTTTGTTAGCTGACCGTGTTCTCGATGCAACCAAAGATCAAGAAACTTTTGGCGGGATGGATATAACCGTTCGTCGTAATGCTTTTGGGCGACAGGTGGATTCATTTGAAAGCGATCTCACTGTCGCAGGAATTACCGCACCAACTATGAAGGCAGTTTTTATTCGCGCTCCATGGGTTGAAGCGATAGGGCCAGAAGTAGAAGTCTTGGCTAGCGTTAAAACTTCAGGTGGAGTTGAGCATGCCGTCGCGGTGCGTCAAGGCGCTTTACTCGCTACCTCGTTTCACCCTGAGCTAACGGGAGATAATCGCATTCATCGATATTTTGTTGAGCAGGTGTGCAAGACTGAGAATTCCATCAAGTAAAGTGAACCAGTGCGTTTTTTAGGTTCTAGTAGAAGTACTACCAGAGGCGAAAGTTGGAATTTGGAAACAAATTCCATTGAGGCGGAGTAGAAATGTCAGGCCATTCCAAATGGGCAACAACAAAGCATAAGAAAGCAATTATTGATTCTCGCCGTGCTAAATCATTCGCTAAATACATCAAGGCCATCGAAGTTGCCTCCAGAAATGGCGGACCAGACATGGCTGGTAATCCAACACTTTTTGACGCGGTTGCAAAAGCAAAAAAGAATTCCATGCCCGCCGACAATATTGAACGTGCGATTAAAAGAGGAGCTGGTCTTGAATCAGGCGGAGCGGATTGGCAAACAATTATGTATGAAGGCTACGGCCCAGATGGCGTAGCTATTCTGATCGAATGTTTGTCCGATAATCGCAATCGCGCAGCGGGAGAAGTTCGTTTGGCAGTTACTCGCAACGGTGGTCGCATGGGGGATCCTGGTTCTGTCTCTTATCTCTTTAGCCGAAAAGGCGTTGTATTGGTCTCTAAATCATCTGTGGTAACCGAAGAGAAAATTTTGGAAGCTGTTTTGGAAGCGGGAGCAGAGGAAGTGAATGATCTAGGTGATTCTTTTGAAGTGGTCTCTGAGCCCAGTGATTTAGTGGCAGTTCGAACTTCGTTGCAAACTGCCGGAATTGAATATGAATCTGCAGAATCTCCATTCTTACCTTCGATGTCAGTACCACTGGATACGCAAGGGGCGCAAAAGGTAATTGCTCTGATTGAAGCTATTGAAGAATTGGATGATGTCCAGAATGTTTATGGCAATTTCGATATCTCAGATGAGGTTATGGCGAGCCTGGGCTAATTCGTTATCGAGCCAAACTAGGCTTCGCACTATGAAGAAGTGGCTCTGTAGTTCATGCGCGTCCTAGGTGTAGATCCAGGTCTAACACGTTGTGGTGTGGGAGTTATTGAAGGCACAGTTGGATCAACGATTTCATTGGTTGGAGTTGGTGTAATTCTCACTTCCTCAGAAAGCCCGTTAGAGCAACGTCTGCTTTCTCTCGAAATTCAATTGCAAGAGTGGGTTGATCAGTACAACCCAGATGTGATTGCAGTAGAACGTGTTTTTTCTCAGCACAATGTTCGTACAGTGATGGGCACTGCCCAAGCTGCTGGAATTGCTCTTCTCATTGCCGCTAAATCATCTATTCCCGTTGTCATGCATACCCCCAGCGAAGTAAAGGCAGCAGTGTCAGGTATGGGGCGAGCAAACAAGAAACAAGTTGCCGAAATGGTAAGAAGAATTCTCAATCTAGATGAAATCCCAAAACCTGTTGACAGCACTGATGCACTAGCGCTTGCAATTTGCCACCTATGGCGTGGTAAAAGTAGCGACCGTTTAAGCACTGCGGTGGTAAAAGAGAAATTGCGTCTACAGCAATTGCGGACGCGATGATCGCCTCGCTGTCGGGCAGAATTCGCGCGATTTCCAACGATCGCGCTGTTGTTGATGTAAACGGAGTGGGTTATTCGGTATTCGTAACCCCGACCACAAGTACTTCTTTAAATATCGGAGCCGAAGCGCACCTCTTTACGACCATGGTTGTAAGAGAGGATTCATTAACACTTTTTGGATTCTTAGACGAACAGTCCCGAATTCTTTTTGAATTGGTCCAAACTGTTTCTGGTATCGGACCAAAAGTTGCGATGTCCATTCTTTCAGTCCTTTCTCCGGATGATTTGGCGACTGCAATCGCCCAAGAGAATGTGGCATCTATTGAGCGCGTGCCAGGTATCGGACGTAAAGGCGCGCAACGATTAATTTTGGAGCTCAAAGGTAAACTCGATGATTTATCTCCTGCAGGCGCAAAAGTGAAACATCAGCCACCGTGGCGTGAGGATCTAGTTTCCGCACTTGTCGGATTGGGTTATTCGGCTAAACAAGCCGATGGCGCTGTTTCAAAAGTTGCTTCAGAGATTGCAATCACCGGTTCTGATCCTGCAAGTTATGAGTTGAGTGAACTTCTGCGTTCTGCTCTGCAAAGTGGTGGCAGATGATGGTTGATCACAGCGAACGTTTAGTAACTTCTGCAGGGCACAGTGAAGAGTCGGCTGCAGAGTTGGCCCTTCGACCGAAAGCGTTGGCGGAATTCATCGGGCAACATAGAGTTCGTGAGCAAATTGATGTTCTGTTGTCGGCTGCACGTGCAAGAAATACACCGGCAGATCACATGCTCTTGTCAGGGCCCCCCGGTCTTGGGAAAACAACACTTGCGTTGATTCTGGCAAGTGAGATGCAAGCACCTATCCGTATTTCAAGTGGTCCGGCGATAACGCATGCCGGAGATTTAGCGGCAATTCTTTCATCACTTGTTGAGGGTGAAATTTTGTTCCTCGATGAAATCCACCGCTTACCAAGACCAGCCGAAGAATTACTTTATCTAGCGATGGTAGATTTTCGTGTTGATGTCAGCGTCGGCAAAGGCCCAGGTGCAACGGCAATTCCATTGTCGCTCCCTCACTTCACTTTGGTAGGGGCCACAACTCGCGCAGGTCTTTTGCCTGGCCCACTGCGTGATCGTTTTGGTTTCACGGCTCATCTGGATTTTTATGATGTAGATGAAGTAGCCCAAGTACTTGAACGAAGTGCCAATCTTCTGAAATTGGATATAGAAGTTCAGGCGATTTCTGAAATCGCGGGCCGATCTCGGGGTACTCCGCGCATTGCAAACCGTTTATTGCGACGAGTCCGAGATTACGCACAAGTGCGAGGGGGGTCGAAATTGACCCATGCTGACGCGACTGCGGCGCTAACAATGTACGAAGTAGATGAAAAGGGCCTTGATCGTTTAGATCGCAGCGTCCTACTGGCGCTTGTGGAGCGCTTCAATGGGGGACCTGTGGGTCTTTCTACTCTTGCAATTGCAGTGGGTGAAGAAGTGGAAACGGTTGAAGCAGTAGCAGAACCTTTCTTGGTCAGAAACGGTTTCATGGTCAGGACTCCGCGGGGTCGAATGGCAACGGCGCAGGGTTTTCTCCACGTTGGCCACACGCCTCCGACTGGCACAAATTCAACTCTTTTCGACACATCCGCCGAAGATGCCTAGACTCTCTACCCATGTCGACTTCATCTTCTCCTCGTTCCGCTAAGAGCGCCTCTAAGTCAGGTCGCAATCTTGCGATCATGGCTTTGGTCCTACTCGCTCTATTAGCCGCTGTATTAATACAAGGTGCCACTGCTGTTCGCTTAGGTCTTGACCTGCGTGGCGGAACTAGTGTGACGTTGCAACCGCGTATCGCCCCTGGTGAAGCTGGAAAAGTGAGTAACGCTGCAATCGATCAAGCGGTATCAATCATTCGCCAACGCGTGAACTCGTTAGGTGTTGCAGAGAGTGAAGTTACTGCGCAAGGCAGTGGAGTGAACAGACAAATTGTAATTTCAGTACCCGGTGATACTGGCCGTCGTGTAGTTGATCTTGTTGGACAAACTGCTGAATTGAGATTTCGCCAAGTTTTGGTATCAGGTGCTCCAACTCCAGTAGATCCAAGCGATACTGCAACTGCGGCAGCGATTACGGCGTCAGGTTTGTCGGCGCAAATTGGGAAGAAATATGTTTCCTTAGATTGCACGCAGGCCGTTAACCGCCAAGGAACTGGTTCCGATGTTGCAACAGAAGCAATTGTTGCTTGCGATCGCTCTGGCGCAAGCAAGTACATTCTTGCCGGGGCAGAAGTGTTGGGACGTCAAGTTTCAAAGGCAAGCGCCGCTATCAATCAGAGTTCAGGTAGTGGATGGTATGTCCTCCTCAATTTCAATAACGACGGCACAAAAGCATTTGCAGATTTGACTACACGAGTTACTAAATTGACGCCCCCTTTGAATGAGGTAGCAATCGTTCTCGATGGATTAGTTGTATCTGCACCTCGTATCAACGAACCAATCACTGCGGGAAATGCACAAATCACCGGAAGTTTTAGCCAAGTTGAAGCTGAAGATTTAGCGAATGTTTTGAAATATGGTGCTTTGCCGTTGGCATTCGACCGCGGTGAAGTTCAACAAATTTCTCCAACTCTGGGAGCAGATCAGTTGCGCGCTGGTTTGCTCGCGGGATTCTTGGGTCTTGGCCTTGTACTTCTCTATTCATTGCTGTACTACCGTGGTCTTGGTTTAGTTTCCGTTGGGTCACTAATTGTTGCGGGATCTTTGACCTATCTTCTAATTCTTCTTCTAGGTAAATGGATTGGTTTCACACTCACACTGGCTGGAATAGCAGGTGCGATTGTCGCAATCGGTATTACGGCTGACTCCTTCATCGTGTACTTCGAACGCGTGCGTGACGAAGTTCGCGAAGGAAGATCTCTACGTTCAGCCGTTGAAACTGGATGGGTTCGCGCTAGACGTACCATCATCGTGGCGGACTTTGTATCGATTATCGCTTCGGCTTTGCTATATCTATTGGCAGTCGGCGGTGTTCGCGGTTTTGCTTTCACTCTCGGATTAACAACTCTTATCGATCTATTTGTAGTATTTATCTTCACTAAACCGATTGTTACAGTTTTGGCTAAATTGAATTTCTACAGTTCCGGTCATCCTCTTTCAGGTGTATCTGCGAAAAGCCTCGGTGTTCTAACGACACCCTCTACTTCTGAGAAAGGAGCATAACCATGAGTAAACTGTCAGGTTTGGGCGGACGTCTTTATCGTGGCGACACTTCAATAGATTTCGTTGGCAAACGACGTCGCTGGTATGCCATCTCAGGTTTATTGATTATTGCCTCCGCCATAGCACTTTCAATTCAAGGATTGCATCTAGGAATTGAATTCAAGGGTGGATCTTCCTACACAGTTACAAAACCTGGCATTTCGGTTGAGGACGCTCGGAGTGCAGTTGATGCAACTGCGATACCAGGCGAAACGATCATTCAAAAGCTTGGTACCAATAAAGTGCGGGTGCAGACTGGTTCTCTATCCGTAGAGCAATCCAACGCCGTGCAAGATGCTTTGGCTTCTAAGTTCGGAGTGACTACTGGCGTAATTGATACCCAAATTGTTGGTCCATCTTGGGGCAAGGAAATTACACGTAAGGCACTTTACGGTCTCTTCGCGTTTCTCATCGTTGTACTTCTCTACTTGGCCATGGCCTTCGAACCTAAAATGGCAGCTGCAGCAATTTTGGCGGTTATCCACGACGTTTTTATTACCGTTGGCATCTATGCACTTGTTGGATTCGATGTAACTCCAGCAACTGTGATTGGCTTTTTAACTATCTTGGGATATTCCCTTTATGACACAGTTGTTGTCTTCGATAAAGTGCGAGAAAATACTCGAACAATCACAAGTACATCCAAGATGACTTATTCGCAGGCAGCCAATCTTGCTGTTAACCAAACTCTTGTACGTTCTTTCAATACTTCGCTTATCGCGTTGATGCCTGTCGGATCAATTCTCTTTGTTGGAGCTGGGTTGCTCGGAGCAGGTACCTTGAAGGACCTTTCTTTAGCTCTATTTATCGGCCTTGCGACCGGTACATATTCATCTATTTTCATTGCGACTCCAATTCTTGCTGTTTTGCGTGAACGTGAACCAGCAATGAAGGCTTTGGCTAAGCGTGTGAATTCACGTTCAGTGGGCACTGCAACAACTAGCGCATCTACGTCTACGCAAACTGCAATTGTAGAAGCTGGAAAACGAGGCCCTCGTAATCAGCCGAAACGCAAACGTCGCCGTTAATCATTCACGTTCATAGAGCGCCTTCAGTAGGCTTGCCAACGTGAACGCATTAATTGAGCCGATCGCGTTAGCTCTCAAGGAGCATCATCCGAGTGCAAGCTTGGACGCCCTTGAACTGGCTTTCGAGGTTGCAAAAACTGCGCATGCTGGACAATTGCGTAAATCAGGCGATGAATACATAACACATCCTGTCGCAGTTGCAGAAATATTGGCGAAGTTGGGTTTGAATTCAGAAGCGTTAGTGGCGGCATTGCTTCATGACACTGTGGAGGACACTTCGTATTCACTCGCTAAATTGCGCAAAGATTTTGGCGATGAAGTTGCAAACCTTGTCGATGGAGTTACTAAGTTAGACAAACTTTCATACGGACCGACTGCCGAAGCTGAAACCGTAAGGAAGATGATTGTTGCGATGTCGCGAGACATCCGCGTGCTTGTCATTAAATTAGCCGATCGTTTGCATAATGCGCGAACATGGCAATTCGTTGAACCAGAAAGTGCCGAACGCAAAGCTCGTGAAACACTAGATATTTATGCTCCTCTTGCCCATCGTTTGGGAATGAATGCGCTCAAATGGGAGTTAGAGGATTTGTCATTCGCCGTTCTTGAACCAAAAAAATTCGAAGAGATCGCACGATTGGTGGCAGAACGTTCACCTTCTCGTGAAGCGCTTAGCGAACAAGTTATTGCCGCGGTTCAAGAAGATTTAAAGGTTGATGGCATCGTTGCAACGGTTACTGGCCGTCAGAAACATTTCTACAGCGTCTATCAAAAGATGGTTGTACGAGGACGTGATTTCAACGATATTTATGATTTAGTGGGTATTCGTGTTTTGGTGCAAGACGTTCGAGATTGTTATGCGGTTCTGGGAGCGATTCATGCTAGGTGGAGCCCAGTGCCAGGACGTTTCAAGGATTACATTGCGATGCCTAAATTCAATCTCTACCAGTCCTTGCACACAACCGTAATTGGACCCACTGGCAAAGCAATCGAAATCCAAATTAGAACTTTCGAAATGCATTCACGAGCGGAATTTGGTATCGCTGCGCATTGGAAATACAAAGAAGGTAGCGATAGTCAAAGCGCACCGGAGATGCTCTGGTTGCGTCAGCTTCATGAATGGCAAAAGGAAACCGAAGATCCCAGTGAATTCCTAGAAGCTCTCCGTTTTGATTTAGGAACTCCTGAGGTTTTTGTTTTCACGCCTAAAGGAAACGTTATTGCTCTTCCCGGCGGATCCACACCAGTGGATTTTGCGTATGCCGTTCACACGGAAGTAGGAAATCGTTGCGTTGGAGCCAAAGTTAATGGCCGACTTATTCCGCTTGAATCCCCATTAAGTAACGGGGATGTTGTAGATGTTGTTACTAACAAAGCCGATTCCGCTAGCCCGAGTCGTGATTGGCTCAATTTCGTAAAGAGCCCACGTGCTCGATCAAAAATCAAAGCGTGGTTTAGTAAAGAACGACGTGAAGAAGCCATTGATGCAGGTCGTGAATCTATTGCTCGTCAAATGCGGAAAGCGGGCTTGCCCCTTCAGAAGATTTTTGCAGGTCACACGCTCTTGGAACTTGCTCATGACCTTCATTATCCAGATATTTCCGCGTTCTACGCAGCGGTCGGCGACGGTCATGTGTCGGCTCCATCGGTTATTGAGAAAATCATTGCGACCATGTCTGCCGAAGACTCGCATCCTGAACCAACAATGGAAAGTTCCACAATTGCGACAAGCACGACCATAGGTAGACGCTCGAGTAGTGCAATCGAAGTGGCGGGTATCGACGATGTATTAGTAAAGCTGGCACGTTGCTGCACACCTGTACCGGGGGATGAGATCATCGGATTCATCACGCGAGGTAGTGGCGTTTCGGTTCATAGATCGGATTGCGTCAATGCGCACGATTTACAGTTGCATCAAAGCGACCGTATCGTTGGGGTTTCTTGGCTGAGTGGTGCTGCAAGCGTCTTCTTAGTAAATATTCAAGTAGAAGCGCTAGACCGTTCTCGTTTACTTTCGGATGTAACTCGCACTCTTTCAGATCAACAGGTAAATATTCTCAGCGCATCTGTGAGCACGACTAAAGATAGGACAGCTATTTCTAGATTTACTTTTGAAATGGCTGATGCCACGCATTTAGATGCAGTACTTTCGGCGGTCAGGCACATTGAAGGTGTATACGATGTTTATCGAACCACGAACAATTAAAGGTTTTAGTTAGAGAACTCTTCCAAACCTTTTTGCGCATCTGCCAACCATTGACGTCGTGCTTGGGCTGCTTCACGCGCTTCCGTTGCTTTCTTCGCGTTTCCTGCAGCTTCCGCCTTTTCTGCCTGTTTCTCATAATTGGCTACTGCTTCTGCCAACTGTCGAACAACATCCGTGGCACGGGCCTTGGCAACAGGATCAGTTTTTCTCCACTGAACCTCTTGCGCGCTCTTGATCGCTGATTCAACAATGGTAAATCTTGTGTCGAGGGCAGAGCGTTTTTCCCTCTGCGTCATGCCGATCTTGTCCCATTGACGAGCGAACTCTCTAAAGGCCTTGGATGCTTCTTCTGTGTTCGTAATAGGCAATAGAGCTTCTATTTGAGTGATGAGCGCTTCTCTCTTTTCAAGATTGGCTTTCATCGAACCTTCGCGTTTTTCAAGATCCGCGTTTTTTGCCGCAAAGAATTGATCTTGTGCACCCTTGAAACGTAACCACAATTTAGCATCTTCATTCTTCTTGCCACGACCAGTTGCTTTCCAGGCATCCATCAAAGCTTTGAATCTACGTGCGGTAGCTACCCAATCTTTGGACGTAGCTAACGATTCTGCCTCAGTAACCAAAGCATTCTTGGCGTCAGCAACTTTACTTTGAGCAGCATCTAAGGTTGCGAAATGTGTTCGACGTCGCTTATCGAATTTGTTTCTTGCTGAAGAAAACTTCTTCCACATTTCTGCATCAGTTTTCTTATCTAAACGCGGTGCAACTTTCCACTCATCTAACAAAACTTTGAGGCGGTCGCCTGTGGTTTTCCAACTTTCCGAGAGCGCTAAAGATTGCGCTTCGTTGACGATCTTTTCCTTAATAGCAAGGGCTTCATCGCGTTGAGCGGCCTTGGCAGCTTTTTCTGCAAGTTTCTTTGCTTCATATGCTCCGCGACCATCTTCAATCGCGGGAATTATCTGTTCGACGGCCGTAGCCAACGCTTCAAGATTTCCAACTCCATTAAGCTCTTTTACATTCACACGAAGACGATTTACTGCGATGGTCGCGTCTTGCGGAACCATAGCGCCACTACGTACTCGTGCGGCAAGGAGAGCTACTTCGGATGCAAGGGCTTCAAATTTTCTAACAAAATATGCAAGCGCTTCTTCGGCGCTCTTACCTGGATATGATCCAACTGCTTTTTCGCCTTCAGGAGTTTTTACATAAACAGTGCCATCTTCGCCGACGCGACCGAAATGTGCTGGATCGCCGATAAGTGCTGCTGCGGCCGAGTGGTTGGGTGAAATCTCGTTCATGGTTGGTCCTTTCAGCGCGTGAGGTCCTTAGACCCTCGCTATCGAATTGCGTTGGCCGATTTATTGGCGGCCTTGAAGGGTGGAGATGGTATTTGGTGCGGAGGTAAAAGGTACCCTGTCCACCTACAACTGTGGAAATGGAGGGATTTTGTGCTTGTTTTATCCTTCCCTGCTCCGGCTTTTGGGACTAATTGTTGGATTCTTGCATCCAGGCCAGGGGAAGAATGTGTGATTTTTGATCCCGGCATGCCTGATGTTTCCCATAAAGTGTCGGCTCTTGTTACTCAATATTCATTGAAACCGGTTGCAGTTGTAGCTACACATGGACATTTGGATCACACCTTTTCGATTGCTCCAGTGGCAGATGGTTACCAAATTCCGGCGTACATCCACAGTGAGGATCGAGTACTTCTAGCTCATCCAGAAAAGGCGTTAAGCCCAGCATTCAGCGCGACATTGGGTCAAAGCGTCTTTATTGAACCCAAGGATGTAAGAGAATTACGCAATGAGGCGCGAATTGAGATTGTCGGAATGAATATCACTGCATTTCATGCCCCAGGTCATACGCGCGGATCATTAATTTTTACTATTGATGATGAGATCCTGATTAGCGGCGATGTTCTCTTTGCTGGGTCCATTGGCCGCACAGATCTGCCAACGGGATCTGCTCAAGATATGGAAAACACACTGAAGAAGAAGATTTGGCCGCTCTCAGACAGTCTTCGCGTTTTACCCGGACATGGAGATGAAACCACAATGGGGCATGAACGACGCACAAATCCTTATCTTAAGAACGTGGGGACATTGCGATGAAGTTCCAATCACCCAAAGGTGTTAGTGAGTATTTCCCACCGAGGTCTCACGCATTTGAATTTGTGCGCGACCAACTACTGGCTCCGATTAAGAACGCTGGTTATCAACTTTTAGAACTTCCTATTTTTGAAGATACAGAACTTTTCACCCGCGGTGTTGGCGAATCTACTGATGTAGTGAGTAAAGAAATGTATACCTTCGAAGATCGCGGAGGACGTTCTATCACTTTGCGCCCAGAAGGCACGGTTGGAGCGCTACGTTCTGTTATCGAACACGGACTGGACCGTGCAGGGTTGCCAGTCAAAGTTTTTTATTGTGGTTCTTTTTTCAGGGCCGAGCGGCCTCAAGCTGGACGCTACCGTCAATTCTATTCTGTCGGAATTGAGGCAATTGGTTCAGATGATCCTGCCCTCGATGCAGAAGTTATTGCCTTGGCTTACGAAGGATTTTATGGAATTGGATTACGCAAGTTTAGATTAGAAGTAACTTCACTCGGGGATGCGCAATCTCGTAAAGCGCATAGAGTTGATTTAGTTGCTTACATTAATTCTTTGAATCTGGATGAAGCAACGAAAGCCAGGGCGCAGATCAATCCATTACGGTTATTTGATGACAAGCGCCCAGATGTTGCAGCCATGATGGCCAAAGCTCCTCGCTTGTTAGATTATCTTTCTACAGAATCAGCTGACCATTTTGCGAAAGTACAAGAGTATTTATCAGCAATGGGCATCGCCTTCACTATCAATCCGTTGATGGTTCGCGGTTTGGATTACTACACCGGAACAACATTCGAATTTGTTCACGAAGATTTAGGTGCACAGTCAGGTATTGGGGGAGGGGGCCGGTATGACGGCCTCATGGAAAGTATCGGAGGACAAAATATCTCCGGAATTGGGTTTGGCCTTGGGATTGATCGAGCCCTTCTCGCTGCCGAAGCAGAAGGCGTGGTGAGTTCGACCGATTTTGCTCCCACTCTTTATCTCATTCCATTGGGGCAAAGCGCCAAAGCGGTTGCAATGAAATTGGCACATGAGTTACGAGATCGTGACATTAGTGTTGAAGTGGCGATGGGGGACAAGGCTCTAAAAAATGCCATGAAGTCAGCAGATAAAAGTGGAGCACTATTTTCGCTAGTACTAGGAGAATCAGAACTTGAAAGTGGAAACGTAGAGCTCAAGGAAATGAGCACTGGCGTTGCAACGTCAGTTACTCTTAGCGCTTTGGTGCCAACATTAATTACCCGAACGTTAAAGAAATAGGTGGCTAGAACATGTTAAGAACTCATGGTGCGGGTACTTTGCGTGCCACACACATTGGCACAGTTGTCACTTTAGCTGGCTGGGTTTCTAGGCGTCGCGATCATGGTGGGGTTGCCTTTATCGATTTACGTGATGCAACTGGTTCTGTTCAAGTTGTCATACGCGATGAGAAATTGGCCGGATCACTTCGCGCCGAATGGTGCTTGAAGATCACGGGAGAAGTTGTTTTACGGCCTGATGGAAATGCGAATTCTGGTATTCCC
>CAILKF010000090.1 GCA_903834705.1 uncultured Actinomycetes bacterium
CGTAAACTCTCTCCAACTTTCCCAGAGATTGTGTGAGCTCCAACGATAAGTGCCTGGAGAGAGCCAAATTCAATAATCCATTTGGATGCGGTTTTTTCCCCAACTCCGGGTATAGATGGCAAATTATCGCTAGGGTCGCCACGAAGTGCTGCAAAATCTGGATAGTTTTGTGGAGTTAATCCATATTTTTCAAATACTGCTTCTGGCGTCATTCTTGCCAAATCACTCACACCTCGTTTTGGATAAAGGACTGTAATTTTCTCACTGACTAATTGGAAACTATCTCGATCACCTGTGCAGATAATGACTTCCATGCCATTGTCTTGCGCGAGTGAGGACAATGTCGCAAGAATGTCATCTGCTTCATATCCTTCTACCTCAAAATGAGAGATACCGAAAGCTTCAACCAAATCGTGCAATAGCGACATTTGGGAGCGAAACTCATCTGGGGTCTTGGCGCGATTAGCTTTATATTCTGGAAACTTTTCTGTTCTGAAAGTTTTTCGAGAAACATCGAAAGCCACCGCTACGTGCGTGGGCTTTTCTTCTTTCAGTAAAGAGATGAGCATCGTGGCGAATCCATAAATGGCGTTCGTATGCTGGCCTGTGGCGGTTGTGAAATTCTCGGCAGGTAGGGCGTAAAAAGCTCTATACGCCATCGAGTGCCCGTCGATTAAAAGTAGTCGAGAGGCCATACCTGACATCCTATGCGAGCAAGATAGAGTTGGCCTTATGGACAACAGCGCACATTCAAAATTTATGGATCAATTACGTGAACGTGGTAGCGGGGCTCTTGATAAGAAGATGGGTATCGAGATTCTTGAAGCATCACCAACTCGACTTGTAGCAACGATGCCAGTTGAAGGCAACACACAACCCATAGGGCTATTACATGGTGGGGCAAATGTTGTGTTGGCGGAAAGTCTTGGTTCGATTGGGACGCAACTGCATGCAGGACCAGATCGCACTGTGGTCGGCATTGACATTAACGCAACGCATCATAAATCTGCAACGAAAGGCAAAGTTACAGCGGTTGCAACAGCGCTCTCACTTGGTAAGACCATGTGCTCATACGAAATCGTTATTACTAATGATGAGGGTCAAAGAACATGCACTTCCAGAATTACTTGCTTGATTCTGGCTCCTAGAAATTAGCCTCCTAGGTAGGCCTTAGTAACTGCTTCGTCTTTTGCTAGATCAGAAGCTTTGCCACTCATTTTGATTGTCCCGGATTCCAAAACATAAGCACGATCTGCAACATCTAACGCAGCAGCTGCGTTTTGCTCAATAAGCAAGATAGTGATTCCTTGCTCGCGAATCTTGACGATTGTTTCAAAAATCATATCTACTAACACTGGCGCCAATCCCATAGAAGGTTCATCGAGCAGAAGCAACTTTGGCGATCCCATCATGGCACGAGCAACAGCAAGCATCTGTTGTTCTCCGCCTGACATTGTTCCGGCCCTTTGCTCAATGCGCTCACGCAAACGAGGGAAGAGTTCTAAAACTTTCTCAAAATCTTCTGCAATTGCAGGTTTGTCGTTGCGGAGAAACGCGCCAAGCTCTAAATTTTCACGCACTGACATGCGAGGAAAGATTCGACGGCCTTCAGGCGATTGGCATAGACCTTTTTGAACAATGAGGTGACCTTCTTTGCCATCAATACGCTCACCTTGGAAAGTGATCGTTCCCGCCTTAGGCTTAAGCAATCCTGAAATTGTACGAAGTGTTGTTGATTTACCTGCTCCGTTTGATCCGATCAAGGTAACTATTTCCCCTTGATTAACCGTGAGAGAGATATTCTTAACAGCCAAAATTGCGCCGTAGGCAACTTGCAAATCCTTAACCTCTAATAGTGCGCTCATGCTTTTTCGCCTTTCGCTTTACCAAGATAGGCCTCAATGACGCGTTGATTGGATTTAATTTGAGCAGGTGTTCCTTCTGCGATTTTTTCGCCTTGATCAAGGACAGTCACTCGTTCTGAAACCGACATCACCACACTCATATCGTGTTCAATGAGAAGAATAGAGACTCCTTGTTGGTCACGCACTCGATAAACGAAGTCAATGAAAGTCAATGATTCTTGCGGATTCATACCGGCGGTAGGTTCATCCAATAGCAAAACCTTTGGCTTAATAGCTAGGGCTCGTGCCACTTCTAGGCGACGTTGATCACCGTATGAAAGATTGCGTGCATATTCTCCGGCCCATTTCCCGATACCAACGAAGTTAAGGAGTTCGCGCGCTTGTTCACGAGATTCTTTTTCCTCTCGGCGTTGTGAGGGAGTGCCAAAAATTGTCGCCAAAATTCCAGATTTGAGATGTGAGTGCATCGCTACCATGACATTTTCTTCTGCCGTCATCAAACCAAAAAGTCGAATGTTTTGAAAAGTACGAGCTACTCCTCCGGAAGCAATTTTGTGAGGTGGGGTACCTGTGATGTCAGTACCATCAAAAATC
>CAILKF010000091.1 GCA_903834705.1 uncultured Actinomycetes bacterium
AGGTATCTCAGCGATTGTATGCGACCACGGCGAAATAATTGTCCCTGCGCCGATAGCAAAACCTGATCCAACGAAATAGGAAAGAGTTGCAACAATGACATTTGGTATGAACAAAATGTTGATGAGAAGTAAGAGTAATCCTCCCAAAAGCCCTGGCTGTAATACCAACGTTAAGTTTTTCACCACTGACAGATGTGCAATAAGAGAAATACCAAGTGCAAGACTTGAAATACCAAGTACAACTGCCATCAATCGAAACGCTAAGTCAACCGGCACAAAAGTTGTCGAACGTTTTTTCCGGACAACCGTACCTGTCGTCAGCCATGTGCCAGCGGCGACAATGAGTGGAGCCCAATAGAAAACTGGCTTAACTGTCTGAGTTTGTGCAAGCCATGCAATGAGAGTGACGCACAGTGAATACAGTCCAGTAAAGAGCGATCTAGCCAAACGAATAGATTGCTCTCCAATATCTATGTGATTAATAACCCTTCGATAGCCTTTCCGAAGGACAATGAATGGAAATATGAGCGCCCCAAGTGGAAGATAAGAAAGAAATCCTGGAACTTCTGCTGGCGGTAAGAGAAGAGAAAATGGAATGTGATGGCAAGCAAGCCAAAGCCACAGTGCTACGCGAATTGGATCTGCGGTATTTGCGGTACTACTTCCGGCTGTTGACCAAGCCAAAAGCGTAAGAAAAGATATTGGTAAAACTAATAGGGCAATACTGCGTAGCGCTTGCGTCAACGAGACCCAGAGGACGCGTTGAAACATAGCCTTAGCGATTCAAAAGCGCCCGCATAATGCGAGCAGTTTCACTAGGAGTTTGCCCCACTTGGACACCAGCCTTTTCTAACGCATCTTTCTTGCCTTGTGCCGTTCCTGATGAACCCGAAACTATTGCGCCAGCATGGCCCATTGTTTTTCCTTCAGGTGCTGTAAATCCAGCAACGTACCCGACAACCGGTTTTGTGACATTAGCTTTAATAAATGCAGCAGCACGCTCTTCTGCATCGCCACCAATTTCGCCAATCATCACAATGGCTTCGGTTTCTGGATCATCTTGAAATGCGCGCAAACAATCAATGTGCGTAGTTCCAATAACAGGGTCTCCGCCGATACCTACTGCAGTACTAAACCCGATGTCGCGAAGTTCATACATCATTTGATAAGTAAGAGTTCCTGACTTGGAAACTAACCCGATGCTTCCTTTTCCAGCAATATCTGCAGGAATAATTCCAATATTGCTTTCGCCCGGGGAAATAATTCCTGGACAATTTGGTCCAAGAATTCTTGTCGTACCTTTTGAAACGGAATATGCATAAAACGCAGCGGTGTCATGAACTGGAATTCCTTCAGTAATGACCACAACCAGTGGCATTCCCGCATCGATTGCATCAATAACTGCAGCCTTTGCAAATTTCGGCGGAACAAAAACTACCGATGCATCTGCGTTAGTAGCAGTTCTAGCTTCAGCCACGGTGTTAAAGACGGGGAGTTTGTGACCATCAATCTCGACGACTTGGCCACCTTTGCCAGGTGTAACGCCTCCGACAATTGTTGTGCCGGATGCCAACATTCTGCGCGTATGTTTGGTTCCTTCTGAACCAGTCATACCTTGCACAATTACGCGACTAGTTTTGTTTACAAAGATAGTCATTACTTCGCCGCCAATTCTGCAGCTCTTGAAGCTGCTCCATCCATTGTGTCCAACTGTTGTACCAGTGGATGTTTAGCCTCATTAAGGATTCTGCGTCCTTCAAGAACATTGTTTCCATCAAGTCGAACGACAATTGGTTTGGTTGCCTTTGAGCCCAACATTTCAAGGGCCTGGACAATTCCATTTGCAACTGCATCACAAGCGGTAATTCCTCCAAAAACATTCACAAACACACTCTTCACATCAGGGTCGCCTAAAATAATTGAAAGACCATCTGCCATTACTTGAGCAGATGCTCCGCCACCGATATCCAAGAAGTTTGCAGGCTTGACTCCACCAAATTTTTCGCCGGCATAAGCCACAACATCAAGTGTGCTCATTACTAATCCAGCACCATTTCCAATAATGCCAACTTGTCCATTCAGTTTCACATAATTCAAATCTTTCGCTTTAGCTAACGCCTCGAGCGGATCTGCAGCAGATTCATCGATAAGTGCCTCATGATCCGGATGACGAAAACTGGCATTGTCATCGAGAGTTACTTTTCCGTCTAGGGCAATAATGCGCCCGTCTGAAGTCTTAACAAGTGGATTAATTTCAACCAACGTTGCATCTTCTGTCGTGAAAACCTTCCAAATCAGTAGCAATGTTTCTGCCACTTGATCGGCAATATCAGCTGGGAATTTAGCATCATTGACGATTTTCAAGGCATCTGATTTTGAAAGTCCATCATTGGAATTAACTGGAACCTTGACCAGTTTTTCTGGAGTCTCATGCGCAACTTGCTCAATATCCATTCCTCCGGCAACAGAGGCCATAACTAAGAAAGTTCTATTCGATCGATCAAGGAGAATTGCTAAGTAATATTCTGATTCAATGGGCGCAGCTTGGGCAATCATTACTTTCTTCACAATATGGCCCTTAATATCCATTCCAAGAATTGCGTCAGCTTTTTCGCGCGCATCCTTGGAATTCTCGGCAAGCTTTACGCCACCTGCTTTTCCTCGTCCACCAACTTTTACTTGAGCTTTAACAACAACTTTCCCGCCAATTTTTTCTGCAGCAGCTTGTGCTTCGTCGGCTGTGGTTGCAACTGCGCCTGCTAATACCGGAACTCCGTGTTTTTCAAAAAGATCTCTGGCTTGGTATTCAAAAAGATCCACGATGAACTCCACTCATGTTCGGAAAGTTAAGACGGGTGCAATCCTAGAGCTTCTCCACGGGCGCGTAGCGCAAGAGCAATCGCTTCTCACCGTAGGAGCCAAAATCTATAGTGGCTTCGGCGCGATCGCCTTCACCTGATAACGCCACAACGGTTCCGAGGCCGAATGTGTCATGTGACACACGCTCTCCAACTGCAAGATCTAACGCCGCGCTTTTTTTCCCAGTTGCTTTCGGCGGAGGTGCGAAGAAATTTCGCTTCGCCGAAATTCGAGGAGCCGTAACATTTGTTGATCGCCACTGAATCAGATCTTCTGGAATTTCTTGCAGAAAGCGAGATGGCGGGTTAAAGCTCGGCGCACCCCACGATGATCGGTACTCGGCGCGAGTGAGATACAAACGTTGTTGGGCTCGAGTTAATCCGACATAAGCCAAGCGTCGTTCCTCTTCGATCTCTTTCTTTTCCCCCAAAGTTCTAGAGTGAGGGAATATTCCATCCTCCAGCCCTGCAAGAAATACAGTTGGGAACTCAAGACCTTTAGCCGTATGTAACGTCATTAAAGTGACCACACCGCCATGATCTTCACCTTCAGGAATTTCATCCGCATCAGCAACAAGTGAAACTTGTTCTAGAAAACCCGAAAGTGAAATCTCTTCATCCTCGCGCAAAGCTTCGAAGGGCTTCTCTTCGTATTCCAATGAGACTGCAACTAACTCCTGTAAATTCTCAACACGAACCTCGTCTTGTGGATCCTTACTGGCCGAAAGTTCTGACATGAGTCCTGATTGATCAAGAACAGCTTCGATTATTACTGATGGTCGCACTTTGGCTTCTACTAAAACGCTCAGCGTATTAAGCGTTGATAAGAAATCGCGAATCGATGAGGTTGATCGACTTGGCATATCAACCATTTCAGTGCATCTATGAAGCGCTTGCCAAAAAGAAATTGCGTGTTCTTGCGCGAATGCGTCTACATAATCTAATGCTCTATCGCCGATACCTCTTTTGGGTACATTGATAATACGTCTGAGTGAAACCTCATCACTGTGATTCACAATGACACGTAGGTAGGCAAGCAAATCTTTCACTTCTTTTCGCTCATAAAATCGAACGCCGCCAACCACTTTATATGGCAGTGCCGCCCTCATGAAAACTTCTTCAAAAACACGTGATTGAGCATTCGTGCGATAAAAAATCGCAGTATCGCCAGGCTCTGAATTTCCTGAATTCTGCAGTTGTCGAATTTCATCTTTGATGAACTCGGCTTCGTCATGTTCAGATTCAGCGACATATCCAATTAATGGTGCGCCTGAACCGGCCTCGGACCACAAGTTCTTTTCCTTGCGGCTTTCATTCTGTGTAATCACTGCATTCGCAGCGTTAAGAATATTCTGAGTGGATCGATAGTTCTGCTCCAACAAGACTGTCGTTGCATTTGGATAATCCATTTCGAACTGCAAGATATTGCGGATAGTTGCACCGCGAAAACCATAAATAGATTGATCGGCGTCACCTACAACACATAGCTCGGCCGGAGGTAGTAAATCACTCTGTTCACCAACTAATTCTCGGATTAACTGATATTGCGCGTGGTTAGTGTCTTGATATTCATCTACCAAGACATGTCGAAAGCGCGATCTAAAGCGAGCCTTACTTTCGGGAAAACGTTGCAGGACTTCGACGGTTTTTAGGATGAGATCATCAAAATCCATAGCGTTTGCTTGTTGTAAGCGACGTTGATAAACAGCGTAAACCTCTGCCACAACTTGTTCGATTTGATTTGTTGTTGAATTCAAGTAATCAGAAGGCCCCATTAATTCATTTTTTGCATTGGAAATCATTGATTGAAATTGGCGGGGAGGATACTTTTTGGGATCCAAGTTCAGTTCTTTCGAAACGATTGTGATAAGTCGCGAACTATCGGCTTGGTCATAAATACTAAATGAATTGCTATAGCCAAGTCGTGATGCTTCTTGTCGCAAAATACGAACACAGGCTGAGTGAAATGTTGAAACCCACATGG
>CAILKF010000092.1 GCA_903834705.1 uncultured Actinomycetes bacterium
AAACTGCAGCGACGCAGCAGACTTTTCATTTATGGAAGAGTATTATGTCACGAATTCGTTTAGAGTTTTATCGAGTCGGCCCACATCCAACCCTTGCCGAACAAGCAACCCTTCACACTCAGTTGTTAGAGGCGATACTTAGCGGTGATGTTAAAAAGTTATATAAAGAAATTGAGTGGCACTGTATAGGATTGGTTTCCGATCGTTTGAAGAGAAATATTTAAGTGGAAGGCATTGAATATGCTTTCATATTCTTTTCAATCAGCCCATCTTTTACAAGTGTTACCAGTGCTTTCTCTACTTGTGAGTCTTCTTTCCATAAAGCTTTGAGTTGGGCTTCGTTCATGAAAGTTTTTTCGCGAAGCGCTTGAACAATTGTGCCTCGGCATTGGCGATCAGTACCGTGCCAACTTTGCCCTTTGCGCACCTGCTCAGATTTTGGGTAATTATTATTTCTCCAGGCGCATTGGCTCATTAGGGGACATAGTTCGCACTTTGGGTTTCGAGATGTACAAATGAGGGCACCCAGCTCCATGGTCCCGGCTGCCCAAATATGTGCGTCTCTATTGGGGATTATGCGTTGCCTTGCTTCACGTTCGGTCTTGGTTGGTGCTGGAGTCGGAAATTCCACGCCATCAATAAGGCGTGCAAAGAGGCGCCTGATATTGATATCGAGCACAAGTGCTTGCTGATTAAATGCAAAAGATGCGATTGCCGCTGCTGTGTATTCGCCAACTCCGGGCAATGAACGTAGCTCTTCCTGAGTCGAAGGAATAACACCATTGAAATCTCGAACGATTACCTTTGAAGCCTCATGCAATCGAAGCGCTCGACGCGGATAACCCAAACGACCCCACGCGGTAATAACTTCAGCAGTGGATGCTTTTGAAAGGTCGGCAGGGGTTGGCCAACGTTGTAACCATTCATTCCATTTGGGTAAAACGCGGACAACTGGAGTTTGTTGCAACATAAATTCGCTGACCATAACCCCCCAAGGAGTTGAGGAGCGCCAAGGTAAATCTCTTTTATTTTTTTCAAACCAGGAGAGAACTTCTTTTTCTAGAGCGCTCATTCTCCGGAAATCTTTACCCTGCCCAGAGCTTGATCAAGTCGAGAAACTTCTACAATTTCCATCCCATCAATTTTAACGTCGCTACCCAATGGAACGAGCGCTCGTTTAAATCCCAAACGATGAGCCTCTGCTAATCGTCTCTCGACACCGCTTACTTTACGAATTTCACCAGCTAAACCAACTTCTCCAATTGCAACTAAATCACTCGGCAATGCAAGCCCTTTTGCAGCAGATGCCACAGCCAGTGCCAGCGCTAAATCTGCAGCGGGCTCAGTCATTTTCATTCCACCAACTGTTGCGGCATAAACATCGCGACCTGCAATACGAATATTTGCACGAAGTTCAAGGACTGCAAGCGTCATAGATGTTCTTGCCGAATCAAGACCGCTAGTAACTCTGCGAGCGTTACCAAAATCATTATCGCGACCCGTGCCAACAAGTGCCTGAATTTCAGCCAGGAGTGGTCGCCGGCCTTCAAGCGTTACGGTGACGCATGTTCCGGGGACTGGTTCAGTGTGACGAGTAGTAAATAACCCCGTGGGATCGGCAACGCTTTCGATCCCGCCGTCATGTAAATCAAAACATCCAACTTCATCGCTTGCTCCAAAACGATTTTTGGTAGCGCGGATTAATCTCAATCGCGAATGGCGCTCGCCTTCAAATTGCAAAACGACATCAACAATATGTTCAAGTAATCGAGGTCCAGCAATCGAGCCATCTTTTGTCACATGCCCTACTAACAGCAAAGTAATGTCGCGTTCTTTTGCCAAGCGAATCAGCGCACCTGCTACTTCACGAACTTGCGTAACACCACCGGCAGATCCATCGGCGGCGCTACTACTCATGGTTTGAATACTGTCGATAATTAATAGATTGGGTTTCACTGAATCAATGTGAGAGATAACTGCGCCTAAATCATTTTCGGCAGCTAACCACAGCAACGGGTCAACAGCGCCAATTCTTTCTGCACGCAAACGTACTTGTGAGGCGGATTCTTCACCGCTTATATAGAGCGAACGAATTCCTCGGGATGCGCTCTGTGCTCCAACACTTAACAACAAAGTGGATTTACCAACTCCTGGTTCGCCAGCTAACAAAATTGCAGCACCTGGCACGAGGCCACCACCAAGTACTCGATCTAATTCGCTGACACCAGTGGATCGTGCTGTTGCACTAGTGAGATCTACATCGCCAATGGGAGTTGCAACATGACTCACTGCACCTGGAACAAGTGAAAGCCTCTTAGGTGCCGAAATTTCTTCTACGCTTCCCCATACTTGGCACTCGCCACAACGGCCAACCCATTTATTTGTTGTCCATCCACATTCAACACAACGGAATGGGTCTTTCTCGGGTTTAGCCATGGGTACAGCCTAGAGCGAAGGACTGACTACTTCTTGTTAGCCAAAGTGGCTGGGTGCTGAATAACAAATAGGGGGAGTTTGCGCGCATCTACTTCTTTTATCGCTCGAACTCGGTCATCGCAATGCTTTGCCAATATGTCGTAAGCATCCTGCCCCATCAATGCAATGAGCTCTGTGCGGTTAGAGATATAGACAGGCTCGCTGCCAACGTGGGCGTCGGTATTACTTGTGCAATACCAATCGAAGTCATCTCCGCCATCGCCCCATGCAAGTCTTTCGTATTCGCCGATGACCGTTACAGAATATTCGCGCTCGCCAACTTCGCGGACTTCAAAACTTCTGCGAAGTGGCAATTGCCAGCACACGTCCGGCTTCGTATCAACAAAGTGGCGATTTTCTTTCTGCGCCAAGTGGTGAAGTACGCAACCAAATGATCCAGTAAACCCTGGTGCTTCGTAACCTTTGCGATTGAGGAAGATACATGAATCATTGATGGTTTTTGTCTTGCGATCGCCATCACTATCTTTATCGCTAATTTGTAATTTGCCACCAGGGCGTTTTGGTTGCGCTTGTTCAAAGAATTGCCACATTTCTGGAGTGAGATCTTGTGCCGCTTTGAGAACTCTGGCTTCGTCGTTCTCATCTGAGTACATAGCACCTTCAGTGCAACAACCATCGTTTGGACGATCAGCAAATACACCTTTACAACCATCGCCGTAGATACAGGTCCAAAAAGAGGTCAACCAGGTGAGGTCACACTTAAAAATTTCGTCAGCATCGTTTGGATCGGAAAATTCAATCCAATCGCGCGCAAATCCTGGCTTCATTTCAGACATAGGAGCAGAGCCTACGCTTTATTGCCTGATAACGCACATCGGTAGAAGGTAACCTTTACTCATGATGACCAATGGCACACCAAAGTCAATTGCTGTAATTGGTGCTGGCGTAATGGGAGAGGCGCTTATTAGCGCACTCATACAATCAGGCATTAGCGCTTCTTCAATTACTATTTGCGAAAAGCGAGATGAACGCGCTCAAGAGCTAATTGAGAAATACCACATTACTCACGGAACTCTTGCCGAAACTGTTCCACGTGCAGATGCGCTCTTACTAGTTGTAAAGCCTCAAGATATGTCAGGTGTACTCGCTGAAATCAAAAGTGTGATTTCAAGCTCTGCGCTCGTAATCTCTTTTGTTGCTGGAAAACGAATTGAGTTTATTGCTTCCGGTTTAGGCAATGCCAATCCGGTTATACGCGTAATGCCAAATACTCCTACTCTGGTTGGCGCAGGAATGGCAGCAATTTCCTTAGGCGCAGGTGTGAACCAAGAACAAGCAAAATTTGTACGGGCATTTTTAGAATCAACAGGCCATGTGGTTGAAGTTGCAGAAGAGTTACAAGATGCAGTGACCGCACTCAGTGGTTCGGGTCCTGCATACTTTTTCGCCTTTGTTGAGTCGATGATTGCGGCCGGAATAGATTTAGGTTTACCAGCAGAGATTTCATCCGAATTAGCGATACAAACAATGATCGGATCGGCAAAGCTGCTCGCCGAATCAGGTAAGAGTCCAACAACGCTTCGTGAAAATGTGACGAGTCCAAATGGAACAACTGCTGCTGCACTTGCCACGTTCGGAAATGAAAACCTTTCTGAAATTGTAAAGAAAGCCATGACTTCTGCACGAAATCGTTCTCAAGAATTAGCGTGATGCTACAGAAGTGAAAAAGTTTCTCACCTTTACAATCATCATCTGCCTAACTCTCACGGCACAGGTATCGTATGGCGCACCTAAGCCCGTAGTTGCGCGGACTCTTGTGCCCCTATTCTCACTTCCCGAAAATGAAAAGCCAGCTGGTTTTCTAATTTCGGGCAATACTTTGAATTTCTTCGGGACGTCAGCTGGAATGACTTCAACCGACGGTTTTCTTAAAAGCACTAATGAATCCGGTGTTATTCAATGGTCTTTAATATTGGACACAGGGGTCGACGAAATTGCGACTACTGCAACAAAGAACTCTGCGGGCGAAATTTGGATAGTGGGGTCTAGCGCTAAACCTTCTATTCTTGATACATCAACAGTTGTACCAGCAGTAACTTCACTTAATCCAGATTCAGTAACCGCAGAAATTGTGCCTCCGATAAGAAATGACTTAACTCAAGTTATTGCATGGAGGGTTTCCAACTCAGGGATGTTGCTTCAAACCATCACCTATGATTTTGGAGCGCCAGTACTTGTTAGATCTGTCGCAAGTACAGATTTCGGGATCGCCGTAGTTGGAAATTACTCAACTCCACAAGGTAGCGCTGGTTTTGTTTTGCAGTCAGGAGCGAATGGATTTGTAGGAAAAGCAACATCGATAGGAAAATCTGATACTGAAATAAATGCTGTATCACGCAAATCTGATAATTCGCTCATAGTTTTTGGAAGTAGCACGGAAGTTATAGGTGGCAAGAAGTTAATGGGAGTTCGTGATGGAATCATTGCTTCAATATCTTCGCAAGGGAAAATTACTAATGTTGTGCGTAGCTCGAATTCGAAGGCAACACGCTCTTGGCAAAGTTCAACTCCGAATCTCGTATTAGGTGGGGATTCGATCCTCGGCGGAAAGACTGAAGCGGTTATAACTAAGTTCGCTCCGAGTTTAATTCCAATCTGGACAACACGTTTTGCTTCACAGACAAGTGCCATAACTTTCGATGCATCTTCTAATTCGCATATAATGGCATTTATTTCAACCTCGGCAATTGCAGCAATTGCTGGATGGAAGCCCAAGAAGACAACAACTCTCATTCTTAATTTCGATAGCAAAGGTGCGTTAGTCGGGGCATATGGGGCGCCAACGGTCATTTCCCCTATCGCCTTGGGATTTAGTCGTGATTTGGGAGTATTGCTCCTCGGTGTGAGCGCAAAAGGCGTTTCGATTTTTCATAGCCTTACGAGGTAACCTAACCCCCTAAGGCTAATGACAGTCTTAAATTAGAAGGAGATCGTGGCGTATGGGTTCAGTTATAAAGAAGCGACGTAAGCGGATGGCGAAAAAGAAGCATAAGAAACTTCTGAAAAAAACTCGCATTCAGCGTCGTAACGCCAAGAAGTAATACTTCTCCTCTTACGGTTTAAGAAACGATAACTTTCCATCAACTGATGCAACTGCGTATCGAATCTTATTAATTGTGACCCAATCGCTTTGGAAGTAACCGCTTTTCAGCGAATTTGTTACCAGTTTTATTGGTGGAGATTGAGTTGTTGAATTCAAATCTGCTGAACAAATTCTTGTGCCACAACCAAACGCGAAGGATTTGTAGTCAACACTCATGGGCGCACCTGGCACTCCGAAATTTCCTGTATCGACCATATTGATTTTAGTTGGTGAAGTTAAGTTAACCCAACGCAATTGATTTGGCTTTGGGATAGTCGTTGGAGAAGAACTTAACCATCCCGCAATTACACCAGCCAAAGTCTTATTAAGTGAAATTTCATAACCGACAACGGCGGTCGAACTATCTGATTTATCTAAAGTTGAGTACTTCCATCCAAGTTTGGAAATTGAAGAGCGAGTGGCAAGTCGAATTTCGCCTTGAGATATTACCTTTTGAACTATCGCACCAATTGCAGAGTCATAAAGAACTGAAACGTCGCTACCGACAGCAACTGCTCTCAAATGGAATCCAACATCTCCCGTAGTGCGATTATCAGTTGCACGATCACCGTCAACGATTTCATATACCCACTGATCTTTTTGTGCACTTTGGGGCTTTACTGCGCCGAGCAAAATTCCTTGGCTCTCATCACGATAGAACACTTGGACCCCAGCTGCGGTAACTGCACATGCGTTAGAGATACTTACATTGTTGGCAGATCTCACTCGATTTGATTGTTCATAGGATAAAACGGTTGGTCCATTGCCATCCACTATTTCAAATGAGAAATTTGAATTATCGAAACTGGTATATCTCAAGTCATTGTCTTGAATATCAGTGTAGAAAATATGAAGTATTTGGGTATTCCCAACTCCTCCAACGCACGCCGAGATTGGCCCAGAGACATCGTGAGTAGTTTTGCCCCCAGAACCTCCCCTCCCATCAACTGTTACCTTTTTCCACGACTTTCCATTCCACAGTGCTAATTTCAAGATTCCTTTTACACTGTCCGTATACACAATTGCAGGCTGACCACGAAAATTTGTTGTCACAACATTGAGCCCATCAGCAATCGGATCAAAAACGCTAGAAGTCCAAGCGACTTGAGGGATAACTGAATTTGTGGAAACTGCTTCTGAAACCCCCAATGAATTCTTTGCGGCGATAGTAAAGGAGTAGCTCTGCCCATTCTTTAATCCTGAAATTACTGCTGGACTTCCTTGCACATTTATCAGTTGCCCAGTCTTAACATTCTTAATAATGTAACTAGATATTTGCGCAGCGCGTAAATTTGCAGGAGGGTCGAAAGTAATTACAGCTGATTTATCTCCAATAAGTGCAGATTGATTGCGAGGATTTTGGGGTAGTGCAATAGCAATGCCAACCGGAGGTTTTTGTCGCAAGTCATCCATCATCGCAAGAGCTAATGGACCCGGATCATGAAAAACTTCTCCCGCATCTAAACTTGGCGTCATTACAGAGTCTTTTGTAGAGGAATGAAATGTTGCCTCATCAAGATGGCTGACAGATGAACCACCGTCATATTCACTAGGTGAATAGAGCAATGGTTTAACTCCACCATTTGCTTTAATGCCATTTGGTCCAGACCAGATCAAAGGATTTGTCATGGCTTTACCTAATTCAACAGATGGAGAAGGTAAATCTGCTAAACGTGATCCATCCGGAAGTTGGGCGTAGGCGTCAAATGCAGTTGGGCGAACAATTTTCCCCCATTTATAAGTCAGGGATAAAGGGTTGCTATCGTAAGAATCGGTAGAAAGAAAACCAAGGCCGTGACAGATCTCGTGAATGAAAACTGATTGAAGATCAAATTCAGTGGTAGTTGGCGCGCCATCTCCTCGCTGATCCCAATTCTGTGTCGAATTAACTTCGATTACCATCTCTGAGTTTTTTGAATCTAGATCTGTTCCAGCTAGGGCATTTGCCAGAGCTGATGGATACCACAACGTTGAATCAGGAGCGCCAGGAAAACCCGCGAAATAATCCACGGGCATTGCACTTCCTAAAATTCTGGGATCCCGCGGGCGAATCCAACTTGCCTCCACGTGAATTGGAACTTTTGAAACATAATATGAGGACCATGTGTTTATCGCGGCTTGAACTTCTTTTTTGGCCCACTCTGGGAAATTGTTGTATGTGACAACGAAAGAGCTTTTTGCATCTAAGTGCGCCCCGGTAAAAGTGGTACCCGAAAGTTTTTTACCATCACCTTGACCGGCGTAAAGATTGCCCCATACCGTTGAAGGAAAACGTTGGAAATGTGAATACGCGCTAGCGCTTGTTGGTGCAATTAACCCAGCTACAACCGCGAAGAGTGCGAATGTGGCTTGTATCAGGTTCTTGCGTTTGGCGAACATATGCGCAAACCGTATCAGGATGAGATGATGCTCTCGTGGAAAACAAGACCCCGAAAAGTGAATCTGTAGAAAATGAGAGTGACGAACTCTTTAATCGAATTCGAAACGAGCCCCCGCTAACCACCTCAGGGGTTTCCCAGCCAATTGAGCCCTCACTAGATGAGGCGAGAGCAGATCTTGCGCGAGCGATTAGCAAAATCGCGCATTCAGCACTGTCAACAAAATATGGCCCACTTGTCGGCACGATTGCAGAAACAACTGCCATATCGGTACTTAAAGATTTGGAGTCAAATATTTATCGTGCAAAAGGAGATTTCACACTTGTTGCCCAAGAATTGTTAGATCGCGCGATAACTAGCCGAACCAAAAAGAAGAAGTAGATATTCCTATGAGAAATCTCGTTACCGTTTACTCACGACGCAATTGTCATCTTTGCGATGTTGCAGAAGAAGTGCTGAATCAATTGAAGGAAGAGCTAGATTTCGATATTGAAAAGGTTTTCATCGATGGCGACTCTTCACTTGAAAAGCAATTTGGTGAACAAGTTCCTGTGATTCTTATTGATGGCAAACAGCACGATTTTTTCCGTGTGAATCCAGTACGCTTTAAATCTTCCCTTGAAAAACATCGTCAGCATCAATAATCCGATACGAATACCCCTGCTCAGCTAAGAAGCGCTGACGATTTTGTGCAAAATCTTGATCGATAGTGTCTCTGGAAACAACTGAGTAAAAACGTGCCGTTCGTCCATCCGATTTAGGGCGCAAGATTCGACCTAGGCGTTGTGCTTCTTCTTGTCTTGATCCAAATGCACCTGACACTTGAATAGCTACAGTGGCATCAGGTAAATCAATTGAAAAGTTTGCAACTTTGGAAACTACAAGACATTTGATTTTGCCACTTCTAAAGAGATTAAAGAGGCGCTCTCTCTCCTTGATTGGAGTATCTCCTTTAATAAGGGGAACGCCCAACATTTCCGTCAATTCGTCTAATTGATCAATGTATTGGCCAATAACTAGTACCTGATCATCTGCGTGACGCTTTGCAAGTTCCTGAACAACATGATGTTTGGTCTTAGTTGTGGCACAGTATCGATAACGATTTTCTGGTTCTGCCGTTGCATACGTCAATCGCTCTGCTTCAGTTAAAGTCACTCGAACTTCAATACATTCTGCAGGTGCGATATAACCTTGTGCTTCAATCTCTTTCCAAGGTACGTCATAGCGCTTAGGCCCAATGAGTGAAAAAACTTCGCCCTCAAGGCCATCTTCTCTTACTAAAGTAGCGGTAAGGCCAAGGCGACGACGCGATTGAATATCTGCAGTGAAACGGAAAATAGGTGCGGGTAATAGATGCACTTCGTCGTAAATAATCAAACCCCAGTCATGGGTATCAAATAAATCTAAGTGTGCGTATTCACCATTCTTCTTCTTTGTCATAACTTGATATGTTGCAATAGTTACAGGTCTGATTTCTTTCTTAGCACCAGAATATTCGCCTATCTCATCCTCATTAAGAGTTGTACGTAACAAGAGCTCATCTCGCCACTGACGCGCTGCAATTGTGTTTGTTACGAGAATTAATGTTGTGGCTTTTGCATGTGCCATAGCCGCAGCACCAACAATTGTTTTACCGGCACCGCAAGGTAGAACGACAACTCCAGACCCTCCATGCCAAAAACCTTCAGCTGCATATTCTTGGTACGGACGAATCTTCCAACCGTCTTGTACCAAAACTATTTCATGATGTTGTCCATCAACGTAACCTGCAAAGTCTTCTGCGGGCCATCCGAGGCGAAGAAGTGATTGCTTGATGTGCCCACGTTGGCTTGGGTGGACCGCAATTGTTTCTGCATCAATTCGCACTCCAAGCAACGGAGCGATTTTCTTAGCTCGAATAACTTCTTCAAGAACAGCAGTGTCAGTAGTAATAAGAATTAAGCCATGAACTGGATCGGACTCTAAACGCAAGCGCCCATAACGAGACATAGTTTCTGCAACATCAACCAAAATGGAATGTGGTACCGCGTATCGTGAATATTGAAGCAAGGTATCTATTACTTGCTCGGCATCATGTCCAGCAGCGCGAGCATTCCATAGACC
>CAILKF010000093.1 GCA_903834705.1 uncultured Actinomycetes bacterium
ATGCTTGCGCCGAAGAGGAAAGTTCGATCTTTGCCTTTTCCGCAGCTTCGCGAATACGTTGCATCGCCATCTTGTCCTTAGTTAAATCAATTCCGTTCTTAGAACCGAAAGTCTTAACTAAGTAATCAACGAGTGATTGATCCCAGTCATCGCCACCAAGATTGTTATCACCATTGGTTGCTTTAACTTCTACAACGCCATCGCCGATTTCTAGAAGTGAAACGTCGAATGTTCCACCACCTAAGTCGAAGACGAGAATTGTTTGTTCTTTATCTGCCTTATCAAGACCATAAGCGAGCGCTGCTGCTGTTGGCTCGTTGATAATGCGCAGGACATTAAGACCGGCAATTTCGCCAGCTTCCTTCGTTGCTTGACGTTGTGCGTCATTGAAATATGCAGGCACTGTAATAACAGCATCTGTAACGGTGTCACCGAGATATGCCTCGGCATCGCGCTTTAACTTTTGTAGAACGCGAGCGCTAATTTCTTGTGGTGTGTACTTCTTGCCATCGATATCAATGTTCCATGAAGTACCCATGTGTCGCTTGACCGAGCGAATAGTGCGCTCGACGTTTGTGACGGATTGGCGCTTGGCCACCTCGCCAACAAGGACTTCGCCATTTTTGGCAAAGGCCACGATCGAGGGGGTTGTGCGGGCACCTTCTGCGTTGGCGATTACCGTTGGCTCGCCACCTTCAAGTACAGATACGCAGCTATTGGTGGTTCCAAGGTCGATTCCAACTGCTCTAGCCATTGTGTTACTCCATTTCTGGCCCACGATGGGGCCACTGTTCCTATTTTCAACCTTGCGTCGCTCTTTGTCAAAAGATTGAGTCGGAGCGACTCAAGGCTGTACTCAATGGAACATCCCAGGCGGGAAATCTATTCCCGGCCTGGGTTGGAGCGTTGCCTAGAAGACTTGGCGGTACTTATTCACCACATCTTCGATGATTTCGATACCAAGGCCAGGCTTGCCTAGAGGTGGGTAGACCCAACCATCTTTATGTGTGAATGGCTCAGTAATGAGCTCATTCTGCATTGGGTTAGCTAACGGCTTGAACTCAAAGAGCTTAAATGCCAAGTTAGAAAAACTTACGGCCAATGACGCGGCCGAAACAATAGCCGATGACCATGCGTGAGCATTTACTTGGCGCTTATGTGAGTGAATGCGATCAGCTGCCTTTGCAAAACCCGTAATACCTTCGGCGCGACCTGGGTCGATACCAAAGACATCGCATGTTCCTGTAGCCAGAATTGCATCAAAGCCTTCTGTATTCCATTCGCGCTCGCCGTATGCAATTAAGCATTTAGTTTTGTCGCGCAGTGTGCGATAACCCTCTGGATCCCATGCGCCTAGTGGCTCTTCAATCCAGTCAATGTTGTAATGATCAAATGCCTGTACACGCTTTACCGCAGTAGCAACATCCCATTTAATTGCGTAGCCCAAGTCGATGATTAACTTCTTATCTTCACCGATTGCTTCGCGCATCTGCTTTACATAGTCAACGTCGCGATCGTGCTCGTAACCAAGATGTGCGTTACCGCGCTTTCCAAATCCAACTTTGACACCTTGCAAGCCAGTGCTCAACCAACCTTGTGCTTGTTCGGTCATCTTTGGAATTGATGAATCATGTGCGTGTCCTGATGCAATTGCAGGCAACTTCTCATGAACTGGTCCACCAAGTAGTTCGAGCACACTTACGCCGAGTGCTTTTCCTTTAATGTCCCACAACGCAATATCGATTGCAGAAAGCGCGTATGCAGCGATGCCACCGCGGTATCCGTACCACCAATAACGCTCTTTAATTGCGCGCCAAATTGCGCCGTTGTTCAATGGATCTTGTCCGATAACAAATTCTGAAAGTCCGGTAATGAGCGCCGCCACTGCTGCGTTAGCTTCTTTAAATTGGGTAATAGATTCACCCCAGCCAACTACGCCTTCATCAGTAGTGATTTTTACCAAGCAGAGGTAGCGCTCAGCGTTAAAATCATTAGGTTCTGGATATGCCACTGGAATCGGCTCGACTTTCACAATCTTCATCTGGAAATCCCCTTTTTCGCTCGACTAGGTCTTTTAATTATTGCGCTCACGCGGTAACTTATCGCCAGAGAGTACTAGGCAAACCCCATTAACGAAAGGTCTCACATGAGCACACCGATTCCAATTATTGATACTCACATTCACCTTTGGGATTTCAAACATCCAGAACTCAAGTGGGTTTGGCTTGAACCGAACTTCATTCACCCAATTATTGGAAACATTGATGCAATTAAATCTGAGGCCTTCGTGCTTAACGATCTTTGGTCAGAAGCTCGCTTTGCTGGCATCGAAGCATTCGTACACGTACAAGCAGCAATCGGATCTCCAAACCCAGTAACTGAAACTGTATGGCTAACCGAAATGGCAAAAACTGGTCCTGTGCCAATGCGCATCGTCGCAGAGTGTGCACTTGGAGCACCTGAAGCTGCCAAGCAACTAGAAGGCCACGCACAATCTCCACTCTATGCAGGTATCCGCGATTTCAATGCAGAGCCAATGCTTGCATCAGGTCAAATTAATCCAACATATGAGGCATCCCTAAAGACACTCATTAAGCAAGATGTTGTCTTTGACCTTGACTGCGAATGGCAGAACATGGGTGCAGCGCTAGAACTTGCAAAGCGCCATCCAGATTTGAAGATTGTTCTTGAGCACATTGGTTTCCCACGCAAACGCGATGACGAATACTTTGCTAACTGGAAAAAGGCAGTACATGCACTTGCTAAGGCACCAAATGTGACAATGAAAATCTCAGGTATGCCAATGACAGACCCACGTTTTACAAAGGAATCACTGCGTAAATGGGCTGAAGTTTGCCTCGAGGCATTTGGTCCAGCACGTTGCGTTATTGGATCTAACTGGCCTGTAGATCGTCTCTACAGTTCTTACGACGTCATTGTTGGCTTTATGCGCGAATACATTTCATCATTTAGCGCATCAGAGCAAGAAGCAATCTGCCGTACAAACGCGAAGCGCCTTTACAACTTCTAATACGAGTTGTTTTAAAGGCTTTTAGCACTGCTTACGCGCTAGTCACCCATAGTTCGAGTGGCTTTCGCACGGCAAAAAGTTCTGCGTATCTCGGTAGAGGTTCTATGACCTTAATTTTCGGCATGCGTTCTACCAGTTGGCGAATCGCGATCCGCGCTTCAAGTCGTGCCAAAGGTGCGCCGATGCAGAAATGTATTCCGTGACCAAAGCTCACATTGCCCGCATCTTTGCGAGCGATGTCAAAGCGCTCAGGATTTTCAAACCGTGCGGGGTCGCGATTTGCTGCGCCAATCATGAAGTGCACATAGTCACCTTTGGCGATCTTTTGTCCGTGGATTTCTAAATCTTCACCTGCAATACGAGATTGTTTTTGAATTGAGGAATCAAAGCGAAGTGCTTCTTCCACCGCTGGTTCGATAAGTTCTGGGTTATTGCGCAACAACTCCAGTTGATCTGGGTTATCTGAAAGCGCTCTCACCATGTTGCTAATCAGCCCTTCCGTGGTTTCAAAACCGGCA
>CAILKF010000094.1 GCA_903834705.1 uncultured Actinomycetes bacterium
CAATCTCGAAAGGTTCGATTGGATTCGCAACGAAGAAGGCGTTTTAGTAGCTCATGTGGTTGCCGATGCATTTTGTTATTCAATGGTTCGTAATTTGGTTGGTGCAGTGGCCTGCGTAGGGGAGGGAAGATTTGCACCATCGTGGATCACCGCAGTTCTCACAAATGCTGAGCGAATCTCTGACGGCATGGTTTTTCCTGCTCGTGGATTAACGCTCAAGAGCGTTGACTATCCTCCGGCTGATCAATTGCTGGCAAGGATTGAGTCCACTCTTCGCCGTCGCGGAGACGAGGAGTAAAAGCCTGATCTAGAAGTAGCCCCTAAGCGTGGGTCCTGAGCAAGGAAATAGGCTGTTTTGACCCATTGGGCGCAACAAAGGTACCCTTACCCTTCTGCGCCACAAGGGCGCGTAGCAAAAAGCAATCAGTAGAAGCGAGGGTAAGAGCGTGCGTACATATAGCCCAAAGCCTGGAGATGTAGTGCGAAAGTGGCATGTCATCGACGCGCAAGATGTTGTATTGGGTCGCGTTGCTACTCATGCTGCAGTTTTACTTCGCGGAAAACACAAACCAACTTTCGCGCCTCACATGGATATGGGTGACTTCGTCATCATTATCAATGCAGAGAAGATTGCACTTTCTGGTTCAAAGAGCACACAAAAATATGCTCACCAACACTCTGGTTTCCCAGGTGGCTTAACTTCAACGGTGTACGGCGATCTTATGGTCAAGTACCCAACTCGTGCAGTTGAGAAAGCTATTAAGGGAATGTTGCCGAAGAATACTCTTGGTCGTGCAATGGCAACAAAGTTAAAGGTGTATGCAGGCCCAGAACACCCACATGCTGCACAAGCACCAACACCATATGTGTTCGAACAAGTTTCCCAAATTCTTAAGTAATCGTTAAATAGAGGATAAAAACCAATGATGTCTGACAACACTGTAGTGACCGAACTTGATGAGACTGAAGTTCCAACTTCTTACTCTTCATCAACTCCTGCGCCAGCTACTAACCGCCCTGCGATCAAAGCACCAGGTGGCGGTACCGGTCGTCGCAAAGAAGCAGTCGCTCGTGTTCGTCTCGTCCCTGGTACAGGTCGTTGGGTTGTAAACGGCAAAGAACTTGCTGCGTACTTTCCAAACAAAGTTCACCAACAATTAGTTTCTGAGCCATTCCGCACTGTTGGTGCAGAAAATGGTTACGACGTATTTGCTCGCATCGATGGTGGCGGAGTTTCTGGCCAAGCTGGTGCACTTCGCTTGGGCGTTGCACGTGCACTCAATGAAATTGATGAAGAAGCTAATCGTCCAGCGCTAAAGAAAGCTGGATTCCTTACTCGCGATGCTCGTGTTATTGAGCGCAAGAAGTACGGCTTGAAGAAAGCTCGTAAGCGCTCGCAATACAGCAAGCGTTAATTCACATCCGCGATATTTAACCCGCGAACATGGCGCTTTTTGGCACCGATGGTATTCGTGGTTTAGCGAACAGCGAACTCACAGCAGAACTCGCTTTAGCCGTTGGAGTTGCCTCAGCTCATATCTTGATAGAAGCCCTTGGGTCTACAAAAACACGTCCTCGCGCAATCATTGGCAGAGATTCTCGTGCCTCGGGTGAGTTTTTAGAATCCGCAGTAGTTGCTGGCTTAACCAGCGCTGGTGTTGATGTGTATCGCGTAGGTGTATTACCAACTCCAGCAATCGCTTTCCTTGTTGCTCAAAGTGGGGCAGACCTCGGAGTAATGATCAGTGCATCTCACAATCCGATGCCAGATAACGGAATAAAATTATTTGCACGAGGCGGCGACAAATTAGATGATGCACTTGAAGCAGCAATTGAAGCGCGCCTACAAGAACCATGGCAGAGACCAATTGGACGAGATGTTGGGCGAATCATCATTGATGAGAGCGCTAAAGAAACGTATATTTCTCATCTTCTCTCAACAATAAATCTTAAACTTTCAGGAATTAAAGTTGTGATCGATTGTGCAAATGGTGCGGCCTCACATGTAGCCCCAGAAGTTCTACGTCGAGCTGGCGCCGAAGTCATTTCAGTTTCAGATCAACCAGATGGATGGAATATTAATGAGAATTGCGGTTCTACTCATTTAGATTCCCTACGCGCTCATGTAGTGAAAAATGAAGCAGATATTGGAATCGCACTCGATGGCGATGCTGACCGCTCTTTAGTTATTGATTCAACTGGCGCTGATGTTGATGGAGATCAAATCCTGGCAATTTTGGCCATTGCGCTAAACAATTCCAAGAAACTCAAGTCAAAAACAGTTGTCGGTACAGTTATGAGTAATTTGGGTTTTGTGAAAGCGATGGAGCAAAACGGAATTAGCGTTCTAAAGACTGCAGTAGGCGACCGATATGTATTGGAAAAAATGATTCAGGATGGTTTGAATCTTGGTGGCGAGCAATCAGGACACGTCATTTTGAAAGATTTTGCGAACACAGGTGATGGCACCTTAACTGCGCTGCATCTATTACAAGAGATGAAGCAATCAGGAAAGAGTATTCAAGAGCTCGCCGCGGTCATGATGCGCTTTCCTCAAGTCTTAATAAATGTTAAAAATGTATCCAAAGAAAAATTAGGCACATCCAAAGCCGTTGCCACCGCAGTTGCCTTGGCCGAAGAAGAGTTAGGCGATACGGGTAGAGTTTTATTGCGGGCATCAGGGACAGAAGCTTTAGTTAGAGTGATGGTAGAAGCCTCAAGTGATAGCGTGGCCTTAGCGGTTGCAAATAAACTAGCTCTGGTAGTAACTCAGGAATTGGGGTAAATCGTGTGTGGAATTGTCGGTTATACGGGACGACAATCTGCAATCGAACACCTCATTGAAGGTTTGCGTCGACTTGAGTATCGCGGTTATGACTCTGCAGGTATCGCTCTCGGAACTGTGAATAAATTATTTGTTGAAAAGCGAGCCGGTAAATTAGTTAATCTTGAAAACTCGCTAGATGGAACAATTCCAGATGCACATAGCGGAATTGGTCACACGCGTTGGGCCACGCATGGCGGGCCAAGTGATCGAAATGCCCATCCTCATTGCGACAATGAAGGAAAACTTGCAGTAATTCATAATGGAATTATTGAGAATTACGCAGAGCTACGAGCTGATCTTGAATCTCGAGGACACACATTTGATTCTGAGACTGACACAGAATCGGTAGCGCATTTGCTCAGTGAGCTTCGCAAAACCCACAAAGGAGATCTCGCTTCTGCAATGCGTGAAGCGGTAACCCTATTAAGAGGATCTTTTACGCTTCTTGCAATTCATAGCGACAAACCCGAGGTCATTGTTGGAGTTCGCAGAAATTCACCTCTCGTGGTTGGTCTTGGTGATGGAGAAAACTTCCTAGCATCAGATGTTTCCGCCTTTATCGAATACACAAAGCGCGCGGTTGCACTTGGGCAAGATGAGGTTGTAACTATTACTCCCAACTCAGTTTCAATCACCGACCTAAAAGGTCGCGAAATCGCAATAAAGGAATATGAAATTGCCTGGGATTCAAAAGCTGCAGAAAAAGGTGGCTTTACTCATTTCATGCTTAAGGAAATATTTGAACAACCAAAGGCAATTGCTGACACGTTGCTAGGTCGCCTCGGACCAAAGAATCAAATAGTTCTCGATGAACTGCGTTTAACCAAGGATGAAATAAGGAATCTTAAGAAGATAGTTGTATTAGCTTGTGGAACCGCCTATCACGCTGGCCTAGTTGCTAAATATGCGATTGAAAAATGGGCGAAGATTCCCGTAGAAGTTGAGTTGGCGAGCGAATTTCGTTACAGAGATCCGATCATCGATGGGCAAACTCTCGTTATTGCCATCTCTCAATCTGGCGAAACTATGGATACCTTGATGGCATTGCGTTATGCCAAAGCACAAGGTGCACGAGTGCTCGCTGTTTGTAACACAAATAGTTCAACGATTCCCCGCGAATCTGATGCAGTTCTCTACACACATGCAGGTCCTGAAATTGCAGTGGCTTCGACAAAAGCATTTCTTACCCAACTAATCGCCGTGTATGTGATTGGTTTGTATTTAGCTCAAGCTCGAGGCGTAATGAGCGGCGATGATGTCAGGAAGATTTTTGATGAAATGGATGAACTTCCCGCGAAAGTAGAACAAATACTTGAAACCGTAGAACCACTTCGAGAACTTACGCGTAGTTTCTCCCAATCAACCTCAGTCTTATTTCTCGGACGTCATATTGGATTTCCTGTTGCATTAGAAGGCGCGCTTAAATTAAAAGAATTGGCATATATGCATGCAGAAGGTTTTGCCGGCGGCGAGCTCAAGCATGGCCCAATCGCACTGATTGAAGATGGCACTCCGGTAATCGCAATCTTGCCATTCGGACACGAGTATTCACTGGATGAAAAGATGTTAAGTAATATCCAAGAAGTGAAAGCGCGTGGTGCCAAAGTTATTGTTATCGCTCAAGAGGACATTACTGTCGATGGCGCTGATCATGTTATTAGAATTCCAGGCGCACCTGCACTTTTGCAGGCGGTGCTTGCAACGGTGCCATTGCAGGTTTTCGCCTATGAGATGGCCATCGCGCGTGGCAATGATGTTGATCAACCACGCAACTTGGCTAAATCAGTTACGGTCGAATAAGTGCAAAGAGCGGATGTTTCGCGCAGAGGACAAATGAATCGCGCTCTTCGCTGGAGTGCTCTTCTCATCATTGGATTTCTCATTGTTACAAATCAAGTCATGGTCAACGGACCATTAATTGATCTTGATGCTCGAATCGCAAATGCCCATCGTCATAATTTCACTCCGTGGATAGATTCTGTTTTCCGCAGAGTTGATAATTTAGGTCTTCGCGGTTTAACTGCCACAATTCTCCTACTCTCGGCACTTTATATTTCAATGAAATTTAAAACTTGGCGTCCTATGAATTTGGCCGTTCTATCACTCCTTGCTCTTAACCTTGTTGTTGGAATTGCAAAATTGGGTATTGGCAGAACGAAACCCCGCCTCAATATCGATTTGATTTACGCGGGTGGACTTTCCTACCCAAGTGGTCATGCCTCGAATGCACTTCTTACTTGGGGAATCTTGGCGTACCTCATTTACAGATACGCCCACGTTGATCGCTACCAGGGTCGACTTGCAAGTGCTGGCGTGGGCTTAATTTCATTCTCAGTCTGCATAGTGTCTTTATTTAGAAATACACATTGGCTCTCAGATTTATTGGGCGGGCTCTTCATTGGAGGAGCGCTATTGGTACTCGTAATCGCGGTAGATAGATTTGTCCCTTCTGCAAGCCAACGTTCTTGACTTAGTATGTGACCATGATCGAAGGAATTGGAATCGATGTCGTTGATATTGATCGTTTTGCGCAATCGATAGAACGCACGCCGTTGCTAGCTGAGAGAATCTTTACTGTCTCTGAAAGACTTTTATCCATTTCTTCACAAGCGGGCCGTTTTGCCGCGAAAGAAGCGTTAGCCAAAGCTCTTGATGCCGGAAAAGGTTTGTCATGGCTGGATGCAGAAGTGATTAACTTGGAGTCAGGTAAACCAGCCTTCATATTTCGAGGAGTAATAGCCGACCTCATAGATGGTGCACATGTGCACCTATCCATTTCACATGATGCGGGAATCGCATCAGCAATAGTTATTGTGGAACGTTAAATGACAAATAGAGCGCAAGCCGAAATAAATTTAGATGCAATTGCGCATAATGTTGCCATGCTTAAGAAAAGCGCCGGTACCCCGATTATGGCTGTAGTAAAGGCTGATGCATATGGTCATGGTTTGATTCCTGTCGCAAAGGTATGCATAGATGCCGGAGCACAATGGCTTGGAGTGGCGTTGCTCGAAGAAGCGATTTCATTGAGGCAATCGGGAATCCAGGCACCAATACTTTCTTGGCTTGTGCCGCCTGGATCTGATTTTCTCAATGCGATTACATTCGATATCGATCTCGGGGTAGCGTCAATAGAGATTTTTCAAGAAATTGTCGCTGCTTCAAAACAGCTTGCGAAGAAGGCACGCATACATATCGAAGTAGACACGGGAATGACTCGAGGTGGATTCTTAGATGAATGGGATGCTTTTCTAGAATTGCTTTCCGAAAATAGGGAAGACATAGAGATTGTTGGTTTGTTTTCGCATTTTGCTCGCGCTGATGAACCAGGTGAACCTCAGAACGCAAAACAATTGAAGAGATTTTTCGAAATGTCTGACGATCTCAATCGAATCGGAATCGAACCAACCTTGCATCATCTATCAAATTCTGCCGCAACAATCGCAGATGCATCTTCACACTTTGATTTGGTTCGCACCGGAATTGCAATGTATGGCCTATCTCCAGATGTCGAACATATGGGAAGTTCAAAAGATTTAGGGCTATTACCTTCGATGACGCTGCGAGCGAAAATTCATTTGGTCAAGAAAGTTTTATCTGGGACTCCTGTCGGATATGGGGCAACAGCGGTAACAAAATCCGACACCACCTTGGCTGTGATCGCAATGGGCTATGCCGATGGCATTCCACGTTCGGCGCAATTGGCTGGTGTCTTTAGCCAAGGCCGTCGTGCACCCATTATTGGTCGTGTCTCTATGGATCAATTTGTTGTAGACCTCGGTGCAGATTCGACGGCAGTCGCCGGAGATTGGGTAATAGTTTTTGGGCCAGGAACTCTCGGTGAATTTACGGCTGATGATTGGGGAAAGGCAAGTTCAAGTATTAATTATGAAATTGTGACAAGAATTGGTCCAAGAGTGCCTAAGATTTACACAAATTCCGCGAAGTAAAGTACGTTCTTAACGTGCGAAGACGAAGGGCAGGAGAATGAAAGAAAACTCTCTGCTGTCAGTCGCCAATCTTTCTGTAAATTTTGGTGGGCTTAACGCGCTATCGGACGTATTCCTTCAGGTTAATGCAAATGAAGTAGTTGGTTTAATCGGACCAAATGGAGCTGGTAAGACAACTTTATTTAACGCAATTTCAGGTTTGGTGAAACCATCACAAGGAACAATTGCCCTGCACGGGGAGAAAATTTCTTGGCCCGAGCCTCATCAACTTTCAAAACTCGCCATAGCTCGCACGCTTCAAGGAGTGGGGCTCTTCGCTGGTCTTACTGTTTTGGAAAATGTCATGATGGGCGCAGATCGTCACAGAAGTTCTCACTTCTTTCGTGACATTGCAGGACTTTCATCTCGCGATGAAGCTCGTCTTAGAGAACGCGGGATGCAGGCCCTTGCATGGACAGGGGCACATACTTTTGCGGATAAGTTTCCAGACCAGCTCACATACCCAGATTCAAAACGGGTGGCTTTGGCGCGAGCACTCGTCCTTGAGCCAGCGCTCTTGCTCTTAGACGAACCTGCCGCTGGCCTTGGGCATGACGATATAGAGAAATTAGCAACGTTAATTAAGCAAATTAAAAGTAAATGTGCAGTGTTGGTTGTCGAGCATCACGTGGACTTTGTAAGCAAGATATCGGACAGAGTCTACGTTCTCAATTTTGGCAAGGTTATTTCTAGCGGAACATTTGGCGAAGTTAAATTGAATCCAGAAGTGATCTCGGCATATTTAGGCGCTTCAAATGATTCTGGAACCTCTTCTCTAGGAGGTAAATAGAATGTTAGAGATTCGCAATTTGATTGCTTCGTATGGTCCCGTCCTTGCTATTCGTGATATTTCATTTACTGCAGATGCTGGAAAGATCACAACAGTTATTGGGGCAAATGGTGCTGGAAAGAGCACGCTACTTCGCGTGATTTCTGGACTTGAACCAGCAACAAGTGGATCAATTACTTGGCAAGGTCACTCACTTTTAAACAAAACCCCTGAAGCAATTGTTCGACTTGGCGTAGCCCATGTACCAGAAGGGCATGCTGTCATTGCCTCACTCACTGTCGCAGAAAACATTGAGATGGGTGCACTTTTTCGTCGACGAGCACATAAGCAAGATGTAAGAGTGGCTATTTCCGAAATGTATGCCCTTTTTCCAAGGTTAGAAGAGAGAAGAAACCAACTTGCAGGAACTCTTTCAGGTGGAGAGCGTCAGATGCTGGCTATTAGTAGAGCGCTTGTTTCCAGACCTTCACTTCTTTTATTAGATGAGCCTTCACTTGGTTTAGCACCGTTAGTAGTGGAACAAATAATTGCGACCATAAAGCAACTCTGCATTTCAACTGGGTTGAGCGTTCTATTGGTTGAACAGAATGCAAACACTGCATTAGCCGTTGCAGATCATGGAGTTTTATTATCCCTTGGATCTGTTGTTGCCGATCAACCTGCTTCGCTTATGCGAGCTGACTCAGCGCTACGTTCAGCGTATTTGGGGTACTGATGGATACAGCGCTGACAACATTATTCTTAGGCACCACAAGAGGCGCGGTTTTTGCCCTTGTTGCAATGGGGCTAGTTCTTGTCTGGCGCGGTGCTGGCATCGTGAATTTTGCGCAAATGGGCCAGGCAATGTTCTCAACGTACATCGCATCGAGCTTGATTATTTCAGGGCATGGTTACTGGTTTGCATTTGCAACTGCATTAATAGCCGGAGCGCTATTAGGTGCGTTGGTAGATGTTGCCGTGATGAGACCACTTACTAAACGAAGTCATTCAGGAATTTTGGCGAGCGAATCCATGCGTGCCACTGTGCCAGTAATCGCCTCGCTCGGAATTTTAGGAATTTTGCAATCCCTTGCTGGAATGCTTTGGGCAGCAGAAGAGCGCGGATTCCCATCACCAGTGAGCGATGTTGCAGTCAAAGCATTTGGGAAAACTGCCCCGTTCACCAATTTTGATTTATTCATAATCATTGTTGTTCTGCTCACTCTTGCAGCAACCACGCTCTTCTTTACAAAAACAGGTATGGGATTAGCGATGAGAGCCACTGCACTCAACCCAGAAGTGGCGAGATTAAGTGGAATCCGAATTGGTCGTGTTCGAACACTCAGCTGGGCGATATCTGGCGTCGCCTCCTCACTAGCAGGATTGCTTATTACACCTTCTGCAAATTTGTCGCCTAATACTTTAGATCTAATTCTCATCGTTGGATTTACCGCAGCCGTTGTCGGTGGCCTTGAGAGTTTGCCAGGAAGTGTTGTCGGCGGATTCATCCTTGGCCTACTCATAGCGGTAGTGAATGTGTACGACGCTCCTGATGATGTGTTCCTGGCTCTCTTAATCTTCCTACTAGTTGTTCTCATAGTTAAACCTGGCGGGTTGTTTGGAAGCAAGCGGGTGCGCAATGTTTAAATATAAGAGAACGGGGATACGCAATCTCGCAATCGCTCTCATTTTCACAGTTGCGATAATTGCATTGGGGGCAATTCTTGATCCTTATAACCAAGGTCAACTTGCAGTTGTTTCGATGCTATTTATTGGAGTTCTTTCTGTAACTTTATTAACAGGAACATCAGGTCAAATTTCACTTGGCCAAGGTGCGCTCATGGCGGTAGGCGGGTATGCAAGTGCGCTAACTATTCTAAACCTCGGACTTTCTATCTGGTTTGCACTTGTCATGGCAATAATTGTTAGCGCACTTGCCGGACTACTCCTTGGATTTGCAGCTGCGCGATTAACTGGTCCATACCTTGCCGGAACAACACTTGTATTGGCCCTTGCCTTGCCCTCACTTGCTATCCGTTTTGAGTCAGTCCTTGGAGGAGATGTCGGCCTCAATGTTGATTTTGGAAATCCACCTGCCTGGTTAGTATCGGCATTTGGTGAGATCGGTTATGAACAATGGCAACTATATGCAACAGTTCCGCTCACGTGCCTAGCTCTTCTTGCAACTGCAAATATTTTGTCTTCACGAACTGGTCGCATGTGGCGAGCTATTCGAGATCACGAGAGCGCTGCTTCATTGATGGGAATAAATGTTTCCAACAATAAAATTTTTACATTTGTTGTAAGTTCAGGTTTTGCAGGATTATCTGGGGCACTGTACGGATTGCGTGGAATTGTCGGTCCCAGCGTTTACCCAATTTCGCTTTCTTTATTATTATTAACGGGTGCAATATTGGGGGGACTGCGTAGCATTGCTGGAGCCCTCATTGGTAGCGCGCTCGTTGTTTTCTTACCTGATCTCATCGAGTGGGCTACGAGGCCGTTGGCTCTATCTGAGCAGATAGGCAATTACTTACCTGGTTTAATCGGGGGCGTATTACTTCACTTAACTGTGATCCTTAATCCGGGGGGGATAGCACATGCTCTCCATCGTCACAAAAATAAGTAAGACTTTTATTCTCGACTGGAATCGTTAGCCGTCGGTTAGACCCCCTTTTTGGCTCGCTTTCAATAGAGATAACCCATAAATAATGAGGTGGCGCCTCTTCTACAACGCTTTTGTCACCATTTCATCGTTCCTTTCCTGTGCACCCTCTGCTAACTTTCCATTTACGTGGGTCGCCTCCGACCCAGCTATCGCCAGCCTTTGAGGCATGGCGCTATCTCGTTCAAGGAAAGAGTGAATGTAGTGAAATTTCATCCATCTCTGAGCAAGCCAGGGTTCCTGACCCTTGTTGCGGGTTTGGCAGTAGGAGCGCTCGCGCTTTCATCACTGCCAGCTAACGCAGCAAGTGATCCAGGTGTTACCGACACAGAAATTGTTCTGGGAATGCAGCTGCCACAAAGTGGTCCAGCTAGCCCAGGTTATAACAAAGTGGATGACGCAATGCGCGCCTACTTTGATTACGTCAACTCCAAAGGTGGAGTCAATGGTCGCATGATTCGTCTTGAAGTAAAAGATGATGCATACAAAGCCGGCCTCACAGTTTCAACCGCATCTTCATTGATCAACAAAGAAAAAGTTTTTGCCTTTGTTGGAAGCGTCGGGACTCAGACACATATCTCGGTTATCAAAGATATTAATCGACGTGGAATTCCTGACATTTTCGTGAACAGTGGATACAGCGGGTTCTACACAGACCCAAAGAAGTATCCAAATTCGTTTGGTGACCTTGGAACTTATGTTGTCGAAGCAAAAATTCTTGGAAAGTACCTCAAGGAAACGTACGGCGACAAGAAAATTGGAATTCTCTACCAAACCGATGACTTCGGTCGAAATGCTGTAGCAGGATTTGCAACAGCAGGTCTGAAATTTACACCTAAAGAAACTGCAGCAACTTTCATTGCAGGAACTCAAGGTTCGCTAGGGCTTGTTAGCCAAATGTCACAACTGAAAGCTGCAGGCGTTGAAGTTGTCATTATTGCCGCGGTCTCCTCGGCAAGTGCCGTCGCCATCAGTACAGCTGCGAAAATTGGTTATGCCCCTAAGAAGTGGGCAATTATTAGCGTAGGGGCCGATGCAACAACAATCCAAGGCCTTCTTTATGCTGGTGGAGTCCCATTCGCAACGAGCGCTGCAATGTTGACTGGTGTTATTTCAGCATCGCATGCTCCAGCTGCTGGAGATTCTTCCGATGAATTTGTCACTGCATTCAAAAAAATCAATGATGATTTCAACAAAGGCCCTTCAAAGGCTTGGGATAACAACGTTTTGCAAGGTATGAACACTGCTTATCTCACTACAGAGGCTTTATTTGGAGTGGGAAAGAACCTCACTCGCAAAGCTTTGGTTTCTTACCTAGAAACAAAGGGATCATCGTTGAGTAGCGCAGCACTTGTGCCACTTGGATATTCCAAGGCAACACATGAGGCTTACACAGGATTCTGGGTTGGCGCATACGACGCATCTACTGTCTTGAAGCCAGTAGGTACGGATCGCGTCGTTTACACCACAGATTCAGGATCAGGTCCAGTAACAGTTTCTACATACAAGCGTCCAGCAATGCCTGTGGATGCACTACCGAAGGGTGCCTAACGTGAAGTCTTTATCAATGCGTAAGGTCGTAGCGATGGTTGGCGCAACAGCGCTCATTGTCAGCGGAACGATTTTGGCGATTCCAAGTGCAAGCGCAGCGCCAGTATGCGGAACCAAAGCAGGGATTGAAACTTGCGGTGGAGTCCTCAGTAATGGTGCAGCCTATGCAATTAAAATCCCTTCGAACTTCAAAGGAACAGTCTTTTACTGGAACCACGGATTCCGTCCCTCATATCCATATCCTGGTTACACACCACCGAAGGGTGTTGAAGAAATAACCCTCGGCAATCAAATTACAAAGAGTGACTCCACAAATGAGATGCTCAATCTGGGTTACGGTGTTGCTGCCTACGATCGATCCACTGGCGGTCTTCATGGTTGGAACACAGCCGAAGGTGTTGCAATGCTTAAAGAACTCGTTGATACAACTAAAGCGAAATATCCAAATGCCACTAAGTCAGTTATCTGGGGCTCTTCAGGTGGTGCGCCAGTTGTCAATATGTTCGCCGAGAAGTATCCAGAGTTAACGAATGCAGTTGGTTTAGCAACACCTGTTGCAACCAATATTGGTCGTCAATTGCAATCTGGTTGCGACCTCTTTTTCATCATGAGCGTTTTCTTTGATCCAACAATTAAAGGATGCGATGCACTTGGTGGCAAAGGCGTAGCTGGACACATGGCTGCTTTGGGCGAACTTGCCAAAGTTGGCGCGCTCTTAACTGCTTGGTCAAAGAACTTAGGTGCGCCAGGACTTGAATACCCTGCAGCGCTCAAGGGAGGCGGAATTCCACAACGTTCTGCTCTGTTGTTGATGGGTCTTCTTGCTGGCATGCCAACCAAGAGTCAACATATGGATGGAATCACAACTTCAGCTTTGGTTCCAGAACAGAGTATTAACGCAACAGTAGCAATTCTAGAAAACACTCTTGATGCTGCAGCCACCGGAATTCTTGCCGGTCAAGCCGTATCAGAAGTTGTCGGTGGAAAGTTCTACGACAATACAAAAACTGACTACACCTCTTTGCTTGATGAAGCAGATTCAGGTCGCTACAACTTAGGACTATCGGGTGATGAAGCAATTGGTGCAATGTTGTTGATGCTCAAGATGGCACCACGCATTACAGGTGAAGCTACAGCAATGGCTGGCATAAAAGCTCTTGATAAAGTCAACTACACATCCACCAAACCAACAATTTTGCTTCATAACGAAGCAGATCGCTTGGTATGGCCAGGACAATCTGTTGCCTATGTAGATGCAAAGCGTGCAGTATTTGATGCTAACCAAAGCAAGTACGAAGATGCTTTGGCAAGTGCTAAAACTGGTGCTCAACTTCTAGCTGCAATGAAAATGAAGCCAAAATGGAACACATTGGCACTGTATGCAATGACACCTGAGACATATACCAAGTACACAGATGCTGGTCTCCCAGTTCTTACAGGACTTGGAGCCAATTCTGGAGTAGGCCACCAAGCCTTCTCCGCTGCGCAAACAATGGCTTTCGCCAAATTGCTCTACTACGCAGCAAACTCTGGCAATATTCCAAGTGATGCATTAATCGCTAAGAACATTGCCGAAGGTGTGGGCTTAAACCCAGATTTGGATTTCCGTCCAACTGAGTTGAAGTACTAACCACAAGCGCAACCTTAATTGGGGCTCGCACCTTCGGGTGTGGGCCCCAATTACTTTGCCTGTAATCTCACCACTGTGAAAATCACAACTCCAGATGCGATGTTCCAACTTGGCGCCACCATCGGGGCCAAACTCGTTGCGGGAGATCTTCTTTTAATTAATGGGCCACTTGGCGCCGGAAAAACCTTACTCACACAAGGCATTGGTTCAGCACTTGGAATTGCAGGTATTACTTCGCCTACTTTTGTCATTTCAAGAGTTCATGAAGGCGAAATCCCATTGATTCATGTTGATGCATATCGCCTGTTGGATTCATCATATTCTAATTACTTACTAGATGATCTAGATCTGGACACACAACGCGAAAGTGCAGTAACAGTTATTGAATGGGGAGGAAGTGAATCCTCGAGACTTTCTGATGAAAGGCTTGAAATCACTCTTGAGATAAGTGGAGATGAACGCGTTGTCAGCGCAACCGGAATTGGTACTCGATGGAAGGGATTTACCTTATGAGTATTTCCTTAGCAATCGATACGGCAACTTCTCGCACTGGCGTTGCAATTATTAATGGCCAAGAAATCATCTGGCAAGGAAGCCATGATGGCGCAACGGCCCATGGCGGAGCGCTATCCACTTTAGTGAGCCAAGCACTCAGTGATCATCCAAAGATTGATCAAGTGATTGTTGGTATGGGTCCTGGTCCATTTACAGGATTGCGCGTGGGTATTTCATTTGCACGGTCCTTTGCACTTGCCAGACAAATTAGCATTATTGGAATTTGCTCATTAGATGCTATTGCTCCACTTGTTATCCAAGGCAATACTCTGATTAAAGATGGAGAAGATTTTATAGTTGCTACTGATGCACGACGAAAAGAAATGTATTGGGCGAAGTATTCGAAAGGGATTCGAGTGGGTGAGCCAGGAGTAAATTTACCTTCTGAGATTGTCAGCCTGGGACTTCCGATTTTTGGTGAAGGTGCAATTAAGTACGGTTTATCAAAGAATACAGATACACAATACCCAGACTTGCTATCCCTTGTTGCACTCTCGCGCAATCCACGTGCGCATGTAAGTGAACCAATGTATTTGCGACGCCCCGATGCTCAACCCACAAGTGAGCGCACCTCATGATTACTTATCGCCAGATGCAGGCAATTGATCTGCCAGTTGTCACAAGTATGGAAAAAGCTATTTATCCCAAAGATGCATGGTCGAATGCGCAATTTAAAGAAGAGTTAGCTGGAGTTCCAAAAAATCGCTCTTACATAGTCGCGCTCCATAATGAGAGTGAAATCGTGGGTTATGCCGGCGTATTTTCACCAGCCCACGGAATAGATGCCGATATTCACACGTTGACAGTGGCAGAAGCGCATCGGCGTCAAGGAATTGGTCGAGCGATGTTAGAGCAATTAATCACCTGGGCTAAGGATCGAGGAGCCCCGGCAATATTTCTTGAAGTGCGCGAAGGTAACGACGAAGCCTCACCGTTGTATGTATCTGCAGGATTTGAAGCCATATCCCGCCGCGATGATTATTACGCCTCTGGAGTGCATGCAGTTGTGATGAAAAAGGAATTGCAATGAGCAACGAACCTTTAGTTCTTGGGATTGAAACCTCCTGTGATGAAACGGCAGTGGGCATTGTTCGTGGGCGCACACTACTTGCTAATGTCATTTCATCGAGCGTTGAAGAGCATGCTCGATTTGGGGGAGTAGTACCTGAAATTGCATCACGTGCACACCTTGAGGCGATGGAAGCGATTTTGCATCAAGCGTTAAACGAGGCAAAAATTTCGCTCACAGATATTGATGCAGTTGCTGTCACGGCCGGACCAGGCTTAGTTGGCGCACTCCTCGTAGGAGTTGCATCGGCAAGTGGATTAGCTCTGGGACTTGGTAAACCTATCTATGGCGTTAATCATCTTGCCGCGCACGTCTCGGTAGATTTATTGGCGCACACGCAAGAGGTCAAACCAACAATTGCACTTCTTGTGAGTGGCGGACACTCATCCCTTTTGCAAGTTGATGACATCACTTCATCCGTCACAAAATTAGGCGAAAGCATGGACGATGCAGCAGGCGAGGCGTTCGATAAAATTGCACGAGTGATGGGACTTGGATTCCCTGGTGGCCCTGCAATTGATCGGGATGCTCGAAGTGGAAATAAAACTGCAATTGATTTTCCTCGGGGATTAACGCAGAGCAGTGATTGGGAAACGCGTCCTTTTGATTTTTCATTCTCTGGTTTAAAGACAGCGGTCGCTCGATACTTAGAAGCAACACCAAACTATGCACGGGCCGATGTCTCGGCCTCTTTCCAAGAAGCAATTGTTGATGTCTTAATGCAGAAAGCGATTAGAGCTTGCGCATCTACCGGGATCGATTCGCTAGTCATTGCCGGAGGGGTTGCGGCAAATTCCAGGTTGCGCACCCTTGCCCAAGAACGCTGTGATAAGGCGAAGATCTCGTTACGGATCCCAGAGCCAGCCTTGTGTACCGATAATGGAGCGATGGTTGCTTGCTTGGGCTCACTCATGGTCAGCGCCGGGCGAGCGCCTAGCCCGGTCGGTATTGAGGCGCAATCAAGCATGAGCGTGACGACCGTGAGCGTGGCTTAGTTTCAAATTGACCATAGCCAGCCCTCCTCCTAGGCTTGGCGTTAGCACTCAAGGCCCGAGTCTGCTAATTCTTTATTAGCGCCGACCCTGAGGAAGACCCAAGCGTTCGTTAACTAAGAAGGAGTCAACACATGGCCGTAGCCATTAAGCCACTAGAAGATCGCATCGTTGTTAAAGCAAACGAGGCTGAAACAACAACTGCATCTGGTCTTGTAATCCCAGATACTGCAAAAGAAAAGCCACAAGAAGGCACTGTCATCGCAGTAGGCCCAGGTCGCTTTGATGATGGAGTGCGTGTTCCTATGGATGTCAAAGTTGGCGATGTTGTTCTTTACAGCAAGTACGGCGGAACTGAAGTGAAGTACAACAATGAGGAATACCTCGTTCTATCCGCTCGCGACATTCTCGCCGTGATTGAGAAGAAGTAAATGGGAAAAATTCTTGAGTTCGATGAGCACGCTCGTCGTGCCATGGAGCGTGGCGTAAATATTTTAGCTGACACGGTAAAGGTAACCCTTGGTCCTAAGGGTCGAAACGTTGTCATCTCAAAATCATTTGGCGCACCAACAATTACAAACGATGGCGTGACCATCGCACGTGAAATTGAACTATCTGATCCAGTAGAAAATATGGGCGCTCAGTTAGTTAAAGAGGTAGCAACAAAGACCAACGATGTAGCAGGAGATGGCACAACGACAGCAACCGTCTTGGCGCAGGCAATGGTCAAGGAAGGACTTCGTAACCTTGCTGCTGGCGCACAACCAATGGATATCAAGATTGGTATCGAGGCAGCTGTTGTGGCAATTACTGAACGTCTTCGCAAAAATGCAACTGTCGTTAAAGATAAGTCGCAAATTGCTGATGTTGCAACAATCTCTGCACAAGACCGTGCCATTGGCGATCTCATCGCTGAGGCAATGGACAAAGTCGGCAAAGATGGCGTCATCACTGTAGAAGAGTCATCAACTACAGGCTTAGAGCTTGAATTTACTGAAGGTATGCAGTTCGACAAGGGTTACATCTCTCCATACTTTGTAACAGACCAAGATCGCATGGAGACTGTTCTTGAAGATGCTTACGTGCTGATTTCAGGTAACAAGATCTCGGCTCTTAGCGAACTACTTCCTATCCTTGAAAAAATTGCTCAAGCTAGCAAGCCTTTATTGATTATTGCCGAAGATGTTGAGGGCGAAGCGCTTTCTACGTTGGTAGTAAACAAGATGCGTGGAGTGTTTACCTCTGCCGCAGTAAAGGCTCCAGGCTTTGGAGATCGTCGCAAAGCGATGTTGCAAGACATTGCTGTACTCACAGGCGGTCAAGTGATTTCTTCTGAAATCGGAATGAAGTTAGATCAAGTTGGCCTTGATGTTCTTGGCCGTGCTCGTCGCATTGTGATCACAAAGGACACAACAACGATCGTGGATGGCGCAGGAGATAAGGCAGCAGTTGCTGGTCGCGTTACTGAAATCCGCAACGAACTTGAAAACACTGATTCTGAATGGGATCGCAACAAGCTTCAAGAGCGTGTGGCAAAACTTGCAGGTGGCGTGTGCGTCATCAAAGTGGGAGCACACACTGAAGTTGAATTGAAAGAAAAGAAGCACCGTCTGGAAGATGCAATCTCTGCTACACGTGCCGCTGTTGAAGAAGGCATCGTTGTTGGCGGAGGCGCAGCACTTGTTCACGCAGCCGACGCCCTCGATGGAGACCTTGGCTTTAGCGGAGATCAAGCAGTCGGAGTTCGTCTCGTGCGTAAGGCATGCGATGAGCCACTTCGTTGGATCGCAGAAAATGCCGGTCTTGAGGGTTATGTTGTTGTTGCAAAGGTTCGCGCGATGAAAGCCCATGAAGGCTTTAACGCAGCAACTGATGTCTATGGTGACCTGACTAAAGATGGCGTTATTGATCCGGTGAAGGTCACTCGTTCAGCACTTGCTAACGCTGCCTCGATTGCTGCAATGTTCATTACAACAGAAGCTGTTGTTTACGAGCGCCCAGCAGATCAAGAAGCTGAAGATGGTGGTAAGGGACATTCACACGGCCCTGGTGGACATAGCCACTAAGTGTTAATAGGTATTAATGAGAAAGAGCCTCACTCGTCCGAGTGGGGCTCTTTTTATTGAATAACTCTTATCGTGAAACTAGTAGCCAAAATTCCGTGGAGTGGCTAGGAGGCTTCAGAAATACTTGCTGAGATCTTTCTATTCAAAATCATGGCTCTATCGTCTTCACTCAGGCCACCCCATATTCCGTAGGGCTCTTGAATACTTAGCGCTTGATCGCGACATTGTTGAATAACTGGACATGTTGCGCAGACAGCCTTGGCGGCGTTCTCACGATTGCGACGACGAGGTCCGCGCTCGCCTTCAGGATGGAAAAACATCTCGCTAGGAAGGTCCTGGCAGGCACCTTCAAATTGCCATTCCCATAGCTCAGCAAGAGGCTTGGGAAGTCTTGATATCTCAGCCATGCCAACTCCTTTTCCTTGTGGCTCAACCATACAACCGCGCCGTAAGTTGTTCAAGCCTAGGCGCGCCATATCTTCTTCATTTAAGCGTTTCGAGTGGTGAGTTTGGACATAGAAGGCAAAGATTGCGCTGTGGATGAGTTCCTAACCGTTGCTTCAGTTGCCCGCCGTATTGGCGTTGCACCGGCCACCCTGCGTACGTGGGACCTTCGTTATGGCTTGGGGCCCTCCCATCATGAACCAGGAACTCATCGCCGTTATTCCCATAAAGATGTAGCCCGACTGACGTTAATGCGAAACCTAATTTGTTCAGGCGTCAGTGCAAGCGAAGCTGCGCACAGTGCGCTCTCCTCAAAAGTATCCAGCGCCGGATCCAAAATTACCTCGACTAAACCACTAGCCCCCATTGATGATGAAGTTATTTCAGCTCTCTACCGTTCGGCAAGGACACTTGACTCTGCATATCTTGAAATGTTCTTAAGTAAATCAATCAAGGAGCTGGGAGTTGTCGATGCATGGCAAAGCGTCATCACTCCGTTATTGCATAAAGTGGGTCAAAGGTGGGTCGACAAAGGTGACGGAATTGAAGTGGAGCACCTTTTAAGCGAAATACTTAAGAAAGTATTACTCACTCCAACAATTGCAAAACCAGTTAACTCTCGTCCCGTGTTACTTGCATGTGTTGGTGAAGAACTTCATTCGCTAGCCATCCATGCCTTGGCTGCAGCACTTGCAGAGAGAAAGATTGAAAGTTATTTTCTTGGACCTCGTACGCCATTGGACGCTCTCTGCCAAGTCGTTAAACGTTCAGCTCCTCCTGCAATTTTTCTGTGGGCACAGTTGCCTGAAAATGGAGAGGTTAAGTATTTTCAGTCCATGCCTAAAGTGCGTCCTGCCCCTCGCATCGTTTTAGGGGGCCCTGGCTGGAATCGAGTGGAATGTGGCGCTGTAGCCTTCGCTGATGACCTGGGCTCTGCATGCGAGGAGATTTCACGGGCAGTTGGGGTGTAATTGCACCGATAGACTTCACGCCTTGCACCGTTGATTCATTTCAGATGTGGATCAAGACAGAGTGCTCATCAAGGCGGCGGGAGGCCACATGAGCGATAACGACAAAGTCGTCATGCTGGGACTCACCTATGACGATGTCTTGTTATTACCAGACGCCTCCGCAGTTGTCCCAAGTGAAGTTGATACCGCTACTCGTCTTACCCGAAATATCTCATTGGCGATTCCATTAGTTTCATCTGCGATGGATACCGTCACTGAATCTGCGATGGCTATTGCAATGGCAAAAGTAGGTGGCATTGGAATTATTCATAGAAACTTGCCAATCGAAGAACAAGTAACGCATGTAAAATTAGTGAAGAACGTTGGCATTGCAGGCGCTGCAGTTGGAGTTGGCGATGATGGGTTTGCTCGTGCAAAAGCGCTGATCGAGGCAGGAGTCGATGTTGTTGTAGTAGACACGGCACATGGTCATCACCGTGCAGTGCTCGACGCAATTTCTCGAATTAAAAAATTCTCACCAGCGACAGAGATTATTGGTGGCAACGTCGCAACGCGCGCTGGTGCGCAAGCTCTTATTAATGCAGGAGCGGACGCGGTTAAAGTTGGAGTTGGTCCTGGCTCTATCTGCACAACTCGAGTTGTAGCAGGAGTAGGTGTTCCCCAAATTACTGCCATTATGGAAGCCAGCAAAGCATGTGTTAAAGCGGGCATCCCTTTAATTGCTGACGGCGGACTTCAATACTCAGGAGACATTGTTAAAGCACTTGTCGCCGGTGCAGATTGCGTCATGCTCGGCTCACTACTTGCAGGATGCGACGAGTCGCCAGGTGAATTAGTAACAATCGATGGACGTCAGTACAAGGCGTACAGAGGAATGGGATCACTAGGCGCAATGCAATCGCGTGGCGAACAGAAGTCATATTCAAAAGATCGTTATATGCAAGACGATGTTTTGTCGGAAGATAAATTGGTTCCAGAGGGAATCGAAGGCAAAGTTGCTTATCGTGGATCACTTGCCCATGTTGTACATCAACTTGTTGGCGGACTTCGCTCAGGAATGGGATATGCCGGTGCCTCAGATATCGCGTACTTACGTCGCGAAGGCCGTCTCATTCAAATTACTGCGGCAGGGCTTCAAGAGAGCCATCCGCATGATGTTTTAGATGTGGCAGATGCGCCTAATTACCGTGGAAAGGGCTTGTAATGAGCGATATTGAATTAGCACCTGGCAAACGTGTCCGCCAAGCATATTCATTTGACGATATTGCAATAGTTCCGAGTCGACGAACTCGCGATCCGGAAGATGTTTCAACATCATGGCAAATCGATGCATACAAATTTGCGATTCCTCTCATGGCTGCTCCAATGGATTCTGTGGTTTCACCAGAGACAGCAATTGCAATTGGCAAACTTGGTGGGCTGGCAGTTCTCAACCTTGAAGGTCTCTGGACTCGCTACGAAGACCCTCGGATTCAACTTGGTGAAATCGCATCTATGCCCGATACGCATGCAACACGACGCATGCAAGAGCTTTATGCCGCACCAATCCAACCGACTTTGATCAAAGAGCGCCTTAAGCAAATTCGTGACGCCGGAGTCACAGTTGCAGGCTCACTTTCTCCTCAACGTACATTTGAATTACATAAGACCGTGATTGAAGCGGGCGTTGATATTTTCGTCATTCGTGGAACGACTGTGAGTGCTGAGCACGTGGCTACAAATAACGAAGCTCTCAACTTGAAAAAATTTATCTACGAACTCGACGTTCCTGTTATTGTCGGTGGATGTGCAACAGCAACAGGTGCTCTGCACTTGATGCGTGCAGGTGCTGCTGGTGTATTAGTTGGTTTTGGCGGTGGCTCAGCACATACAACACGCAAAGTATTAGGAATTGAAGTTCCAATGGCTTCGGCTGTTGCTGAAGTTGCATCAGCTCGTCGTGATTACCTCGATGAATCGGGCGGACGTTATGTTCACGTAATCGCCGATGGTTCAATCGGTCGAAGTGGCGATATTGCTAAAGCAGTTGCATGCGGTGCGGATGCAGTAATGATTGGATCCCCACTTGCTAAAGCAACACAAGCGCCTGGACTTGGGTGGCACTGGGGAAATGAAGCCCATCATCCTGAACTTCCACGCGGCGAGAGAGTTGCAGTGGGAACAAGTGGAACTCTTGAAGAAATCTTGATGGGGCTATCGCATGCTGCAGATGGTTCCATGAACTTATTTGGAGCATTTAGGCGCGCAATGGCAACGTGCGGATACTCTGATGTCAAAGAGTTCCAACGCGTCGAGGTTCTTATCCATCGTGCCTGATAAGAAAAATGGCGTATTAGTAATCGATTTTGGGGCGCAATATGCTCAATTGATTGCACGAAGAGTTCGCGAAGCTAAAGTTTTTAGCGAAATAGTTCCATCATCAATTACCGCCACAGAGATAAAAACGAAGAATCCCGAAGCCATCATTCTTTCAGGTGGCCCTTCGAGTGTTTATGCCCCTGGTGCACCGCACATGGATCCAGAAATATTCTCACTGGGTATTCCCATTTTTGGAATTTGTTATGGATTTCAAGCCATGGCAGCTGCGCTCGGTGGAGTCGTGAGTCAAACAGGAACATCCGAATTTGGCCGTACTCAAATTAACGTGAATACAACATCTAAAATTTTTTCAAAGCTTTCTAAGAATCAAAGCGTATGGATGAGTCACGGAGATTGTGTTACGCAAGCACCGCAAGGTTTCCAGGTTTCAGGATCATCAGACCAAACTCCAATTGTTGCATTTGAAAATTCCACTGGCCAACTTGCAGGCGTCCAATTTCATCCTGAAGTCTTGCACACAGAAAACGGTCAAGAAATTTTGCGCCATTGGTTGATCGATATTGCCCAGTGTTCTCCTACGTGGACTACAAGCAATATTGCGATTGCCGAGATTGAAAAAGTTAAGAAGCTCGTTGGAACAAAAAGAGTTATCTGCGGACTCTCTGGTGGAGTCGATTCAGCTGTGGCAGCAGCAATTGTTCAACGCGCAATTGGTTCACAACTCACCTGTGTTTTTATCGATCACGGGTTGCTTCGCTCGGGTGAAGCAGAGCAGGTGGAAAAAGATTTTGTGGATGCCACAGGCGTTGCACTCACAGTGGTAAATGTTCGAGATGTTTTCTTAAGCGCGCTAGCCGGTGTGACAGATCCAGAAACGAAGAGAAAGATTATCGGCAGAGAATTCATACGAGCATTTGAAAGTGCATCGCGTGATATAGCCCAAGGTGGAGATGTTGAATTTCTCGTACAGGGTACTTTGTATCCAGATGTAGTTGAATCAGGTGGCGGGAGCGGAACTGCAAATATTAAATCTCACCATAATGTTGGCGGGTTGCCAGATGACCTAGCTTTTACTCTCATTGAACCACTGCGAACACTCTTTAAAGATGAAGTGCGACAGGTGGGTTACGAACTTGGATTACCTCAAGCAATAGTTGGTCGCCAACCATTTCCGGGACCCGGCCTAGCAATTCGAATTATTGGAGAAGTTACCCAGGAGCGCTTAGACATATTGCGACAGGCAGATTTAATTGCACGAGGTGAGCTAAGTAATGCAGGCCAAGATGGCTTGATCTGGCAATGCCCTGTGGTTCTCTTGGCAGATGTTCGAAGCGTTGGTGTTCAAGGCGATGGTCGAACTTACGGCCATCCAATTGTTTTGCGCCCTGTATCCAGCGAGGATGCAATGACTGCGGACTGGTCTCGCTTGCCGTATGAACTGCTTGAAAAGATTTCGACTCGAATTACCAACGAAGTGCGTAATGTGAATCGTGTAGTTCTTGATATAACGAGTAAACCTCCCGGAACGATTGAATGGGAGTAAGTTTTTTCTTAGTAATTGGTAACATTGCCACCCGAGGAAAGGTAAATCTATGAAACGCACTGCTGTATTAACTCTGGTTGCATTGCTTACCTTCGGCTTAGTTGGTTGCTCATCGACAAAGAAAGAAATTGTCATCACCGCTCCAACACCAAGTGTCCAAGCCCCCACAACAATTGTTGCTGGTTGTAATGTAACTAAAGCAGTGCCACACGTCCCGGTTAATGTTCCGGCACCTTCAGGACTTCTTAATGAAGTAATTTCCTCGTTTACTCTCACAACTAATTGCGGAGAAATTGATTTTGATGTTTATCAAAAGAAGGCACCACAGACTGTTACTGCCATGACAGTTCTAGCGCGAGCTGGATATTTTGATGCCTCGCTTTGCCATCGCCTTACGACACAAAACATTTATGTTTTACAGTGCGGAGATCCGACCGCTAAGGGCAACGGTGGTCCTGCCTGGGCTTACAAAGATGAAAACCTTCCTGCAATTACCGATAACAACTATCCAGCAGGCACAATCGCAATGGCTAACGGTGGGCCAAACTCCAATGGCTCACAGTTTTTCCTTGTGTATGCAGACACATCGCTTGGAAATGACTACACAATTTGGGGCAAAATCACTAAGGGCCTAGACATTGTCAAAGCAATCGGTGACGCTGGAGTTCAAGGTGGCGGCGGAGACGGCGCCCCTGCTCAAACTTTCGCAATCGAGAAAGTTTCGGTCAAATAGTTTAGTTTGTATTAACTATTTTAAATGCTTCAGCAATTCTGCCTTCGGGATAGCCAGCTAGCCCGGCATTCCTTTCGCCCCAAGACTTGACCATATTTTCCAACTCTTTGTTATGTGCTGTTTGGGAAACATGGGAGTGAAGAGCCTTCATTTTCAAAGCAAATGTATCGGTGATGTCAACAAAATGATCTGGAGATGCGTGTCCCATAACCCATAACTCTTTTACTCTCCAAGGCTTGAATCCTGCTTCCAACAAATCAGGAAATGCAAAAGGATTACGTGCATCCGGATACACGGCTTGAATTGCACTTTCACCTGCGGCTAAATGATCCGGATGGCTCGCACCAATGCGCTCCCAATTGCGTTCTGGACTTTGAATAACCATTCGATCAGGTTGGGCAATTCGAATTGCTTTAACAATATCTTTTCGCAAGCCAAGTGTTGGTTCTAGCGAGCCATCGCGATAATTTAAGAAAGTTATATCGGTGACACCAATTGCTTCTCCAGCCTTTCTTTGTTCGCGCTGACGCACAGCCGGCATTTCCTCAACAGGAATTCCGGACTCTTCTCCACCTTGATCGCCGTTTGTGCAAATGCAATATGAGACATGAATGCCCGCTTTAATCCATGTGGCAAGTGTTCCTGAAGCGCCAAAATCAGAATCATCTGGATGGGCAGTCACAACGAGAACTCTTTTGATTTCGCTATCGGCAATAGGTTCCATTGTGGACCTCGTCTTTCATCTCGCATAAGGCTAATGTCGCGTAAGCCTAATAGAATGCGCGCCATGACGAGCACTGACCCTTTGCTAGAAGGACTCAATCCTTCACAAAGTCTTGCTGTCTCTCATGCCGGTGGGCCCCTATTAGTGGTCGCAGGAGCAGGTTCAGGAAAAACACGGGTACTCACACGCCGAATTGCATATTTGATGGCTAAACGGGGAAGCGCCCCGTATGAAATATTAGCTATCACCTTCACAAATAAAGCAGCCGGCGAAATGAAGGACAGAGTCGCCGCTCTAGTCGGCCCAATTGCACGATCCATGTGGGTTTCAACATTTCACTCAGCCTGTGTTCGTATTTTGCGACAAGAAGCATC
>CAILKF010000095.1 GCA_903834705.1 uncultured Actinomycetes bacterium
GTTACTTTTCTACGCTCTTAAAGTGCATCCCCACCGCGTTCTCCGGTGCGAACTCGGACAACGGTGTCCACTGGAGTCACCCACACTTTGCCATCACCGATTGATCCAGTGTTTGCAGTTGAGACAATTAAATCAACAATACTTTCTGCATCAGCATCATTTGCAAGAATTTCGATGCGAACTTTTGGAATGAAATCCACTGTGTATTCGGCACCGCGATAAATCTCTGTGTGGCCTTTTTGCCGCCCGAATCCACGTGTTTCAGAAACTGTCATACCAGCGATGCCTGCAGCTTGAAGAGCAACTTTTATATCGTCAACTTTTGCTGGCTTAACGATTGCGGTAATGAGTTTCATGCATTTCTCGATTCTGTTGTCATCAATGTTAGTAGCGGTTGGAGTTTCCGGTTATGTCATAAGCCGATTCGGCGTGGAATTTTGTATCTAGGCCGTTGAGTTCATCTTCACGGAAAGCGCGGAAGCCGATCGTCTTTGAAATTGCTTGGGCAATCAGCCATGTGGCACAGAAAGAGAAGAGAGCAACTACCATGATGGCAATGAGTTGTTTTCCTAGAAGTGATGCTCCACCGTGCATGAAGAGTCCAAGCCCACCTGCTTCGTTTGCAGTTTTTGTGGCAAGGAATCCAATTGCGATCATGCCAAGAATTCCACCGATTCCGTGTACTCCGACAACATCGAGTGAATCGTCGTAGCCCCATTTGTATTTTCTCGATACCGCATAGGCACTGAGTGCTCCTGCGATAAGCCCAATGACAAGTGCTCCAAGTGGGTTAACAAAACCACAAGCAGGTGTGATTGCAACAGCACCTGCAACAGCACCTGATGCAACGCCAAGAGTTGTTGCTTTACCGTCACGACGTTTTTCAAAAAGAATCCATGTCATTGATGCGACAGCAGTTGCTATTTGAGTATTGATCATTGCCGTTGCTGCCAGGGAACCAGCAGAGAGTGCGCTACCTGCGTTGAATCCAAACCAGCCAAACCAGAGCATTCCAGCGCCAAGTAGCACTAATGGCATGTTATGCGGGCGCATTGGGTCGCGACGAAAGCCGTCGCGCTTTCCTAAAACAAGAGCGAGTGCAAGGGCTGCGGCACCAGAATTAATTTCAACAACAGTTCCACCTGCAAAATCTAAGGCGCATAACTTGTCGATGATCCATCCGCCAGTTCCACCTTGTCCTGCAAATGCCCAGTGAGCGACAGGAAGATAAACAAGTGTGATCCAGATGCCAACGAAGAGAACCCAAGATGCATATTTTGTGCGGTCTGCAATAGTGCCCGAAAGGATTGCTACGGTAATGATTGCAAAAGTAAGTTGAAACATAGAAAACGCAAGTGTGGGGATTTGATGTCCTTCGGGCCCAACTACTTCGTTAAGAGTGCCTGCTAGACCAAGATGTTCAAAGCCACCGATAAGGCCGTTATGAGATTTACCAAAGGCAAGTGAGTATCCGTAGAGCACCCAAACAATTGTTGTCACGCCAATTGCGGCAAATGACATCATCATCATATTGAGGGCGCTTTTCGCGCGAACCATTCCGCCGTAGAACACTGCAAGGCCTGGCGTCATGAAAAGAACGAGCGCTCCACTTGCAAGCACTCAGGCTGTATCTCCGCTGTTAATCACTTAGCTCTCCCTAAGTTTTAAAATCGACGGATAAATTATCTATGTTTTGGCCCTGTGTATCTAGCATATGAGGCGCGGATTTCTTCTTGAGCTTCTTCCCTGCCTACCCAAAGTGCTCCTTCAACGCTCTTGCCTGGCTCGAGGTCTTTATAGACTTCAAAAAAATGTTTAATTTCAAGACGATCAAATTCGGGTACATCGGTGATTTCGCGCAAGTGCTCTTTACGAACATCTCCCGCAGGCACGCAGAGCAACTTGTCATCTCCGCCGGCTTCATCTGTCATGCGAAACATGCCAAAAACTCTGCACTTCACGACGCACCCTGGAAAAGTTGGTTCATCAAGCATCACAAGTGCATCAAGTGGATCGCCATCTTGCCCAAGAGTGTCATCTACAAATCCGTAATCCCACGGATAGCGAGTGGATGTGAAGAGCATTCGATCGAGGCGAATCTTGCCAGTTTCGTGATCTACTTCGTATTTATTGCGACTACCCGCAGGAATTTCAACGATGACATCGAATGTCATATCCATAGGTGAATCTCCTTTTAGAAAGGCGTACGCAAGTACGGAAAAAAGTGGGGTGAGCGACGGGGCTCGAACCCGCGACATCTCGGACCACAACCGAGTGCTCTACCAGCTGAGCTACGCCCACCATGTGGTGCAGAGTCTACCTTCTACTTCTGCCCGCTTGCCCCGGCTTCATCTAAGGCAATAAATACGCTCTGGCGGTAGTACGCCAACTCGGCAATCGAATCTTGGATATCTCCAAGGGCGCGGTGGTTGCCAGTTTTTGCTGGGGCGTTGAAATACGCCTTTGGATACCAACGCCGGGCTAATTCTTTTATCGAAGAGACATCGATGGTTCGGTAATGCAGGTACTCATTGAGCCGTGGCATATCGCGTGCAATAAATGAACGGTCAACGCTGACAGAGTTTCCCGCCAGCGGAGATTTACCAGGCAACGTTGATGACTTTTCTAGATAAGAAATGATGAGCGCCTCTGCTTCAGAGACCGAGATTCCATTGGGGATCTCAGTGATGAGCCCCGAACTTGTGTGCATGGATTGCACGTACTCATTCATGTGGGCTAGTTGGTCAGGGGAGGCCTTGATGACTACGTCGACACCTTCACCGATGACGTTCAACTCCGAATCGGTGACCAAGACTGCGATCTCTACGAGGACATCTTTTTCGAGGGAAAGCCCGGTCATCTCGCAATCTATCCAGATGAGGTGGGGTGCGTCATTTGCCATGGTGGCAACCTTAGGTCTCAATCCCTTGGTTCTCAAAAGCCGAAGGGCCCTGGCACGAGATGCAGTGATTTCACCTCTCGTTCACCCTCCCGTAACCAAAGTTCTACATAAATTCTGTGCTTTGCGACCACTATTCCACTGTGCCTCAGACATATATCCAGCCTTCTGCACCCGCGCCATCTTCAGGCGTTGCCATTCCTCGAGAGATTACAACAGAACCGCGATTTTCTGATCGCGTGTTCCGCGGAGTTGTTACAACCGGTGGCTTATCTTCACTAGCAATCTTAGGGTTAATCACAATCTTTTTGGGTTACCGAGGTTTTGAAGTATTGCGACAAGAAGGTTTCAATTTTATAACTTCTTCAACGTGGGCAATTACAACTGATGATGCCGGCAATGTTGTCGAAAGTCATTTTGGAATTGCTGCAATGCTTGTTGGCACAATTTTATGCTCGATCGTTGCAGTGTTAATTGCTGTCCCAATCTCGGTCTTCACTGCGCTCTTTCTCAATTTTTATGCTCCAGCTTGGCTTAAGAAGATTTTGGTATCTGTTATTGACATGATGGCCGCATTCCCATCAATCTTGTTTGGAATTTGGGGATTTTTAGTTCTCATGCCGAGTGTGGAATATTGGGCAAAGTTACTGAATCATTATTTGGGATTCATCCCCATCTTCCACGTACCCGCATATTATTTTACGCGCTCGCCATTTATCGCAGGAGTTGTTTTAGCAATAATGATTATTCCAATTATTACTTCCGTTTCTCGTGAAGTTTTTTCACAAACTCCGCTCGATCGAATTCAAGCCGCCTATGCACTTGGTGCAACTCGCTGGGGAATGATTCAAGCAGTAGTTATTCCTTATGGTCGCGGCGGAGTTGTTGGCGGTGCAATGCTTGGTCTTGGTCGTGCAATGGGTGAAACGGTTGCCGTTTACACAGTACTAAATATTGTCTATCAAGTTAATTGGCAGATGCTTTTTGGTGCTGGCGGAAACATTGCATCACTTATTATTTTGAAATTCGGAGACGCGAGCCCATACGAAATTAAGGCGCTCATGGCTGCTGGACTCATTCTCTTTGCGCTGACACTTTTGGTTAATGCTGGTGCAGATTTAATGGTTAAGAGATTTGGCGGAAATAAGCGATGAGCACCGCGCTTGCACCCGCACCTACAAAGCCTTGGAAGGCATCACCAAAAGATCACTTAATTGATTTTGGGGTTTTTCTCCTTGCGGCAATTGTAGATTTTCTCGTAGTTTCTGTTACGCCAATGAAAGGCAAGCTCGCTTACTTTTTCGTATTCTTTGCGACATATCTGGCGTTTACGACTATTCGCCAATTTATTTTGCGTGGCAGCGCATCTGCTAAAGATGCTTTTGTCAGTTCGCTAGTTGCATTCGGAGCTTTTGTTACGTTACTTCCGATAGTGAGTATTTTGGTCACTGTAATTAATAAGGGATCTAAAGGTATTCATCTTGGTCTTTTCACTCACGACATGTCTATGGCAACACCCACCGACCCTCTTTCAAACGGCGGGTTACTCCATGCAATCACTGGCACTTTGACATTGGTGGCACTTGCTTTAGTAATGAGCGTTCCCATTGGAATTTTGACTGCACTGTATTTAACTGAAATTCAAGGACGCTTCACAAGGCCAATTCGGTTCTTGGTTCAAGCTATGAGCGGTGTCCCATCAATTGTTGCCGGCCTTTTTATTCTTTCTGCAGTGCTTTATCCGATTACAAAATCCTATTCAGGATTTATGGGCTCTCTGGCACTTACCATCTTGATGATCCCGACCATTGCTCGTACCTCTGAAGAAGTTCTTCGATTAATTCCACAGGATTTGCGAGAAGCCGGTACCGCGCTAGGTGGTACGCAATGGCGCACAGTTGCCATGATTGTTTTGCCAGCCGCAAGAAGTGGTCTAATTACTGCAATGATTTTAGGTGTTGCCAGAGTTGCTGGCGAAACTGCCCCAATCCTTTTGCTCACTGGTGGCGGAGATAAAGTAAATCCAAATGCTTTTAATGGACCAATTGGTTCTTTGCCTTATTACATCTGGAAATCCTTTAATGCAGGATCTCCGGAATCAATCACAAGAGCATGGGCCGGCTTGCTTGTACTTCTCGTTTTAGTGTTGGTGTTTTTCACCCTTGCTCGATTCTTAGGTAGTAGAAAGGTCGCAAAGTGACCGATTCAATGGAAAGTGAGAACGAAAAAATGGATACATCCGTTAAGCCAACATCACTTGGTAGCGTGGCAAGCAATGCGCCAAAGAGAGCACCTGGCACTTTGGCGATGGGACGTGGGCTCGAAGCACGTGGTATTCATGCCTGGTTTGGAAAGAATCATGTTCTTTCCGACGTCACTTTAGATTTCGCGGCAGGAACAGTAACTGCGCTCATTGGGCCCTCCGGTTGCGGTAAGTCAACATTCATCAGAACCATGAACCGTATGCATGAGTTTATTCCTGGCGCCGCAATGGCTGGCGAGGTCTTACTTGATGGTAAAGATGTCTACGCTCCGGGAACAGATGTAACGAAGATTCGTTTGCAAATCGGAATGGTTTTTCAAAAACCAAATCCATTCCCTTCTATGACCATCGGACAGAACGTTCTCTCTGGTCTGAAATTGGCTCAACTTAAAGTTGACAATAAAGACGACCTTATGGAGGAATGCCTCGAAAGAGCTGGCCTTTGGAGCGAAGTTAAAGATCGCCTTAATGCACACGGTGGATCCCTTTCCGGCGGCCAACAACAGCGCTTATGTATTGCTAGGGCCCTTGCTGTGCGTCCCCAAGTCTTGTTAATGGACGAGCCGTGCTCGGCTCTTGATCCAGGTTCTACCTTGCGCATTGAGGAAACCATTCGTCACTTATCGGACTCAATGACGATCATTATTGTTACTCACAATATGCAACAAGCAGCTCGTGTCTCTGACTACACAGCATTTTTCTTATCAGATAACGGACCTGGACAAATGATTGAATGCGCGCCGACAAGTGAAATCTTCTCGCGCCCAAGGGACAAGCGAACAGAGAATTACGTCACCGGTCGCTTCGGTTAGTCAACACCAACTGTTCACTTAACTGTTGGCTGTTGTTTAGTTGGTTATAGATAAGGGTTCACCCTCCATCCATAGGTTTGGGCTGTAAGAGTTCATTAAACCTATGAGGGGAAGTACATGAGAATTTCACGAATCGCGAAAGTGGCATCAATGGCGCTCGCGTTAGCAATAGTTGCATCAACTCCCGCATTCGCAACAGATCTATTGGGTTCTGGAGCATCTTTTCCAGCAAACTTAATCGAAGCTTGCAAAGCCGGTTATGCAACATCTGGCTCAAATAATACTTATACATATGCATCTTCAAGTTCAGGGACAGGTCAAGCAAACTCGGATAAGTCAACTGGTGACTTCTGGATGTCAGATTCCCCTTACACGGCAGCCACACGCCGCACCACACTTGTTCACATTCCATTAGTAGCAGCACCAATTGCAATCTTGCACAATCTTCCTGGTAGCAAGACATTGCAGCTATCTGCGAGCACAATCGCCGGTATTTTCGGCGGAACAATCACCATGTGGAATGACCCAGCTATCGTTGCTGATAACAACAAGATCACTAAGACTGTTTATTACAAGAAGGACGCTGCTGGAAACCCTGCAAAGGATGCCAAGGGCAACTTAATTGTTTTAAAAACTGTTGAAGTAGCTCCTCACTACACGCTACCAAACAAGAAGATCACCGTTGTTTATCGCAATGACTCTTCAGGAACGGTGGATAATTTCACCAAGTATCTAAACCTAAGCGCTCCAACTGTTTGGACAAAGGCAAACAACAAAGTCTTTACAACTTCATTCCCAGGAAATATCAATGATAAAGCCAACATCGGTCGCATCGTTGGTCAAGGGTCATCAACTGGTGTTACTCAATTAGCGGGTAAGACCCCATACTCAGTTACTTTTGCTGAAGTCAGCTACGCGACTGCAAACAAGTTGAGAGTTGCAAAAATCATCAATCCTGCAGGAGGCTCTGTTGCACCTGACTCAGTTGGTGTTGGAGCATTCCTTGCAAGTGCAACTCAGGATGTAAACGGATTCCTTACTTATGATTTTGCAACCAAAGAAGCTGGTGCATACCCACTAGGTATTGTTTCTTACATGCTTGCAGATACTGCTTACACAGATAAGACCAAGGCAGCAGCTGTAAAAGATGTAGCGACATACATACTCAGCTCAAAATGTTCTGGCGACAAGGGAGCTGCACTTGGCTTCAGCGTTATCGATGGTGCTCTTAAGGCTAAGTCTTTGGCGCAAATCGCAAAGATTGGCTAAGTAAATAATGTTCTAAAGCCCCTCCAAGGCTAAAAGAAGCGGTCGGCGAAAGCCGGCCGCTTCTTTTTGTATTTATTTATTGAAATTCCATAAGATGAGGTAAGCAAAAACGAGGTGCGCCTGGCAGGAATCGAACCTGCGACAACCGGCTTAGAAGGCAGGTGCTCTATCCAACTGAGCTACAGGCGCTGGAGTGGCTTTGTCGATGCGTAGTCTACCCATCCGAGACGATAAGGTTTCCTCTTATGGCCGAGTTTATTTACACAATGAAGAAGACGCGCAAGGCGCATGGCGAGAAAGTAATTCTCGATGACGTCACTCTTGCGTTTTACCCGGGTGCAAAAATTGGTGTGGTTGGCCCCAATGGTGCAGGTAAATCTACTGTCTTGCAGATTATGGCTGGATTACAGCAACCTTCCAATGGCGAAGCATTTCTTACCCCCGGTTACACAGTTGGGATTTTGTTGCAAGAACCTCCGCTTAATGAAACCAAGAATGTATTAGAAAATGTGCAAGAAGGTGTTGCAGAAACTATGGCTTTGATGGCTCGCTTTAATGAAGTGAGTGAAGAGATGGCTAGCCCAGATGCCGATTACGACAAGTTGCTTGCTGAGATGGGTAATTTGCAAGAGCAACTCGATCATAGAAATGCATGGGATTTAGATTCACAACTTGAGCAAGCGATGGACGCGCTTCGTTGCCCGCCACCGGAGGCAGATGTAACAGTGCTATCAGGTGGAGAACGCAGACGTGTAGCGCTATGTAAGTTGCTTTTGCAGCAACCTGATTTATTGTTGTTAGACGAACCTACAAACCATTTGGATGCAGAGTCAGTTCAATGGCTCGAGCAACATTTGAGTAAGTACCCAGGCACTGTTGTAGCCATTACTCACGATAGATATTTCTTGGACAACGTCGCCGATTGGATTTTGGAATTAGACCGTGGCCGTGCGTATCCGTATGAGGGAAATTATTCGACCTATCTAGAAACTAAGTCCACCCGTTTAAAGATTGAAGGACAAAAAGATGCCAAGCGTGTTAAGCGTTTAACAGAAGAACTTGAATGGGTCCGCCAGAATTCAAAAGGTCGCCAAGTTAAATCAAAGGCTCGCCTTGCTCGTTATGAAGAAATGGCAGCAGAGGCTGACAAGATGCGTAAGTTGGACTTTGAGGAAATTCAGATTCCACCAGGACCCCGCCTTGGAAATATTGTTGTTGAAGTTGAAAACTTATCTAAAGCTTTCGGCGATCGAGTTTTGGTAGATGATTTGTCATTTACTTTGCCACGCAACGGCATTGTTGGAGTAATCGGACCAAACGGTGCGGGCAAGACAACTTTGTTTAAGATGATTATGGGAGTTGAGCAACCAGATTCCGGCAGTATCAAAGTTGGCGAGACTGTAAAAATCGCTTACGTTGATCAGTCACGTTCTGGCATTGATCCAAAGAAAACTTTGTGGGAAGTTGTTTCCGACGGACTAGATTTCATGAAAGTTGGACAAGTTGAAATGCCAAGCCGTGCATATGTTTCAGCTTTTGGTTTTAAGGGTCCTGATCAACAAAAGATGGCTGGCGTACTTTCAGGCGGAGAGCGCAATCGCCTAAATCTTGCGTTAACTTTAAAAATGGGCGGAAACTTACTATTGCTCGATGAGCCAACGAACGATTTAGATGTTGAAACTCTTGGGTCACTTGAGAACGCACTCCTTGAGTTTCCGGGCTGTGCGGTAGTGATTTCCCACGATCGTTGGTTCCTTGACCGTGTAGCGACTCATATTTTGGCTTACGAAGGTGAGTCAAAGTGGTTCTGGTTTGAGGGTAACTTTGAATCCTATGAAAAGAATAAGATTGAAAGACTTGGAGTGGACGCAGCAAGGCCTCACCGAGTTACATATAGAAAGCTGACCCGTTAATGAGACATCACAATTCGGTACATGTTCGATGGGCAGACCTTGATGCTTTCGGTCATATCAATAACGCTGTGTACCTAACATATGTGCAAGAAGCACGCGCTGACATGACGTGGTATTCGCGCGTAGAGCGAGGATTAACTCCACTTTTCAAAGATATGGTTGTTGCTCGCGCTGAATTAGATTTTGTAGAAGCGATCTATGAAGGTGGCGTTGAATTGGATGTTGCTATTTGGGTTGCGCGGATAGGCAATTCATCTTTTGAACTCGGGTATGAAATGTCGCGTAACGGCATCCTTCATGCCCGTGCTAAGACTGTGCAAGTAGCGGTTTCTATGGAAACTTTTAAGTCTCGTCCAATTAATGAAATAGAGCGCGAGTTCTTAAACGAATACCTCGAAGAATCAAATACACAGAAGTAATGGCACAAGAATTGCCAAAGCTCGATAGGAAAATTCATCCTGGTTGGGTTGCTGCCTCTGTTACGTTTTTAACACTTGTCGCCACCGCAGGTTTTCGCTCCGCGCCATCTGTACTTATAGTCCCTTTAGAAGAAGCATTTGGTTGGGGACGAGATCAGATCTCACTAGCGGTATCAGTAAATGTGTTGCTCTTTGGGCTAACTGCCCCTTTTGCTGCTGCCCTTATGGAGCGATTTGGAATTCGCAAAGTTGTCATGACTGCCTTGACTGTAGTTGGGGCTGGCGCTGCATCAACAGTATTTATCTCCTCTCCTTGGCACCTGGTTATGTTGTGGGGAGTAGTCGTTGGTATCGGCACAGGTTCGATGGCGCTAGTTTTTGCAGCAACAATTGCTAATCGCTGGTTTGTTGAAAAACGTGGAATTGTTATTGGTTTACTCACTGCTGCTACTGCAACAGGGCAGTTAATTTTCTTGCCGGGTTTATCGATGCTGGCAATGGATCATGGATGGAAGAGTGTTTCGTTAACGGTTGCGCTGGGTGCATTCGTTATGGTGCCAATAATTTGGCTATTTCTTCGCGAAAGTCCAGGACACCTCGGCCTACTCCCTTATGGCGCACCTAATGATTGGCAACCACCTGTAAAAAGTGGGATGAGTGCTGGGAAACTGGCGATAACTACATTGAAAGAAGCAAGCAAAGTAAAAGACTTTTGGTACCTGGTTGGTTCATTCTTTGTTTGCGGATTATCAACCAGTGGCCTTATCGGCACTCACTTTATCCCCGCAGCACACGACCACGGAATGATGGAAGTTGCTGCAGCAAGTTTGCTGGCACTTGTCGGAGTTTTTGACGTTGTTGGAACCATTTTTTCGGGTTGGCTTACAGATCGTTATGACCCAAGAAAATTATTGTTCTTCTATTACTTTTTACGTGGAGTGTCGCTCTTCTTACTTCCATCAATCCTTTTCTCCACTGTTCATCCATCGACGTTGGTCTTCGTCATCTTCTACGGACTTGATTGGGTAGCAACTGTTCCACCAACAATTATGCTTTGTAGAACTATTCTGGGAGCAGATAAGGCAACTGTTGTTTATGGTTGGGTGTTTGCAGCGCATCAGGTAGGAGGATCAATCGCGGCTTTTGGTGCTGCCGTGGCCAGAGTTGAATTCGGAGATTACGCCTTTGCGTTCTATGCAAGCGGGGTAATGTGCGTAGTTACTTCATATTTCGTGCTCCGTATCGCACGCGGAATTAAGACTGCGGATTTAAAGCGATGAGAAATTCTGATGTGGAAACCTTTTATGATCGAGTTGGCGGAACAGCTTTTTTCGCCGATTTAGTTTCACAATTTTATGCTCGGGTATCTGTCGACCCAATATTGGCACCTATGTATCCAGACCACGACTTTAAGGAAGCTGCTCAAAGATTGCAGATGTTCTTAGAGCAATATTGGGGAGGGCCTGGCACATATTCTGAAACGAGAGGTCACCCTCGTCTGCGAATGCGCCACGGAGGTTTTCATATTGATTCATCTGCCCGTGATGCGTGGTTAGCGTGTATGAAAAGCGCCGTTGATGGAGTTGAGTTGGCCGAAGATTTGAAAGCAGAACTCTGGAAATATTTGTATTCAGCCGCGATTCATCTAGTTAATCAACCAGATTGAGAGCGGTTTCCAACTTTTAATATTTCACCGTTGCGCAAATACCACAGCGTTCCAGCTGAATCTCTCACCGTAGTAATACGTAGACCAACTTTTTCGACTGTGCCAGAGATATCTAACACTTCAACTTTATCTCCAACGCCATATTGATCTTCAACCAACATGAATAAGCCTGATAAAACATCGCGCACAATAGTTTGCGCACCGAGTCCAAGTGCTACGCCAATTATTCCCGCTGATGCAATCAACGGACCGAGGTTCAATCCGAATTCGCCAAGTACCATTCCTAAAGTGATGACCCAAATAACTGCATTCAATGTGCTTGATAGAACTGTTCCAGTAGTTTTTGCACGTTCTTTTTGACGTGCCGCCATGTTGCCTGGTCCGGGAATTAGATCTGCACTTGCTAAACGGTTCATCGTCTTCGTAATTGCCCGGGAGCCAAGTCGCTGAGCTATTAAAGCAATGACAAGAATTGTGATGATGTGAAGAGGTGAGCCACTAAACCAGTCCCAAATTTTGGTAGTTCGCTCTGAAAGGCTAGATGTCTGGTGTAAGGCCAGGGAGTGAATTTGTGCGTACATAATGGGCCGACTCTAACTTAATCACCTGTAAATGCGCCCACGAAGGCTCAATTTCGGGCAAGATGTGCCAATCGGTGCGAGCCACGCACCTGATCGGAGTCACTATGTCGGGCACTCTCGTCCTTAACGCAACTTACGAGCCGTTAGGTGTTGTTTCAGAGCGTCGCGCGTTAATCCTTGTTCTTAACTCTCGAGCAACAATGATTGAAGACACTGGAGTTGTTTTACATTTCACCGGAGGGGAAATTTCTCTTCCGTCTGTCATCAAACTTAATCGCTATGTTCGAGTTCCCTACAGGCACGCTGTTCCACTTTCACGCAGAGCACTTTTTGCTCGCGACGGCGGAAGGTGTGTGTATTGCACAGCACCTGCAACCTCGATTGATCACGTTATTCCTCGAAGTCGAGGTGGAGGGCACACATGGGAGAACGTTGTCTCCGCCTGCCATAAGTGCAATCACCTCAAAGCAGATAAACCACTTAAAGATTTGGGGTGGAGATTGCGTTCAATTCCTCGCGAACCTGTCGGTGCCGCATGGAGAGTGCTTGGAACAGGTCGCGCTGATGCACGTTGGGTGCCGTATCTAGAACCCTTTGGTGTTAGTTCAGCAACTGCTTAACGTGCATCGCATGCTTGCGCATTAAGTGCACGAGCCATCGCATCTCTATTTTCTGCCATCACTCGACGCAAACCTGAAGGTGCATCTGCTCCAACTCCAGTTAACCAATTCTGTGTTAACTCAAGAGTGTGTTGCGTAGTGATGTACGTGGGATAAAGGCCTGCTGCCACGTTCTTTGCAATTTCATGTGATTGTGAATCCCAGACTTCGCGCACGATGTCGAAATATCGTGAGACGAATGGCGCTAGGAGATCTCTCTGTGTCGGACGCTGAATGCCCTGAATCGTTGAGAGTTGGATGTGATTGCTTAAATCATCTTTGATTACCGAATCAAAAGATTTGGATTTGACCGTTGCATCAGGCAGTGCAGCTCTTGCAAAGGAGGCGTAGCGTTGTCCGTTGGCAGTGTTATCAGTCACGAGTTCTGCATCGATATCTGCAACAGTTGCCAATCCACGTTCTACAAGTGTGTTGAGGAAATGCCAACGCAGATCCGCATCGATGGTGAGACCTTTAACTTCGCCGTTGAGTGCTCCACGAACTCGATCAGTTTGTTCTGTGGTTACTGCACGACTGGCAAATGCCCTTGCATATTGCAACTGTAGGTCGCTACCTGGTGCCGATGTATTGAATAGCCCTTCGACACCATCTGCAACAACTCGGCGCAAACGTATGCGATTACTCTCGGATGCAAAGAGTTCCACTGCAGTTTCTAATTGGATAAGAGTCATAGAAACGATTGCAACATCAGATTCCCCGGCAAGGGCTTTAATAACCATCGGAACGTAATCGCTGGCTGAGAGTTCGCCATCTCGCAACATGTCCCATGTTGCAGACCAACACAACGCTCTACTGAGTGGGTCTTGAATATCGCCCAAATGGTTTTTTAGAGTAGTAATTGAACGTTCGTCGAAGCGAATCTTCCCGTAAGAAAGATCGTGATCATTGAGCAATACCAAGTCAGCAATTTTCTCACCGGCCAATTGGGCGATTGCCGTTTTAGCTCCTGCAATATCTGCCTCGATGCTCTTGCGTCGCACCAATACGCCTTCCTTGAGATCGTAAAGGCCTACAGCCATGCGGTGAGGGCGAAGTTCTTTCGAGCCTTCAGGCATACGTGGAACTTCTTGAAGAACTGAAATTGAAGCGTAAGAATCTCCAGAAGTTTCAATGTGCGCACGTAATGTATTTACACCAGCGGTTTGCAACCATGTTGATACCCACGGCTTGAGATCGCGACCACTTGTTGCTTCTAGTTCTACAAGTAAGTCATTGAGCGTTGTGTTGCCCCAAGCATGCTTAGCAAAGTATTGACGCAAGCCTTGTATGAATGCTTCTTTGCCCACATGGGATACCAACTGCTGTAGAACAGATGCCCCCTTGGCATATGTAATTCCATCAAAGTTATTTTTCACCGCTTCTAGGTCATGCATATCGACAACGATTGGGTGTGTGGAAGAGAGCTGGTCTTGACGGTAGGCCCAATTCTTGCGTTCTGCGTTAAATACTGTCCAGGAATTAGTAAAACGTGTTGCCTGAGCAAGTGTGAAATATGAAGCCCATTCTGCAAATGACTCATTGAGCCAAAGGTCATCCCACCAAGACATCGTTACTAAGTCGCCAAACCACATATGTGCCATTTCATGCAAGATCACATTTGCGCGCCAGTTGTAATTCTTATCTGTGACCTTACTTCTAAAGACGAAGTAATCTTCAGCAAAAGTTACGCAACCGGCATTTTCCATTGCTCCGGCATTAAACTCGGCGACTGCTAATTGATCGTACTTATCAAAGGGATATGCCAAACCAAATTCTTTTTCATAAAAGGCAAAGCCTTGTTTAGTAATTTTAAAGATTTCTTCGGCGTCCAGGCTAGGTGCTAAAGATTTACGGCAATACAAAGCAAGCGGAACACTCTTTTCGCCTACGTATGTGTCATCGACGCGGTGGTAAGGACCAGCAACAAGGGCAGTGAGATAAGTTGGAAGCAGCGGTGTTGTTGTGAATACCCACTCTTTCGTGGAACCAGTTTCTTTAACTGATGCAATTGGGTTGTTGGAAATAACTTGCCAGTGGGCTGGAGCTTTGGCTGAAATGGCAAAAGTCGCCTTGAGGTCTGGTTGATCAAAGCAGGCAAAGGTTTTACGGGCATCTGCCACTTCGTGCTGGGAGTAAAGGTAAACCTCGTTATCGGCTGGGTCTACGAATCTATGTAGTCCTTCACCAGATTTTGAATAGATTGCATCGACAATGATGTGAAGCTCGTTCTGCGCTCCGATTGACGGTAAGAAAATACTTTCGCCGTCGTAATTGCCGGTGTCTAGAGGCATTCCGTTGAGTGTGGCTTTCACGATTTTTTTGCCAACCACATCGATAAATGTGGAGACACCTGGAGTAATTGCCTCAAAAACAATTTTCGTGGAGGAGGTAAATGTCTCAGTTCCGCTAGTGAGGTCTAGGTCAATAACGTAGCTCTTGACCTTAATCTGGCGTGAGCGTTCATTGGCTTCTGACCGAGTGAGATTTACTCCTGGCACTTTTTACCCCTTATGGCTGGATTGTTGATGTTGTATCCAATCATGAAATGCTGGGTAGATGGAAAGGCCAACGATTAAGAGCTTCAAACTACGTGGCACTCGTATTACCGCTGCCCAAATTGATGCTCGAGAAAGGTTGTGGAGCCAATTCGGGGTTACCTATAACTCAGAACTACTCGACCTTCAATCACTTTTCAGCGGCTTCGAAAAAGTTGTGATGGAAATCGGCTTTGGCATGGGGGAGGCCACAGTTGAAATAGCTCGCAATTTTCCTGCAACGGCATTCCTGGCAAACGATGTGCATCAACCCGGTATTGGAAAACTGCTTTCACTTATTGAAGAAAACTCATTGAGCAATGTTCGAGTCATGGATGAAGATGCTCACTTAATTCTAACGACGATGATTGACAATGAATCCCTCGACGGAATTAACCTATTTTTTCCAGACCCTTGGCCGAAAACAAGACATCACAAAAGAAGAATTATTAATGCCGAATTTATCGCCCTAGCAGCATCAAGAATGAAGCAAGGCGGAGTTTTTAACATAGCTACAGATTGGGTTCCTTATGCACAATGGATTGCGGATGCATTTTCACAGTCCGAACAATTCTCTGGTGGAATAATCCCTCGGCCAGAATGGCGTCCATTGACGCGATTTGAAGGGCAAGGATTGAGAAAGAACCATCGCGTAACGGATCTTGCTTACATCAAGAAGTAAGTAGTTATTTTCCAGTTTCGAATGCGCTAATTTTATTAATGCGACGGATATGTCGCTCGTCATTCGAAAATGGTGTGTTAATAAATGTATCCAGAATTTGAATACAAAGTTCTTGACTATGCATACGGCCACCCAGCGCAATGACATTTGCATTGTTGTGCTCTTTAGCTAATTTCGCAGTTTCAATAGACCAGCACAGCGCTGCACGTATTCCCTCAACTTTATTTGCAGCCATCTGTTCTCCGTTACCGGAGCCACCGAGAACAATGCCTAGCGAGCTCGCATCCTTTGCAGTTGCTTGCGCAGCAGGAATGCAGAAATCTGGGTAATCATCGAGCGCGTCATATTCGTGAGGACCATGATCTGTGACGTCATGGCCTTGTGATTTGAGGTGGGCAACAAGTGTGGCTTTAAGTTCGAGTCCTGCATGATCACTGCCAATATGAATACGCATGCAGGAAGTCTCTCATGAGGTTATTGCAATACAACGCAAAAACCCGCCACCAGATTGGTGACGGGCCCTTGCGGTTTTGTATTACGTAGTCGGAATGACTGGTGCTAGGCCACCCATCATTGGACCATGATCGCCATCCATATCGCCCATACGGCCACCCATGTGTCCGCCCATAGGCCCACCCTTTGGTGCTCCAGTTTTATTCACCATCGCAGTAATAGATGCGGTGAGTTTGGATTTAAGAGTTGTTGCTTGAGCTGCAGTGATTTTTCCGGCAGTCACCGCTGCATCAATTTGCTTTGTCTGATCGGCAACCAATGCTGTGATTAGTGCTGCAGTCTTTGAGCCTGCAATCGTTGCAAGAGAATCCCCTGCACGAAGTCGAGTCTCAAGAGTTGCTACATCGATACCCAAAGTTGTTGCAATGAGTGTTTCATGTGCAGATTGCTGTGCACTCATCGGTGGTTTATTTGCATCACGTGAAGCTATAAGTGCTGCAGCAATTGCATCAGCTTGCGCCTGTGTAATTGTTCCCTTTGTGACCAGTGCTGAAAGGACTGTGGCCACATCTTTTTCAGGTCCGCCGATCCCACGTCCGGCCATAGCGAATCCAGTTGCTTTTGCTGAAATCTTTGTTACTGCAACTTTAGATTTTGAATTTGATGCCGTTGCAATACCAACGCTGCCAAGGGAAAGCGCAACGGTTGTAACTGCAACTGTAATGATCTTCTTTTTCGAAGCCATTGTGATGCCTACCTTTCATCTCCTGAGAGATTCCTCATCAATCAGCAATCGCTGTTGACTACCTGTAGAGAACTCTTCAATGCTCAAGAATGTACTCAATAAACCTTAAATAATGGTCAGAGTTTTTTACCGGCCGTGGTGATTGTGGGGCAACCCTGACCTGCCTTACGCGTGGAGTTGGGGGACACCTGATTGTTGGCTGAGATGGCCCGCCTCATACTGATTTTGCGGAGAACGAGCCAATGGGAGCGTTCATGACCAACTGGAAAGTTCAAGCAAAGATTTACATTGCGATAATTGCAGTGGTTTCAAATTTTGCTTTCGCAGATGCATCTTTCTCCGCAAGTAAAAGCATTAAGCCTGCTTCAGCCGGACGCACTGCAACAACGCCGAGCAACACAATATTGAGTGGGCTATCTGCACCAAAATCAACGGTGGGAATCAATGGTGATTTCTACATTGATACAAAAGCCCTCACCATTTATGGACCAAAAGCTAGTGGTCGGTGGCCCGTGGGAATTAGTTTGCGTGGCACGCAAGGAACTACAGGAACTGCAGGCGCAAGTGGAGCAAACGGAACTGATGGAAGAAATGCATCTTCCGTTGCTGCAGTAACAGGTGCCCAAGGTGCAACTGGTGCAACTGGTGCAACTGGTGCAACTGGTGCAACTGGAATTAGAGGTGAAGCAGGTGTTGCCGGTGCAAGTGGCGGAGCAGGTGTTGCAGGATCAATGGGAACACCCGGAGCGGCAGGTGCTCCGGGAGCGGCAGGTGCTCCGGGAACTGCAGGTGCTCCGGGGTCAACGGGAAATACGGGAGCGCAAGGTTTGAAAGGTGAAACAGGAACAGCAGGTGTTACAGGGAGCAAAGGTGAAACAGGAACAGTCGGAGCTGCTGGTCCTTCGAGTGCTTTGGATTTACCAATTCCAACTTGGGTACTTTCAACCGCAACTGCTGGAGCTTGGAATGATTCAGCAATAATAAAAACTCTCGCCGCAAATACCGCATATAGAGTTTCAATAATTGTTCACGGGACGTCTACCCAAGCAGATGGATATTTTGGGTTTGAACTCATTGGTTGTGATTCCGCATGTACATCAAAATACGAAATCACAAATTCGTATGGAAAAGTATTTCTCCCGCCGTCTTTGGCAATTCGTTATACCTTCGCTATCGAAGGCACGATTATTGTTGGTGGATCTGGTGCAACCATCTCGGTTAGAGCAATTGATGGAATGGCTGTCACATCGGCCAAACCTCTGACGCTTAGTGGTCGCGCAATATTTGTAGAAATTGGAACCGTCACGCAAACTTCGTAAAACTGTGGAGCGGGTGACCGGGATCGAACCGGCATGGCCAGCTTGGAAGGCTGGGGCTCTACCATTGAGCTACACCCGCGAGACTGCTACTGGGCCGAGTGGGCCTGGTAACAAGGGCTAACGGTATCGGGTCGGTACGAGAAGGGGAATTTCTCCTCTAGACTTCCAACTTACGCCGCGGGGCGTAGCGTAGTGGCTAGCGCGCCTGCTTTGGGAGCAGGAGACCGGGAGTTCGAATCTCCCCGCCCCGACCAGA
>CAILKF010000096.1 GCA_903834705.1 uncultured Actinomycetes bacterium
CATTTCGGCAACGAGAAAAGCCAGCTCAAGTGATTGAGTGTGGTTTAACCGTGGATCGCATGCAGTCTCATATCTAGAGGAAAGATCATCATGTGAGATTTGCTCTCCCCCGCCGACGCACTCAGTTACATCATCACCGGTTAACTCAATATGGATTCCACCTGGATGAGTTCCTAGTTTTTTATGTACTTCAAAGAATCCACGAACCTCATCAAGTACGTCATCAAATTTTCTAGTCTTGTAACCACTAGGGGCCTCATAAGTATTGCCATGCATCGGATCACAAACCCACAAAACTTTAGCCCCCGACTTTGTTACACCTTCAACTAATTTAGGAAGGGCCTCACGTACAACACCAGCACCCATGCGAGTGATGAAAGTCAATCTGCCAGGTTCGCGATTTGGATCTAACTTCTCAATTAAGGCCAAAACCTCATCCACTTGGGTTTTCGGTCCAAGTTTTACCCCAATTGGATTGCGAATTTTGGAACAGAAATCAACATGTGCTCCATCAATTTTGCGAGTACGTTCCCCGATCCAAACAAAATGTGCTGAAACATCGTATGGCTCCTGAGTACGTGAATCGATACGAGTCAACGCACGCTCATACTCAAGAATTAACGCCTCATGGCTGGAGTAAAGGTCAACACTTCTAAACGCATCTGGATCAACACCGGCTGAATGCATAAATGCCAACGCTCTGCCGATTTCATTTGCCATCTGCTCATAACGTTCACCGACTGCCGAATCGCGGATGAATCCCTTATTCCATTCATGCACTCGGCGCAGATCAGCAAATCCACCATGAGTAAAGGCGCGTACTAAGTTGAGTGTGGATACTGAAGTTTGGTAAACGCGAACTAATCTTTGCGGGTCAGGAGTACGAGATTCAAGCGTGAACTCCAAATCATTTACTGCATCTCCGCGATAGGCCGGAAGAGTTACATCCCCACGAGTTTCATTGTCATTACTGCGCGGCTTGGCAAACTGTCCAGCCATGCGACCAACTTTTAACACTGGCAAACTGGCGCCGTACTGCAAAACTGCAGCCATTTGCAAAATAGTTTTCATCCGATTTCTAATTGAATCAGCAGTTGCACCAGCAAAAGTTTCAGCACAATCCCCACCTTGCAACCAAAATGCACGACCCTCTGCAGCTTCGGCAATCTTCTCTTTTAGCGTGTCACACTCACCAGCAAAAACAAGTGGTGGGAAAGTGCGTAACTGTTCAACTGCTCTTGCCAATGCATCTTTATCTGGCCAATTTGGTTGCTGTGCAGCAACTAACCCAGGAGTGAATAGCGCATCGATTTGAGATGATTGAGTTGAATTGGGGTTCACGCTCATAAGCCTAGAGATCCTTTGCTGTTGGGGGCGGGGTAATTAAATCTGGGCTATCCGAAGAAGATTTCCGCTTCGGCGTACAGGGATGGGTCGACAACCTTTAGTTTCTCAGTTGCGCTAGAGAGCAAAACCCGTTCGATCTGAGTTCCATGCAAGGCCACCATTTTTCCAAAATCTCCATCATGGATAGCTGTGATTGCATGCAATCCAAACCGTGTTGCTAGGACCCGGTCAAAGGCAGTTGGTGTGCCACCTCGTTGAATATGGCCCAATACCGAGGTACGCGCCTCTTTTCCAGTCCGTTGTTCAATTTCCTGCGCAAGCCATTCGCCAATTCCAGAAAGTTTCACATGACCAAAAGAATCTAGGGTCCCATCTTTAGTAATCAGGTCGCCATCTTGAGGTACGGCACCTTCGGCGATAACAATAATTGGTGCGTAATTTGTTTGGTAACGAGCTTCAACATATGCGCAAACTTTTTCAATTGAAAATGGAATCTCTGGAATAAGAATGCAAGTTGCCCCACCTGCTAGTCCTGCGTGTAAAGCA
>CAILKF010000097.1 GCA_903834705.1 uncultured Actinomycetes bacterium
AGATAACAGCGCCAGTTGGGTCGGTGATGGAGATGATGGTGTTGTTGAAGGTGCTCTTAATGTGCGCCTGTCCAACAGCAACGTTCTTCTTCTCCTTCTTGCGAAGTTTTACTTTTCCTTTTGGTGCAGCTTTTGTAGTTGCTGCAGCTGGTTTTGCTTTAGGAGCGGCCATTACTTAGTCACCATTTTCTTACCGGCAATTGCTTTACGAGGACCCTTACGAGTACGAGCGTTTGTATGTGTGCGCTGACCACGTACAGGAAGTCCCTTGCGGTGACGAATACCTTGGTAGCTTTGAATTTCGACTTTACGTCGAATATCGGCGGCGACTTCACGTCGCAAATCGCCTTCAATTTTGAAGTTAGCTTCAATGAACTCACGGAGTTTTGCTAACTCTGGCTCTTGAAGATCTTTAACGCGTGTATCTGGACTAATGCCAGTTGCCGCGAGAGTTTTTTGAGAACGGGTCATACCCATTCCGAAGATATAGGTGAGTGCGACCTCAACACGCTTTTCGCGCGGTAGATCGACACCAACAAGACGTGCCATATAACCAACCATTCATTAATCCGATAGGTCCTCCGCAACGCTCCCCATCAATTGATGGGCCTTGGCCTACCGGTCCAAGGGTCTGCGCGATTTATCTTTCGATATCTCGAACAGTTGCGCCACGCGTAACACTTTCCTTAATCCATCTTTCGACGAATTAAGTTTTTACTTCTTAGCCCTGACGTTGCTTATGTCGGAGGTTGTCGCAGATAACCATGACGCGACCCTTGCGACGAATAACTTTGCACTTTTCGCAAATCTTCTTCACGCTTGGCTTAACTTTCATGAGCTGCCCTCCTTCGTTTACTACATCTAAAATTATTTACGAACAATTAATTCTTAAAAGAATTACTTGTAACGGTAAACAATCCGACCTCGGGTGAGATCGTATGGACTCAACTCCACGATGACACGATCGGCTGGAAGGATACGGATGTAGTTCTTCCGCATCTTCCCGCTGATGTGAGCGAGAATTTTGTGCCCGTTCGTTAACTCCACGCGAAACATCGCGTTAGGTAGCGCTTCAGCAACAGTGCCTTCAATTTCGATAGCACCATCTTTCTTGGCCAAGCGATACCTTCTTTTCTGTGCATGTGGAATTGACGTAAAGCGAAAGGTGATTCTAAAGCCAGGCGGGGGTATAAGGGAAATCGCCTAAGAGTTCAATGGGCTTACAAGGGTGTAGTTCCTGCCACACCCGTGTAAAAGCTCGAAAAGTGGGCAAATTAAGCGAGAAGTTCAGATATTTCGATGCCCAACGCCCCAAGCCGTGCTTTGCCTCCATCAAGGGCTGTAAGCACAAATGGTTTCCCATCAGGGGCAATGCAGTACGAATTCTCAAAGTGGGAACCTCTGGATTTGTCGTTTGAAACAACAGTCCAATCATCGGAGAGAACTTTAGTCTTATGAGTTCCACGAGTGATCATCGGTTCAATTGCTAATACGAATCCAGGCGTAATTTCTGGACCCAATCCTTTTTTACCAAAGTTTAAAACATGCGGTTCTTGATGCATCTCGGTTCCGATGCCGTGCCCGCCATATTCTTGAAGAATTCCATACTTGCCTTGAGATTTTATATATTCTTCAATCGCATGACCGATATCGGTCAATTTCCCACCACTACGACCGGCAGCAATTCCACGCCACATCGATTCTTCACATACATCCATCATCTTCTGATCTTGCGGATCTACATTCCCCATTCCGACTGAAAAAGCCGCATCTCCATGCCACCCATCAATAACGGCTCCACAGTCGATAGAAACTACGTCACCGTCCTCAAGCACACGATCGCCAGGAATTCCATGAACAACTTCATCGTTGACTGAGACGCAAATTGTGGCTGGAAATCCTCGATAACCTTTGAAATTGGATATTCCGCCACCTCGCTTGATATTAGCTTCTGCGATTGCATCAAGAGCGTCGGTGCGCATTCCGACTTTGATAGAAGTTTTCAATAATTCCAGAGTCTGGCCCACCAATAGGCCAGCACGGCGCATAGTTTGCAGTTGATCTAAATTCTTAATTTGAATTGGCATGAGAATATTCTAAGATTTTGCTAAAGCTTGAATCGCGTGATCTGTGATTTCTGAAACTGGCCCGGTAGCACTTATCGAAATCAGTAAGCCTTCGCCCTTATAAAATGCCACAATTGGTGCGGTTTGCTCTTCGTAAACTTCTAGTCGACGAGTGACAACTTCTTCCTTATCGTCCTCGCGCTGATAGAGCTCACCTTGGCAAGAATCGCAAATGCCAGCAGAAGTTGGCTTCTCGTATGTGAGGTGCCAAACTTTTCCACAATTTCTACATGTGCGACGCCCGGATAGGCGAAGAACAATTTCTTTTGTTTCGATGATTAATTCAAGAACCGCATCTAGGGGCGTATTTTTCTCTTTCAAAATATCTCGAAGCACTTGTGCTTGGGCCACATTGCGTGGAAATCCATCAAGCAGAAAGCCATTTGCAAGATCACCTTTTGTTAAGCGATCTCGAACCATCTCATTGGTGACTGAGTCTGGCACTAACTCCCCGCGGTCCATAAATGTCTTAGCTTGGACACCAAGAGGTGTTCCCTCTTTGAGATTGGCACGAAAGATATCTCCAGTAGAGATGTGTGGAATTGAATAGTGCGAAGCCAAAAATTGCGCTTGAGTTCCTTTGCCCGCACCTGGTGGTCCGACCAGGACTAAACGCATTAGCGCAAGAACCCCTCATATGAGCGTTGTTGTAGCTGGCTTTCAATCTGCTTAGCAGTATCAAGTCCTACCCCGACGACGATCAAGATAGCTGTTCCACCAAATGGGAAGTTCTGAGTTGCACCGAAAAGAATGAGAGCCAAGATCGGAATGATGGCAACAAATGCCAAGTACAACGAACCAGGGGCTGTAATTCTTGAAAGTACATATTGCAAATACTCAGAAGTTGGGCGACCTGCACGAATTCCAGGAACAAATCCCCCGTACTTTTTCATATTGTCAGCAACTTCATCTGGGTTGAATGTGATTGCAACATAGAAATAGGTGAAGAAGATAATCATTGCAGCATAGGAAAGGATGTAAATCCAGTGATCGCCCTTAACAAAGTTTCGGCTAATCCACACTGCCCACGCTGCTTGAGAGTTTGTAAAGTTCACAATCAGGGATGGAATATAAAGTAAAGATGAAGCAAAAATTACTGGGATAACGCC
>CAILKF010000098.1 GCA_903834705.1 uncultured Actinomycetes bacterium
CGAAAATCATTAGCTTCGACCATTCGGCAGAGTTTGCTCAAATAACAAGAGATTTATTAGAGCAACATTCCATTACCGGCGTTGAAATTCGTGTTGCTCCACTCGAACAATACGATTCACAAAGAACGTGGTACTCAAAGAAAGCGTTTGCTGATATTTCCAATATTGACCTGCTCGTGGTGGACGGTCCTCCCGGATCTAAAGACCCACAAGCTAGATCGGGTGCACGTCTTGAACTGGCATCAAAACTATCAGCCAGAGCAATAGTAATAATTGATGATGCAGATCGTGATGGGGAACATGCAATGGCGCAAGCATTTGCAGAGGTTCTACCCAGCCATACTTTGAGGTTTCTGCGACATGAAAAAGGCACCGCCGTTATTTCACCGTCTTAATTTCGCTCCATAAAACCAACCACAAGTAAATGGTGCACGTGAATCCGAACGCCTCCATTAGGCTGTACCCATGTCAAAAGTCCTCGCTTCATTGCCCGTTGGACAAAAAGTAGGAATTGCTTTCTCTGGAGGTCTTGACACTTCTGTTGCCGTTGCATGGATGAGAGCAAAAGGAGCAATTCCTTGCACTTACACCGCAGATCTTGGTCAATACGATGAGCCCAATATTGAAACTGTTCCAGACCGCGCTAAAGAATATGGCGCAGAGATTTCTCGGTTGGTTGATTGTAAGACTTCACTTGTTGAAGAAGGTTTAGCTGCAATTGCTTGCGGTGCTTTCCATATCCGCTCTGGCGGTAAGCAATATTTCAACACAACTCCGCTCGGCAGAGCCGTTACTGGCACACTTTTGGTTCGGGCAATGTTGCATGACAAAGTTGAAATTTGGGGCGATGGTTCCACTTACAAAGGTAACGACATCGAGCGTTTCTATCGTTACGGACTTTTAGCGAATCCCAACTTAAAGATTTATAAGCCTTGGCTCGATGCAGACTTTGTAAAAGAACTAGGCGGACGCAAAGAGATGTCCGAATGGTTAGTCGCCAACAAATTGCCCTACAGAGATAGCACTGAGAAGGCATATTCAACAGATGCCAATATTCTCGGCGCAACACATGAAGCTAAAAGTTTAGAAAACCTTGATACTTCGCTAGAAATCGTTCAACCAATTATGGGAGTTCGTTTCTGGGATGAGTCAGTGAAAATAGCAACAGAGGATGTAAAGATTTCATTTGCCCAAGGCCGCCCTGTTGCTATCAACGGTAAAGATTTCACTGATGTTGTTGTCTTGATGCGCGAGGCAAATGCAATTGGTGGCCGCCATGGGCTTGGTATGGCAGATCAGATTGAAAACAGAATTATTGAAGCAAAGAGTCGGGGAATTTATGAAGCACCGGGCATGGCGCTGCTATTTATCGCTTACGAGCGTTTAGTCAGCGCGATTCATAACGAAGATACGATTGCTAATTACCACACGGAAGGTCGTCGCCTTGGACGATTGCTCTATGAAGGTCGTTGGCTAGATCCACAAGCTCTAATGCACCGTGAATCCTTACAACGCTGGGTGGCATCGGCTGTAACAGGTGAGGTAACGATCAGACTGCGCCGCGGTGATGATTTTTCCATTATCAATACAACGGGACCTGCTCTGAGTTATCACCCTGAAAAACTTTCTATGGAGCGCACAGAAAACGCAGCCTTTGGCCCAGTTGATCGTATTGGGCAATTAACAATGCGTAATTTAGACATTGCTGACACTCGCGCAAAACTTGAGCTCTATAATTCGCAAGGCCAGCTTGGCGGGGGCGATTTCACACTTATCAAAGAGATAGGGAACGAATAAATGCGTGGTAAGAAACTAGTTCTAGCGTTGGCTGTACTCGTATCCGTTGCATCACTTACTGCTTGTGGGGGTTCCAAAGTGGCTGAATCATCAACAAATCTTCCAACCGTAACTGGAGATCAAGGCATGGAACCCACTATTTCTGCTCCCTCTGGTACTCCTCCAACTACTTTAGAGACCAAAGATATTTTTGAAGGAACAGGTAGCCCAGCGGTTGCAACATCAATAATGACAGTGCATTACACACTTATGGCTTGGTCAACTGGCAAGGTTGTTGAATCTTCATGGAGCGGTGGACAGCCAGCGACCTTCCCACTTTCAGGAGTTATAGCTGGATGGCAACAAGGTATTCCTGGAATGAAAGTTGGAGGCCGACGTCTCTTAGTTATACCACCAGATCTTGGCTATGGCGCTAACGCCAGTGGTCCAATTGCAGCGAACGAGACTCTGATTTTCGTCGTCGATGCAATTGCGATTGCATAATGAAGAGACTGACTTTTTCTACAATTGAACTAGCAACGCTCTAGAGGAAAAATAACCATGTTTCGACGAGTACTTGTCCTAGCCATATCAGCAGCCTTGTTTATTTCATCAACATCAATGGCTCAGGCAGCAGTTAAGACCGGCGCCACGTGTAGCAAAGTTGGCAAAACTTCTACAGTAAACGGAAAGAAATACATATGCATTAAAGTTAAAGGCAAACTTGTTTGGAGCAAAGGCGTAATTGTTAAGAAACCGGTACCCAAAGTTAGCCCCTCACCAAAAGTTACTCCAACAGCCACTCCAAAACCAACTGCCTCTGCCTCACCAAGTGCATCCCCTTCTTCAACATCATCGGCCATCCCAAACCCAACTCCAACAGTTAGCTCTACTCCATCGCCTTCGCCCACCTCGGCTCCGTCTGCAACACCAACCCCCTCACCAACTATTTCAAGTTCATCACTTGGATGTTCAAGTGCTGGTGGAAATTGCGTTGTCGGTGATACGGGTCCAGGTGGTGGAATGGTTTTCTATGTGCAAAGTGGAACCACATTTGGATCCTGGAAATATCTAGAAGTCGCGCCGCCAACGTGGAACGGCGACTCCGACGCCGTGGTTCCTTTTTGCTCTCCAACGTTAACTAGCTTGGTGACATCAGTTCTTACGGGGAAAGGCGCCACCAATACTTCAGCGGTAATTACACAATGCGGAACCGAGGGCGCTGATTCTTTTGTGGCTGCAAAAGTTGCCTCCAACTATCGCGGTGGTGGAAAATCTGATTGGTTCTTACCTTCGAAAGATGAACTCTCACTATTATTTGATAAGCGCAACGTGATGGGGCAGATTGCTACCGGCGCGCCGTACTGGTCTTCATCGCAAGATTCAATAGTAAATTCCTGGGCGATGGATCTAGGGACCGGAGTTACCAGTTCTGAAGGGAACGGTATAGATAGGTATATTCGCCCTATACGTGCATTTGGATAAGGTGGCTACAGATTTATGACTGAACGGCAAGAATTTAAAGTGCTACGAACCTATGAGGATTTTGAGCTTCGTGAATATCTCCCTTGCGTTATCGCAGAGGTCAAAATTTCTGCCCAGTACTCAACTGCAACAAGTAGCGCTTTCGCCTCATTATTTAATTACATTTCAAAGGGAAACAAGTCATCGCAAAAAATTGCGATGACTGCCCCGGTAATCACCGCCCAAAAAACAGATATTTCCGAATCCTCCGAATGGTACGTCTCGTTTGTGATGCCATCCGGTAGCACCGTGGGCCACTTGCCACATCCCAACGATTCACAAGTTCAATTACGCGAATTAGATACCGAAACATGCGTTGCCAAATCATTCCGCGGAAGAGCAAACGATGAACTATCACGAAAGATGGTCATGGAACTTCGGGCAAGCGCTTCTAAAGCCAACATCGCGCTCTCTGATGAAACCCGAATCTGTCGTTTTGATCCGCCTTTTAAACCCGGCTTCTTGCAGTACAACGAGATCGTGATTCCTGCGCATTTCTAAGTGGGTTGTGAGGGACTCGAAC
>CAILKF010000099.1 GCA_903834705.1 uncultured Actinomycetes bacterium
ATTGATGAAAAAGAGATTCGCGTAGATGTTTATCGCTCATCAGGTCCTGGCGGACAAGGTGTGAACACCACGGACTCGGCGGTGCGACTTACACATATACCAACTGGCATTGTTGTCTCCTGTCAGAATGAGCGTTCACAAATTCAAAATAAAGCAACGGCAATGGCAGTACTGCAGTCGAAATTATTAGAACGTCGTCGACAAGAAGAGCAAGCGAAAATCAATGCACTTAAAGGCGACAACAGTGGATCCTGGGGTAACCAAATGCGTTCATATGTTTTACATCCTTACCAAATGGTGAAAGATTTGCGCACCGATTTTGAAACGGGAAATACCGGCGCAGTTCTTAACGGTGAAATTGATGACTTCATTGAGGCTGGAATCCGCTGGAGACGTAGTACTGCGCCTGTTTCTGAGTAATTAGTGAGATATCCCAAGAAGAAATTGGGCGAAAAGGGCGATTAATTACCCTCCTTATCGAGGCACTTCCATAAACTAGGCAAGTAGATGTCAATGTACAACATTCCCCTATCTCGTAAGGACTGGCTTGTGGCAGAGCCAGCGAGATCAAAGAAGTTGGAGTCTTTGTGATTCGGTTTGAGAACGTCAGCAAGATCTATCCAGGCCAAGACAAGGCTGCATTGGATAGCGTGAGCCTTGAAGTTCTGAAAGGTGAATTTGTATTTCTTGTCGGTCTTTCCGGTTCTGGCAAGTCAACATTCTTGCGTTTGGTTTTACGTGAAGATCGTCCAACATCGGGCACAATCCATGTTGCCGGAAAAGATTTGAATACTTTGGCTAATCACAAGATTCCAGAGTTAAGACGTCAAGTCGGAACAGTTTTCCAAGACTTTAGATTGTTACCGAATAAAACTGTATTTGAAAATGTCGCCTTCACACTGCACGTACTTGGATATTCAAAAAAGGAAATAAGCCGAGAAGTGCCAGAAGTCCTTGAATTAGTTGGATTAGAAGATAAGTCAGATCGCAGGCCCAGTGAAGTTTCCGGCGGAGAGCAGCAACGCATAGCCATTGCTCGCGCTTACGTTAGCCGTCCGGCAATATTGATTGCCGATGAGCCAACAGGAAATTTAGATCCTGCTACAAGCGTTGGCATCATGAAATTACTCGATCGCATTAATCGTGAAGGAACAACAGTGGTCATGGCAACTCATGATTCTGGCATTGTTGATCAAATGCGCAAACGTGTTATTGAGCTCGATGGCGGCAATGTTATTCGCGATCAAGTTCGTGGTGTTTACGGATATACAGGGTAAGGGGAGAACATGCGCGCAAGATTCTTACTAAGCGAAGTCCAAATTGGGCTTCGTCGCAATCTCACCATGACATTTGCTGTAGTTGTAACTGTGGCAATCTCATTGTCTTTATTGGGTATTGGGCTGTTATCCAATTCGCAAGTAAGTGCAATGAAAGATTATTGGTATGACAAAATTGAAGTTTCTGTTTATCTCTGTGGCTCACTTTCTGAGTCGCCCTCATGTGCTGGTGGAGTCATTACTTCAGATCAACGTCTTCAAATAAAAGCAGATCTTGAAGCGTTGCCAGTCGTTCAGAGCGTCTATTACGAATCGCAATCCGAGGCTTTTACTCGCTTCGAAGAAAGATTTAAAAACTCTGCAATTGCCCAAAATGTCACTGCAGATCAATTGCCAGAGAGCTTCCGCGTTAAGTTAAAAGATCCCACTCAATTCCCCGTAATTGTCAGTGCATTTTCAGGACGACCCGGTGTTGATGTTGTTCAAGATCAACGCAGTATTTTAGAGAAGTTCTTTAACCTTCTAGGTGTCTTACGTAACGGAGCACTCCTAGTTGGAATCGCATCGGTACTGACCGCCGCACTACTCATTAGCAACACTCTTCGAATCGCAGCCTTTAATCGCCGGCGCGAAACCGGAGTAATGAAATTAGTAGGAGCAACCTCGCTTTCAATTCAACTCCCATTCTTATTAGAAGGTGTCATCTCAGCAATCTTGGGTTGGGGAATCGCCACTGGATTACTTGCCGGACTTAAGAGCGTTATTGATTCCAAAGTTGCGCCACTGCTGACCTTCACAAAGTTCTTCGGTTGGGGCGAAGTATGGGTGGCATCTGGCTACCTTCTCGCAACGGGATTGTTCGTCTCCATAGTTGCCTCAGTCCTTACACTTCGCCGCTACCTCAAGGTCTAAACTCCACGATATGTGGAGTTCAATGAGCGTTGGTGCCCAATGGTGAAAGAGGTCGGGCGCAAACTCATTGCACAGAATAAGAAGGCTCGTCACGATTATTCAATTGAAGATGTATTTGAATGTGGGCTCGTTCTCACTGGAACTGAAGTTAAATCTCTTCGTCAAGGCCGTGCCTCACTTATTGATGGCTTTGCAATGGTGAGAGACGGCGAACTTTGGCTCAGCGGTGTGCATATCCCTGAATACACAGAAGGCACGTGGACTAATCACGTTCCTCGTCGGGATCGTAAATTACTGGTGCATAAAGTTGAACTTCATAAACTTATAAGTAAAACGAAAGAGGGCGGACTTACTCTTGTGCCACTTTCCCTTTATTTTAAGGATGGAAAAGCGAAGATCGAATTAGCTGTAGCAAAGGGAAAGAAATCGCACGATAAGCGTGCAGCACTACTCGAGCGTCAAGCGGGCCGTGAAGTTGAGCGTGAAATTTCTAGGCGTCAATCGGGTAAATCCGAAGGAAGATAGTTTTACTGCTGAGTTGCGCCAGCGCCGAAAAAGTTATCTCTCGCTAAATCTGAGTTGCGAACTCTCTTTTGTATCAACTTTGAGCGTAAATTAATCGGGTTACCTAATGTCGTCTCCATCTTCTACACTTAGCCAACAATTACATAGTGGAAATGTCTAGAGAATATTTACGAATGAGATTTCGAATGTATCCTCTAGAGAATACGCTTTTAATTCTTAAGTTTAGTTTTCGACAAATGTCGAAATTTTCTACTCTTGGGGGTGAACGGTCTCGACTTTGGATGTTGGGGCAGGGGAAGCGGGCCGAGGAAGCCAGGATGATCTCGTTAACCAATAACCTGTGCAAAAAAATAAGCGCCAGTACAACTGCCGCTGATTACGCCCTAGCTGCATAAGCTAGCCTCGTGATCCGTTAGCCCGGGTGAGCCTTCGATCCGGAATCTAGCGCCGTAAGAGGGCTTTTCATGGTGTTGGCGTTGCGAACGACACCAGAGAACAGTTTCGCAAATGAGTTTGTCGAATACTTGTGTGCAAGAGATTCGGAACTGAGAAAACGCTAGCCACACTACGCCCGTAGAAGCCCTGTTTTGATACCGAAGGACCCGGGTTCGATTCCCGGCACCTCCACTTATTTATTTCTATACCCAAGCGTAATTCTTGTTGGCATTTCGCGAACCCTAAAACTCTATCTCTAGTCCTGGTTAAATCTTATTTCTACCGTCGATAAATTGTCGCTTAAGTGCAAGAATCGAAATGGCTACTCCACTTAAGCAGATTAACCTGACGAAAATCGGCGTTGCATTTATTGCAATCCCAACGCCTGCAACTATCCCAATGAGTGCGAAGAAGAGAACAAAGAGCGATTGAAAGGCTCTAGCTATTTTGTATTGTCGCTTAAGGCCTTGATTAACTTTAATACGAGTAATTAAGAATGAGATTGGTCCGCCACAAAGCGCACAAAGAAAAAGAATCCCGACTAGGAGCGCCAGCGATTCCATAATGGGTGCACTCTACTCGCTCTCCAGGATTCAGTGCTTTATACGCACTTAGGATTTGCGAAGCGCTGTATTCATCTGAAAAAAGGATTACACGGCTTCATGAATATCGCGCGCAGGAACAAAGTAACTTTTGCCATTAGGTGAAGTCCATTGACATGACCCGTCGCTAGCGCTTTCGAGCGACCAACCGCCGTGTGTCTTAAGGCGATGGTGTCGCCGACATAGTGCTCCAAGATTATCTAAGGAAGTAGTTCCACCAGTTTCCCAACTTTTTGCATGATCTAAATCTGCTAAATGCGCTGGAGCTCGACACCCAGGAAAACGACACGTTCTATCTCGTGCCAGTAAAAAATCAACTAATGCTTGCGGAGGCTCGTAGCTTTCACGACCAAAATCTAAGAGCGCTCCAGTTGTTGGTTCAGTAATAAATCTTCTCCACTTGCCATTTGCGGCAAGCTCGCGAGCAACCGATGCAGGAATTGCTCCGTATCCAGCTAGCTGTCCAGGATTTTCTGTAAATCCCAATAAAGTAGGTAGATCGATAGTTACATTGATAGTAATTGGGCGACGATGCGCACGAATCTCACTTCCTGGTTGAGCAAGTGACCACGTTGCAAGAGCTGTGAGCGCATCAGCACGCTTCATATCCATGCTTCTTACATCCGAACTTTCTTGCCCAGCAGATTCCACTTCTTCACTACGAAGAATAAAGTTCTCGATAGCTGCCATCACGATTTGTGCATCTGCTGCAGGAAGAATTGCAACTACAGTAGAAATTCCATCGCTCTCTCGATAACACGAAACGCGCCGTGTATCACGCGCTCTCGCCACTGACTGTTCAAATTCATCTGGCGCAATTTTTGCAAGTGTTGAGCGAACCTTATTAGCCACTTGTGCTGGCGTATGAAACTCTGCATGAGCAAGGGCTCTTTCCTCGATTTCGCAGATGATTTGCGGAGATAGACCGTCACGAATTGCACTTGCAGTTTCACGAGCAATCACAGTGGCATGCGCTGGTGAAATTTCCCCGAGGGCGAGAGCGCCGCAGACGTTAGGGAGATGGTTCACAAGAGTACGTGCGACGTCAATGCGCATTTGTGCAGTTGATCCTGAAAGTCGCAGTGCCGATGAAACATCTTCACGTTCTGCATCATCAACGCCTGACCAGATATTTTCATTCTGAGAAGGTTCATCGCCAGCAACGGCAACTATTGCTCGTTGCATAGCTGCTTGGAGCCATGCGCTTTGTCGCTCTAGAGCCGCTAGATAATCAATTCGTGCGCCACGGATGAGCGTTAGAGGATCTATTTCAAGCAACTCGGCAAGTGTCTTTATCCCAGGGGTGGCTACGTAGAGGCGCGCAAGTTTTTTCGTTACTAAATCGGATTGTTCTCTAGGTGCCCGATTGTTTGACATATATGCATCATTGAGTGCGTCACTGACATAACCTTCAACTTATCCACAATACAGAACGTGCGAAAAGAATTCTAAAACTCTATTTTGCCTTGCAGGAGGAGATTAACTCTCAATCAAGTGCGTTGGCGCATTATGCACAGCAGGCACAGTACCCATGACGCCTTTTTGAAAATCTTCAAAGGCTTGTAAGACCTCACTCTTAGTATTCATAACGAATGGACCCATCCATGCAACGGGTTCCTTAATGGGTAGCCCTCCAAGAATAAATAGCTCCATTTCCGGTGAGCGACTTTCCTGAACATCTCCTGCGCGAACAACAATCATTTCACCTTCATTGAAAACAGTGAGTTGTCCCATTTGTACTGGGCGTCGCTCCTCACCAACAAAGCCATGTCCTGCAAGTGTGTAGACGAGTGCGTTGTAATCAGCACGCCAAGGTAAGCGAAGCTCTGCACCGGGTTGCACAGTTGCATGTACCAAAGTAATTGGTGTTTGTGTCGAACCTGGGCCTTTATGTCCATCTACATCGCCAGCAATTACGCGAATCAATGCGCCACCATCGTGTGAGGACAAAAGCGCAACATCTTTTGCACGTAAATCTTGATAAGCGGGAGGTGACCATTTCTTTGCAGCGGGAAGATTTACCCAGAGCTGAAAACCATGAAACAAACCACCACTCATCACTAAATGTTCTGGAGGAGTTTCAATATGC
>CAILKF010000100.1 GCA_903834705.1 uncultured Actinomycetes bacterium
ACGCAGTGACCGCATCGGTGAATAGAAGTAAGGGCGATAAAGATATTTCTTCGTGGTTGCCAAAGAAAAATCTCTGCACATACTTAATCGGCTGGGCATCAGTGAAGAGCCGCTACCAGTTAAGCGTTGACAAGGCTGAAGCGCTGGTCATTAATAAGTATTACAAGAGTTGTGGGCTAGGTCATCAAACAAAAGAACGTGTGGTTCGAAATCCTGTCCCTACGGTAACTTCAACGCAAGGAACAACTAATTCGGCTGTGACGTATCAGATTTCACAAGTTGTCATTGATCTAACAACGTTGAAACTGGGCGGAATTCTCAATCTCACCTTTGCGATGAGTACTAATGACACCGAGCCTCAATCGCCTTATTGCCTGATAGATGGAATTCTCAATGCCATGCCAGCAACCCTCGTTGCAGAAGCTCGTGATGGCGGAAAAATTTGGCAATGTGTTTCACCCATACCAAGTCAGCCTTTAGAGCAGTTCCCATCAGGGCGATACGGTGTTCAGTTGTTAACAGTCTTTACAAATAATGGGCAAAAAGATGAGCTAAGAAAAGTGGTTGCAAACATAGAAGTTGTTTCTGCACAGTCACCAAGTGCAACGAAAGCCCCTGCTGTTAAATACGCAAATTGCACCGCAGCAAAGGCTGCAAAGGTAACACCAATCAAACGTGCAACTAACCCTGATCTTTACGCGTTGAACTCTGGTTTAGATAGAGATAAAGATGGGATTGCCTGCGAGTAGCGGACTTTCCAGTAAATAGCTACTCCGAGTAACTAGTTTTTCTGCTTTAATTCATGAAGTTGAGCCGAGGTGACCAACCCCGACCCAACTGCCTTATGCGAACTCAGAGATTAATCTGATCGGGCCCGTCGGGTTTTCGCCGGCGGGTCTTTCGCATATCCCATAAACGTAATATGAGATTAGCTATCGCAACGACAAGCGTTGCAACATCATTTGGACTCATTCATTTATTAAAAGAAAAACCCCGCGGATTGCTCTACGGGGTTTTTGCACTATAACTCGCGTTAACGAGCGCTCCTTTGACTAAGTGGGTAAATATTAACACCCACCAACACTCCACAGATCTGTGTTGTCCCAAATTTTCAGTTTGTATATCGCCTTAGTTTGCTCCGTGCGTACCGCTGTAGCGCAGCGGCATCCATTGCTACTTAACTTTCGTTTGATACCCTGCGCCATGGGCACTAGTTCACGGCGGCAGAACAAGAAAAACCTCACGCATCTACTTTGCACACTCCTTCTTATCAACGCCATTTCAACTTTCATCAACACACCAACTGCCCAGGCAAATCCCTGCACGAAAGCCCCTGATGCTCCCATTATTAAAGTTGATTATCCCAACCCAACTTCGGGCCCCATTTTTACAATCACTGCCGCAACTACCGGAGATGCTCCAACTGCTTTGTTTGAATCCCATACCTATATCCGTATGGGCACAGTTATTTGGGAGCCATGGTCAGAGCAACGAAAGACCGACTTAGTTACAGGTAAAGAAACTCTCATATGGGATAGTGGAAATAATCCCGCTTTTAGAAACATAGCAATTATTGCCTACTCATATAACAATTGCGGAGCATCGGCTCAATCCAGACCAGATCCAGATTCCCTTGGCGTTCCAATGCTTTTCAGGCAACAAAAGTTAAATTTTGATGACTTCTACTTTGATTCAGGTAAGAGAGCCGAGCAATCTCATCCATATTTTCACGATTTTCAAATAGCTAGTAGCGCAGGTCTGGACATGAAGATTGAAATCGCAACACCTGAGATTTGTACAGCGTCACCAATTTCACTTCCTGCAAGTCACTTTGCAGCAACAACGCCGGCATTTCTCATACACGCAACGGCAGAAGGGCTTTGCACATTGCGCGCCACCAATGCCGGCAAAGTTGGATTTAGCGCACTGGATGAAACCTTTTCAACATATATACGCCCGATGGAGCAATGGGTAGGGGTGCAATACCAAAAAAATTATGCGGGGCTAGGTGTTAATACCAAAGCATTTCTCTTTACACAAAATACCGAGGTAGGCTTCGAAATTTCAGATATATCTAGTATCGATGTCGAAGGCACGAAGGACACAGTTAAAAGCACAACGCCCACTATCTGTTCAGTTTCGCGAACTGAATTCCCGAGAGATTTTACTATCAAAGGTCTAAAAGTTGGCCAATGCGTGATCCAATATTCAAATGCGGGGGTGGCCGAATATCCACCAATCAATAAACTCATCACTATTAAGGTAGAAAAACTCTCAGCCATCACACCAGCAAATGGCAAAATCTTACGTTTCCCCCATAACTGCGCGAGAAATAACTACAAAGAGCGCATTCGAGAGATGGTTTTAACTCCGAGACTTACTTGCCCAAAGACGTATTCAGATTGGCCTTAAACCCAGATTAAATCAGCGTTGAGGCCTGTTACCTAACTAGGAATGAGCGTATTGGCAAAGATCTGCCAAGCCAGAGCAGATTTAGCAATCAGTGAAAGCGTGATGTATGTGCGCTCTCCACGTATGTAATCACTCCATTTTCCAACCTTCTTGTACTGCAACCATTGCACGAGTGCAAAGGAGTTAAAGAATACAAAGATGGTAAAGACAATTCCGTAGACAAATGCAGGAGCAGAGGTTTCTCCTACGCCACCGATAGAGAAAACGTAAAACACCAGAGCAACCCATGGAACAAGCCCTGTAATGCACCCAAAGATAAATGGCACCCATCCGCCATTGCCTGGGGTCTCATATTTTTCCTGTAGCCAACCAAATAAAATCATTGATGCGTTCACGCCAAAAATAGAAATAATCGCAGAAATCTCACTCACGCCAGTGACTTGTGCAATTAAAACAATCATGACCGATGAGCTCACTGCATATTCCACCCAACGGAAATAATTTCTCTTAGCAGCAATGCCTGCGTTATAACGTGGAAAGAATTGTGGGCTAGCAACAATGAAGTGAGCTAGCGCTGAAAGACCCAGGAAGATCGCAACGGTTAGCCCGACCGGAGTGGAAAAGAGGACCACCGGCGGTGCAAATGTAGAACCCGGAGGCCCAGACATATACGTTGCAGTGATTGGCAATGCAAAATCATTACTTAGGGCCAGTACAACAACCATTTGCACTAAGTGCAGTATTCCAGCCAGAATATTAGTTCTACGAAGACTTCCTGCCGTGATCTCTTTTCTCATGGCAAAAGCGTACTTTCTCCTTGGGGATTGCGCTGACCAGATTCTTCACACGAAGGACAGAGCAATGTCCGTAGCTGTCGACGCGGGGCTCTCTTTGTTTCCATGCTTTCAACATAACCCCTACCACTGACGGCCATGTCAGTGGCCAGATGTAGCCTGTAGGCCGAGGCCAGGAGCTTATGAAAGCACTCAATAGTAATGAGATCAAAAATGAACTCTTTACATGGAGAAGTTAAAAGGAGCCACACATGTTTGAAATACTTTTCTTTGCAAGCCTTATCTTCCTCTTCCTCAATCGCACAAAAAAACGCAAGAAAGCACGTGGGCTAGATGCCGAACTACGCGAGCTCATCGAAAACACGACCGACTCAACGGGAATTGGTTTTGAGATTAAGAGATACCTGCTCTCCGTCATCGATGATGACAATAATGATCGAGAGAAATTTAGCGATGCACAATTGGCACGGGCTGCGAGCATCTTGGATCGCGCAGGCCCCAGCGCTTTCTATTGGATGACCGATATTGCATCGCAATTGGCGCTGATATCTGCAGCTCAAATCAACGGTATCCCGACTAATGTCAGCGATGAATTGCGAGAAGGTGCAACTGCCGAGGCTGTAGTGGAAATAGTCGTTCGCCCTTAAACGCTGAGAGCGGTATCAGAATTCGGGTGTAGAAAAGAAAAACCCCGCAGATCGCTCTACGGGGTCTTGCACTGTAACTCGCGTTAACGAGCTTAGTTGTGACTCAACAATTCGAAGGATATCACCAGAGCTTCTCAAATTCACATATGAAGGCCCTCCACAGTTTTCTACATCAGCAAATACATTGGTCTGTAACTGAATTAGATTCCTGAATGCGTGCCGCTGTAGCTCAGCGGAAAGAGCACGGTTGTGACTCAACCCGGGGTCGCGGGTTCAAATCCCGCCAGCGGTATGCACACTAAGTGGCCTTACGGTTAGTCGCGTAGGGCCACTTCGCATTTCTATCGCGTTCTGAAAAACAACAACTAGAACGACAGGGCGCACTTCCGTGCGTTGGCCGTAGAAAAAGAAAAACCCCGCAGAAAGTTTCGGGGTGCCACTTTTTACACCTTAAAGCCCAATAGCCTTTAGGTGTCAAAAAGTAACCTTTTGACACTTTTTTTGATATGCTCACCACACCTAAAAGGAGGCGCAAATGGCACAGACAGTAAAACTTTCCGATGAACTCGTGGAAGACGCAAAGCGTATTGCCGCAATCGAACACCGCTCTGTTCCTCGCCAGATTGAGTTTTATTTTCGTATGGCCCTCACAGCCGAGGAGAATCCCGATCTTTCATTCTCCTTAATCCGTGAAATTTTAAAGGCAGACTCACAAGAGGCCACCGAGGAATATGTCGCTGGATAATGGTCGTTAATTTTGGTTCCAATTTTTCTAGAACCCTAAAGAAATTACATCCCAACCAGAAAAAGGCACTTGATAAGGCAGTGGCATCGGTTGCTACAACTCCTGAGATAGGGGAGCCAAAGGTGGGCGATTTAGCTGGCATCTATATCTATAAGTTCAAAGTCAATAAAGTCGAGTGGCTACTGGCGTATCGCATAGTCTCTAAGAAACAAATCAACCTACTGGTCGTTGGCCCTCACGAGAATTTCTACCGAGATCTAAAGAACAACAACTAGAACGACAGGGCGCACTTCAGTGCGTTGGCCGTAGGAAAAGAAAAACCCCGCAGATCTCTCTACGGGGTTTACTTCTGTAGCTCAATTAAGAACCAGTGCGACAAACAAACATTAGCATCTTGCGTGCTTGAAACCATCAGAATTCAGGCATTCGAGCTTTCTAGCCCCTACTCTTTGCAGTATGACTTTGCTCCATATCTTGGATCTGCTCTCTACATTCGTCTTTGCACTGGTAGGTGCACGCGTTGCAGCCGACAAAGGTCTTGATTACGGTGGCATCGCATTCATTGCAGCAATAGCTTCGGTTTCAGGTGGCACCCTTCGCAATCTCTTTCTGGGCACACGACCTATTTGGATTATTGATCCATGGGTTATCACCAGCGTAATTCTTGCGGTGATATTGACCTTGGTATTTCGACGCGTTACTCATATCGGCAAAACTCTGTTGATCATGGACACATTTGGATTAGCTGTTGCAACTATGTCCGGAGTTCAACTCGCTCGTGAAATGAACACCACCTGGTTTGCCGCAATACTCCTTGGTCTCATTACCGCCGTCACAGGTGGTCTCTTGCGCGATGTTCTGTGCCAAGTGGAGCCGGTATTACTTCACCGTGAAACTATCGGGACTTCATCTCTTGCAGGTGCTGCAACCTTTGTTGCACTCCTTCAATGCAATGTTGCCGGAAACCTTGCCGCCATTCTTGGGGGAGCAGTAGTCGTTGCAACCCGTATCATCTCTATTCAGTTCGACCTACATCTGCCAAAGTTAAGGAACAGTGACTAACATGACGAATCGAACGATGACAGATCTCTTCTCCATGAAAGGCCGCGTTGCAATAGTCACTGGCGGTGGAACTCATCTCGGTACCGCATTCACCGAGGCGCTGTCAGAGCTCGGAGCCCATGTTTACATAGCCTCTCGTCGCGCAGAACTTTGCGAGCAGACAGCTGCCTCACTTCGCGCGCGTTCACTGAATGTAACCGCACTGACTTGTGATGTCACCGATGAAGCGAGTGTTAATTCACTCGTCGATCAAGTGATGGAGAAAGAAGGCAAGCTCGATGTCTTTGTTGCCAATGCAGGAGGTAGCGCCACAACGTCCCACCCACCCCATGGAAAGATCGATGAATTTCGTTGGACTCTAGAAAAAAACCTCACCTCAACATATATGTGCGCACAAGCTGCTGGCCGAGTAATGATTCCTCAAAAGAGTGGATCCATTATTACTCTCGGCTCTATTGGCTCTCGACTTGCAAGCGATCCCCGTATCTACAACGAGAATTTCAAAAGATCTGGTTCTCCTTACATGGCCGCCAAAGCCGGAGTGCTCATGCTTTCAAGAGCACTTGCTGCCGAATATTCACCACACGGAGTGCGTGTGAACTCCATCTGTCCGGGGCAGATTCCCAATGATTTAACCGATAAGGATCAAGTCGAGACTTTTCGAAACATGAATGCATTTCACCGCACCGGATTGGCAGAGGACCTCAAAGGAGCATGCGCACTTCTTGCATCGGACGCGGGTAAGTGGATTACAGGCACTGACATCTTGGTCGATGGCGGTTGGTCGATCTGGTAATCGGCTACTGCTAATTAAGAGCTAACGGACCCTTGCAGACTTCCGCCCCAGGTCTATATTTGAACCATGGATAACAAAAAGGTGAACATTATTGATGCTGTGAAAGATGCATTTACTCGCTTTGCGGATTTCTCTGGGGTATCGACTAGACCTCAGTACTGGTACTTTGTTCTAGCCGATGCAATTGCCTCCGGAGTGGTTACTTTAACTGCAGGGGATATGGCTCAGAACGTGCTTTCACTGATCACACTTCTGCCAAATATTTCTGTTGCGGTACGTCGAATGCATGATGTTGGTAAGAGCGGATGGTTTATCTTGGTACCTATATATAACATCGTATTGCTAGCATCACCGAGCAAGGGTGTGGTTGAGTAAAGGTATGAATGTAACTTCGCGCAGAGCACTTGCTGCGCTTTCGGCTGGGGCGTTGCTTTCGACATTACTTACATCGTCTGCAAGCGCTGCACTGGATGATGGATACCCACCGGGTGAAGCTGCTCCGGGAAGAACTTGCGGGACTGATGCAGTCGGACGCAAGACTGTTAGTTCTTTTACCGGCAAAGCACTTTCATGCATTCTTATTAATGGTGTTGCTCGATGGTGGATTGATGGTGATCCACTTCCTGCGGTTGAAGTTGCGACACCCGCAGCATCCGTAGCACCCGCAGCATCCGGTGCACCTAAGGCAGCGCCACCTGTTGCTGCGACTGATGCATTTATGTGGAACAAGGGTGTGAAAGTTGCTAAGGGAAGTAAATTCATAACTATTGCGGGGGATCGACCTGCGCAAGTTTTGATTCCTGGAAGTTTAAAAGCAAAAGTTGCAGCGCCGTTGATTGTTGCGTTGCACGGTTTCACAGCGAGCACAAGTGAATTGATGTCACTTATGGATTTATCGGGCGAGGCAAATAAGCGCGGTGTGGTGTTGGCGGTGCCATCTGGGACACGTAACAATGATGGTTTAACTTTTTGGAATGCGACGGGATCCTGTTGCGATTTCAATGGCAGCGGGGTTGATGATTCGAAATATTTGATGGACCTTGTGAAGCAGGTAAGTAGCAAAGTTTCTATCGATCAAAAGCGGATCTATTTCGTGGGGCATTCCAATGGTGGATTCATGTCATATACGGTGGCTTGCAATAACTCGGATAAAATCGCAGCGATTGTAAATTTAGCGGGATCAACATATGCAGATTCTTCTCTGTGTAATGCAGACCATCCGGTAAGTGTGTTGCAGATAAACGGTACTGCTGATGAATTGATACATATTGCTGGCGGCAACGTGTTTGATGATCCAAAGCAGCCTTATCCAAGTGTTTCAGACGAGACCAGCTTTTGGGCGGGTGTTAATGGATGCACAAGCAAGATTTCTGCGATTGCAAAGGGCGCTAAATTTAATTATGAATCTGCAATTGCCGGATCTGAAACAACAAAGAGCGCATATAAGTGTCCAAAAGGTGTGGCGGTCGAGATGTGGACGATTGCTGACGGACACCATGTGCCAAAGTTGAATAGTGCGTTTATATCGGCGGTCTTTGATTTCTTGCTAGCGCATAAGAAGTAGAAGCGCCTCTAGCGCGGGTGGGCTCTTCCCGATGGCAATGTGCCCCTCTGTTTACACTCAGGGCAGGTAAGTGCACGAACCGCTTTCCTGCGCTTTGTGGTCATACCTGCACGTTAAAGCAGGGCACTGACAATGATGCGCTCAGCGATTGAGGCTCCCAGGCACTCCCAGCCCTACACCTAAGCAATGTCAGTGATGGCCTCTAGTTTTGGGACATGGGGATAAATTTCAAAGATAGCCAGGCCAGCCTTGAGCAAGCCAGCGCGATTGCAAGAGATTTAGAGAAGTTACTCAAGCAGCAAGAAGATTTAATAAGTGGAACAAAAGCCGCAGCCTCACATGCGAAAGAATCCCAAGTTTTACTTGAGCTCGCCAAACTCCCCGTTGATCGGTTAAAGGATGCCTCCGAAGAAACGGTACGAATAGAAACACTTCGTAAATATGGGTTTACCAATGTTGCATCTATTTATAACTCTTCGGCCATCGCGTTAGAAAGAATTCCCGGCATCACCCTCAGCGCAGCGCAGTCGTTAAAAGCGCTCGCCGATCAGTTGTATCAGGCTGTCGCGCAGTCAATCTCTTACGGCATCAACATTGACGATCTCACGAATGCCGACAATGAACTGATTGAAAATCTTCAAGGGCTCGATCAGCTGCGAGCGGCCACTAAGAATTCAACGAGCAAGATGAAACCGATAGCTCAAACTATTCGTAACTCGCTGACACAAACCCAACCCCTCAACTCTCGCTTTCGATGGCTATTCACAAGTTCAGTGAAAAAGGAGCGAGCCTTAGATGCATTAGAGCAAATTACATATCTTGTCGGAGACCCAACCACCATTGTCCTGGTTCAGGCCGCCCGCCACGGACTTAATTCTCTGGAAAAAAGATCACCTCAACCTGTTGAAGAATTCAAGAAAAGGTCCAGTGATTACTACGCAATTCTCGAAGAAGTTACCAATGTCCGCCCGAACACTGCGGCTAATCGACATTTCAATCAAGAACTTCTTGACAAGATTCAAGCACAAGAACTTGATACCTCAACGATTAAAGCAACGCTTCGTCAATACCAAACATTTGGCGGAAAGTTTGCGCTCACTCAAGGAAGAGTCATTATTGGCGATGAGATGGGCCTGGGTAAAACGCTTCAGGCCATTAGCGCTATCGCACATAGAAACATGTCTGGAGCTACGCGCTTCCTCGTTGTCTGCCCTGCAAGTGTTGTAACTAACTGGATAAGAGAAGTTAATTCAAGAAGTGATTTGCCAATCATCAAAATTCATGGCGAAGACCATAAGGCCTCGCTACAGCAATGGGTTGAATCAAGCGGTATTGGAATCACAACATATGACACACTCAAGAGTTTCGAACTCACCGAGCAAGCCATTGCAGCACTTGCCGTAGACACGGTGATCGTTGACGAGGCTCACTACATCAAGAACATTTCCACCGGCCGGAGTCGAACCATTACCAAATGGCTAGATAGGGCTCCACACGTCATATTCCTTACAGGAACGCCCCTAGAAAATCGAGTGGAAGAATTTATAGCCCTCGCCAAACTCCTTGATTCTTCAATGGGCAATGATCTAAGCCGAGTTGCCTTAGCCGCAGGCCCAGAATCATTTAGAAAAACTGTTGCGCCAATTTATTTGCGCCGCAATACCGAGGAAGTTCTTAAAGAACTTCCCGAGTTAATTGAAGTTGCGGAGTACTGCACCTGGGAAGGTGTGGACAAACAAAATTACATAGATGCCGTAGTTGCAGGAAACTTCATGGCAATGCGTAGAGCGGCCTTTTGTGCCCAACCTGATATGCAAACCAGTAAGTTAGAAAGACTTATCGAACTAGTTGACGAATCAATCGAAAGTGGTCAAAAAGTAATTATCTTCTCCTTCTTTCGTAGCGTCATCGAACAAGTTATGCACGCTTTGGGGGAGCGTGCAATTGGGCCAATCACTGGATCGGTTTCCTCAACCCAGAGACAAAACATCGTTGATCAGTTTCAAAATTCGTTAATACCACTGGCCCTCGTTGGACAAATCCAAGCAGCTGGTACAGGTCTCAATATTCAAGCAGCTTCAGTTGTCATTCTCTGCGAGCCTCAAATCAAACCGTCCTTAGAAGTTCAAGCAATTGCCAGAGCCCACCGCATGGGCCAAGTGCGCAAAGTCCAAGTGCATCGATTGATTCTGCCCGAAAGCGTTGACGAGCACATGCTTGCCATGCTTGCTCGCAAGCAAAGCGAATTCGATCAATACGCCAGAGAAAGTGAACTAGCAAAGGGCATCAATGATGTCGAGGTTGTTTCAGAGGAAGCAATTGCAAAGACAATAGTTGCCGAGGAGAGAAAACGGCTAGGCATAAACGAAAGTGATGTAGTCGGCCACATTACAAATGAGGAAGAGGGCTAATCTCACTGATTAAGAGCTAGTCATTGGAGTAATCCCACCAGGTCTTACCGCTGTCATATGCACACTTTAAAATCTTTGCGCAGAACGCATTCAATGACATAGCACCGTTGTATTGCTCTTTCTTAGATCCCCATGAAGTCACACCAACGACAAATCCTTCATTATCGACTAATGGCCCACCGCTACTTCCATGAGAAATATTGTTAGTAATCAAGATTTCAGCGGAATTTGAATTAATCACATTTCCAAATGAAACCGAACCCTCATACCCATCGGCGCTGCCCAGCGCCATCACCCAAAATCCCGGCCAGGCGTCATTCTTTGAAAGCTTTAGAACCGGCAACTTCATCTTGGTCGCAAGAACTGCGATGTCATTCTTTTTATCCCACTTTACGATCACGGCAACTACTGGATCCTCATACGGAAGCGCAATCGTTAGCTTATGATCGACATCGATACATTTTTCAATCACGTGTTGATTGGTTATCAACGTGGTCGGATAGGAATTCGATACATCGGTTTTTAGTTCAATTGCAAATGCCGTTCCTTGTGATCCCTTACCAACCTTTGGCTCACACCACACAGTTACCGTGGACTCTTGCGTCCTCTCGACTAACGCGTGAGTACTTCGCGGAGGCACATACCCATCACCTGCAGGGTCCTCACTTGCAAATTGCGCAGAAGGCGCCCAGGTCAATAAGAAAGCACCCAAGGCAAAGGGTGTTGCAATGATGGCGAGGTAGGCAATGAACTTGTTTGGATCGGTATCTCTCATGGAGGTAAGGTTACGGAGAGGCACTGACAAAAGAGTGTGGTGATTAAGAGTTAGCGGAATAAACCCCACGGAGGGCTTCTATTGCGCAGCGGATTTTCCCGCTAGGTATAGCGCCCATGACTGAATTGGACATTACGGACTTTCACTGAAATTAATTACAATGACAGGGCTTACTTACTTGCTTGGGTGCTGGCGGAGGGGAATGAGTCGAGAATATGTGGCAGGGGCGGACAACCCGCCAGTACATCTACGGCCTTCCACATCTCATTTCTCTTCGCTTGATCGTAGAAGGGGTTTGTGGTTGACATGGCTAAATGGACTGCTCAAGAATTTCTAAATGCGTGGGAAGTTGAACATTCCAAACTTGATGCAAAGTGGCACGAAGAATTCTTAACTCATCCGATAACACTGAAGATTTTGGCTTTTGAAAGCACAGAGATCATGAGTGTTTTAAACAAAAAGCGCTTAGTAGAGATTTTGGTTGATTTAGAAGATGAGAAGGCAAGGCGGGAGAGAAAACCAGTGGGGACTTATTCGGAAAAAATGGAGCCCAAGGGCAGCCTTTCCTCTGCAGGCAGTTGGGTCTCTGAGTTTGAGCAACGAAAGCGCTATCCAAAAAGCGGTGATGGAGATACTGACTACTGAGTTGCCCCCACCCGAACACCTGTTCGAAAGGTGTGTTATATTCCGCTTCCCCCTAAAAGTCTGCACCCCATGGCTTTGTCGGTGTGGGTGCGTAAATTTCCCCCTGAAGATGTAAGAAGGGATGCGGTGAACGAGGAGAACGAGTTAAGTGAAGAGCAACTCTGGGAGCAGTTGCCAGGGTTAGAGGGTGCTGAGCGGGCTGATGTTTTGATAGAGCTCAGTCATGAGGCATACAAACGCGGTGCACATCATGAGGCGTTGGCGTTGTGCGAGTGTGCGAAAGATATTTATGACGGGTTGGGTGCACAGGCAAGTGGGGCAACGATGGCACATATATACACCGGTATTGGGTGGACGTTAAAAGAACTCAATCGTCCGAAAGAGGCTGCAGAGGCAACAGATCGCGCGGTTGTTATTTATCGCGAGATTGGATTGCCCTATGTTATTTGCACCTTGCGTGTAGAGGGATCATTTTGGTTTTCTGCAAAAGAGTATGAGAAGTCTATGCAGTGTTATCAATTGGCGTTGGCCGAGCCACAGGTGGATGCAGATTTAATGGATGTTGCGCGCGATGTATTTAATATCGCAAGTGCACTCTTGCATTTAGAAAAGTGGGAGGATGCGTTGGGGTATTACCTTGATTCGCGCGCTCGCTTTAAGACACAGAAGGCGCCATTGCAAGTTGCATTCTGCGATGAGGATATTGCTCATTGCTATGTGAAATTAGGTAACGGACCAGAGGCAATGCATTATGCGCAGAAGGCTTTGGATTTCGGTGTTACAGCAGATGATGATGAGCGAATCTTTTGGTCTAAGTTTAAATTGGGTCAGGCAAAGAAATTGATGCAAGACCTTGACGAGGGCGAGAAATACTTGCGTGAGGCAAAGGCATTGATTACGGGCAATCGTCACCCTGATTGGAAAATCGTCTGCACCATCGAGCGTGACCTTGCAGATATTTTGACTAGCCGTGGCCAAGTGGAAGAAGCCGGGGATATCCTTCGTCGTATTGCAACGATTGAGGAGAGTTTAGAAGATGAGGCTGCTTAAGGGCTTTGGGCTCTTTACTTCACTCTTTATTGGTTTCTGGGTTCTGACATTGGGATTTTCATTGATACAGCCCGGTGTTAATTTAGGCGGAGCAGTAGGGCAATTTGATGAATCTGATGCGGACGGTGGCGTTGGTGCGGGTAGTGCGGTGCAAGAGTTTTTGCCAGCACGAGATGACATGCGCGGTAATCAGATGTGGACATTTGAGTGCGAGTTAGTTGTGCAAAAGCCATCTGTCATGACATCTGCATGTGCTGATTTTGGTGAGCAAGTGCGAAATATCGTGTGGAATCAATGGGATAAGGGACACGGTGTGGGGCGTGGGATTTATTCTGTAAATGATTGTGATCCAGATTGCGCCGATGGGACATTTCATGAAACTCCTGTCACGGTGGAGCTTGGCGATGTAACTAAAGTTGGCAGTAAGTATTTTCTTAACACCTTCTCCTTTGTTAGCAAAAACGGTGAGGCGTTAGGTGTGGGCAAAGGCAATAGCGGTTCGTGGGATATCTCCGAGTTCTATCGGATGGTGCCGGGGATGCATGAAGGTGCGTGATGGCTGGGGTTGGAGAGCTCTAGCCCCTAGTGCTTTTGCAGTTAATAGGAAAAGATTGGGTAGGAGATTTACCAAAGTTCACAATCTTCACTTGGCTCGGGCCGAGATGACTACTGCTACTAATTACTTACTTGATCGGTATGAAAATATCGCGATATCTAAAGGCCATGAGCCAACTTTGACTGTGCAGTGGTTTCATAGATTCTTAGATAAATTAGTTCTGGACGTCAGCTAAAAGCTGCGTGGCTGTCAGTTAGCCGAGTGCTTTTAAACTCTTAGCAACAGCAATCAGTTGGGCGTAGGTGATGCCACCGGTGCCTTGTACTTGTATCTCGGTGGCCTTGAGTGTTCTAGTGGGCTTTGTTGTGAAGATCAGATAGCCACCTACGCGAGCGATGTCATTGTTTGTGCATTTTTTGTAGGTGGCAGGTGTTGTGGGGTCGCAATAGATGTAGACCTTGGCGGGGCGATTGTTGATTGAGATTGAGGGTGCTTGTTTGGAAAGGCCAGGGTTTGAGCATTTAACACCGGCCATTGTTTCCATGATCTCAATAGATTTCTTAGCCGTTCCATATTGGGCATAGAGCCATTGCTCTTGTTGTTGGCTACACACTAGGAGTTTGAAGGTGTGGAGCGGGAGGCCAAATGTTTGCGAAGGTTTGTGCACTGCGTAGGTGAGCCCAGTTTGTGCATCAGAGAATTTGTCACCAGAGCCCATTGCTAGCGCTTGAGTGGGGGCAAGAAATGATGTGCAGACCAGCAGCGTTGTTGCAATAACCATTGCCGTATGGGCCTTACGAACAGGTCGAAGAAGTGACTTTCTTTTAATCAACTGCTTTATATTCACATGACTCACCTTCATGGTTTAAGTCAACCATAACTGTCATTGGATGTGGGAACGAACCAAGAGAAACACTAAAGCCCCGAGAGATTATCTCGAGGCCTTAGTTCTGTAACTCTTTTGGATAGAACTTTCAACGATGTGCAAAAATGTTGCTCGCCGTTGAATTCACTTTCCTGACTGAACGTTGAAACTTTAGCATGAGAAAAGACATGAAGCACCAATTTATTGAAACTTCTGTTGATTACTCTCCGTATTAATTTCGTGAATTTCTTGTAACCACAGGTGTTTGTTCTACACAGAATTTTCTATTTTAGATTTTCTACTCTGCAAAGTCTTTTACTTTGTCGCGGTGCCCCTGTAGCTCAAGGGATAGAGCACTTTTCTGACTGAAATTGGGGTTGTGGGTTCGAGTCCCACCAGGGGCACACTTGGTAGAACCTCAGTTAGAGGGCCTCACTTGCAATTGCGAGTGAGGCCTTTCTAATGAAAGTAGTGAGAGTTTTAGCCGGCGTTTAGTAATACTTGGCGGTTAGCGTTGCAAGTGTTCCTTGAGAAGTTGAAGTCAGTTTCCAATCGGGGGCGAAAACTTCGAAGAGTGTGCTGCCGAGTCCTGACTTCTTTGTGGATTTAAGTCGGCCATCATCAAGTACCGATATCAAGCATTGGCCGCCCTCCACTCGTGCACTGGCAGTGATGTTCTTTGCTTTGCCATGGCGAATGGCGTTAACGATGAGTTCTTCAATAAGTTGGGAAATGATTTCACCATTACGGGAAACTTTAGATAGCTCAGGGGGTAAATCGAAATTGATAACGGCCAAGCCTTGCCACGTTTTCTTAAGTTCTTGTAATCTCACGGTGGGAATACGATCTGGCTTTTTCTCATAAGGTTGATTGAGAAGTTCTAGGCGAGCGAGAACCTTTTGCGTCACTTCAGGCGACATCAGAGTGAAATCAGATTCTGCAGCTTTAAGGAGTAGGAGTTTGCAGGCCATCAACTGCGACTGCACTTCTGCATGTAGATATTGGGCGTATTCTGATTGAGTAGAAGCAGCGACTCCACCGTCAATCATTGTATTTAGGGTCTCTTCCGAAATGATTTCACGCAGAAGATCAAGAGCGGTGCTTCGGTTATTTTGAACTGTGAGAATTATCGCGCCAATGAAGAGTAAGAAGATATAGGTGAGTGTGGATGCAATTTGAATTTGCGCCATATTTGATAATGATTTGTAGCTACCGGAATTAAAGTAGTAATTGATGGTGAGAACAATGGGTGATTGGATGACAAACATGGCGGCTATGAAGAGAGAATTTCTATCTCTCAGGTAATTCTTGCTTCCTGCGGTTATGGCCTCAATGGCTTGAGTAATGAAAATAATCAAAGCCAGCGATGTCACCTGAACTGCAATTCCACCAACAACTCCAGAGCGAGCAAATTGTCCAAATAGGGTGAGTGGCAGAGTCAGGAGCGCAATTGAAATAGTTGGAATTCTTGTTTGTGAAAGGGATTTGCGAAGTACATCCCAGGGTTGAATTCTTGGCCAGATAAGTTCTGCTTGACGCCAACGTTCTGCGCTCTTAGGTCGAATGTGTTTATTTATCAAACGATCAATTGCGTTGGCCTGCTCCATGAGAGTCAAAGGAGCGCCCTCGCCCTCTTGAGCGGAGGCGATGTAGGTGTTTAAGTTACTAATAACTTGTTGAATGTTTTCATATTCCGCACTTTGGTTCTGATTGGTTCCTGAATTCTTTTTAGGACCCTTAGTTTTCACGGCAATTGCATTGCTCAACAATTGGCGCAAATCTGATTCAAATTTTGTCCAAATCGAAATAATAATTGAGGCAATGATGAGTGCATAAAGGACAGAAAGTGCAGAATTTAGTGCCCGGACTACAAGAATAAGCGGGTCTTTGACTAGAAGAATTGGAGCAGCCAGATTGATTACTGCGCCACGGACTAAGCCCATACATAAGGCGAAAATTATGTGAATCGGTCTATTAAATTTGCCATTGAAGTAGAAGACAAAGGGCGCCATCGCTGCATGGGCAAATAAGGCGATTGCTGTCCAAGTGAGAATGAGTGTTTTTGAATTGATTGCTGGGGCGACAAAGAAAATAGTGCTAATTATTGAAAACGGTAGAAGTCCCCAGAATGCTCGCCAGGTGATAATGCGTTCTGGGATTAAAGAAGCGTATGGATCAATCTTGGGTTGAAGGTAGTTGGTAAGGCGCTGGATGGGGGAAGTTTTGCTCGCGGTCAACGCGAATATTCTCTCGTACCGATGTGCTCGATTTCAAAAATCGCATCGCCCAGAAGTGTATTTGTATCAGCAATAAAGCGAGAAAGATCGCGCTTTGTTGTCGGCACTCCGTCATTTTCGGTCAAAACATTAAGGGCCATGATGACGCCTGAAATTTGACCTTGGATCGAACCAAAACTTGTTGATGAAGTGATCTGCTGTAGCGCTTCGTGCTCTTGGCTCATCTCTTCAATTTGATTTCGGTGGATAGCACTTTCCGAACTCATAGATTCTAAAGAGTTATTCTGTTCAACCATCAGCGTTGAAATAAGTGAGGCAATATAAATTGTACACACTGTCTTAAGGCCCGCATACCAAGCTTGATATGGATTTGCGATGCCGATGAACCACGTTGGCGAAACTGTGGTGTAGAGATACTGGAAAGCATAAATTGCAACATATGCCAGAGGGTTAAACCATGCCGACTCAAGTGCATTCGCGCGAGTACCAATGACGCGGAATAGCTGAAGAAGTGCGACGACGATGATTGAGGAAAGTACACCAACAATCGCGCCGTTTACTCCGTTTCTTGTTCCCTGACCGATTAGAGCGCCAAAGACGAGGATGATCAAAGAGGTGCGCACTGAAAGCACTCGTGGGAATAAGCCAGAGATCAGTTTCACGGGCGTTAATCTATCTTGGCTCTTGAGGTCTAGAAGGGAAGGCGAGACCTCTAATACGCGCAATTTTGAATCCAATTTAACTTTCAAATCTTCAGCCAATGATTCTAATTCGGCTAGGGCAACAGCCAGGGATTCGGATGTGCCATATTTTTGAAGACCAGTAGTAAGTTTTTGAAGTTGTACAACCTTGGGAAGCAGTGTGCTGTGGAGGTTGATGATGGCTAGTTTCTTCGCTTGAATCTGCGCCTCATTGAGTTGAGAAGTATCGACAGTGAGGAGGTCTTCTAGAGAGCGCAAAACATTTCTTTCGGTACGGATTTTGCGCAAAGTTCCAAACCAGTAAGCAATCAAGCCGAGTGCAAAACCTGAAAATAGAAGTGAGTTTGCAACGCGCATCAGTATGTGCGATTCGACGCCTAGGGTGTTGTGGCCGTAGTACTCAGAGACCAAACCTGCAACCAGTCCGGTGCTAAACCAGACCGTAATGCAGAGGGCCAAATTTTGGCGACGTTCTTTGCGAGAGGCGAGCAGAGTTACTTGCGCAATGAATAGAAAGAGAATGCTTGCAAGCTCTCCGCCGGTAACAACCATGAGTTGAGTACCAAATGAGCCAGTGTCAAGCGCGTTTTCGCGTTCTAGAGAAAAGAGGAAACTGAAGGGCAGGTAGAGGGCAACCGAGGGAAGGGAAACGGCCCAACGACCTGTAGATACGGTGACAAAGTTGTCAAAGAAACGTTTCATTTGATCACCACTTTGTCTTCTTGCCACATGCGTACGGCGAGAATGCGTGGATTGAATTCATCATCGGGCTTGAGGCCAAGGCTTGCAAAGGTGCGTTGTACAAGGGCTTCAGTGGCGCGCAGAGATGTACCGCGGCGCGTGGCAATTGCTTGATTGGTGAAGCCCTCTGCCATGAGACGCAAGATTTCACCTTGTGTGTCGCTGACAACAATTCTTGAGTTATCAAGAACTGGTTTAACGACTGTCTCATTAATTTTTGCAATGGAATCATTAATGGCAGTGCCGAGGGATGCAATGGATTGCAGCTCTGATTTCACTAAGTAAATAACGTTCGGTGGCAATTCTGTCCCGCGAGGTAGCGCCAAATTAGGGGAGGCATGGGAAGTCAATATGACTTTGCCAATCCATGGACGCTCTTCGTGGAGGAAAATGAGCAGGTCTGCACCACTGGGTGCGTTGATTCCAAAATTGAGATCAGTGATAACTGCGTGGGGGTCGAAACTTTCTATCGCCACAATGGCGTCGGCAACTGAGCGAACAGCTACTACCTCGAAATTGGCATCGGTGAGAATCTCGCGAAGAAGATTGAGAGTAAATTCCTCATCTTCCGCCACGAGAACACGTGTCCGAAATTCGGTCGCCAAGTTTCTCCCAAAGTAGGTAAAGGTAAAGAGGGCTGAGTTTACGTGGATGCCCTAACGCCACTCAAACAGCGTGTTCGGGAGATACCACGGTTATGATTGCACTGTGGAATTTGGTAGATGGGCTAACCGACCACGATTAGACGTATTTGAACGCATTCCCCTCTATATGGCTTCGCATCAACCCAAAGTTTTAGCTAAAAGATTCTTCGCACTCGCTGTAGTGGGCGTAATTTTGTCCGTTGTTGCGCCCGTTATTGCTGATGAAAATTCTGCGCCATCAGGTACTGAGATGCCAGCACCTGAAGTTAGCGGTGAACCAATTCCGGCAGATACTCCAACGGATACGCCATCGGAAGTTCCGATTCCTACCGATACGACTGTGGCATCACCATCGCCGAGTGCGATGCCAAGTCCTGATGCAACGCGTGCACCATCGGATGCGGGAACGGAGACAACAACAGTTTTCGTTGATGAATCACCTTCTCCTTCACCAACACCAGTTGGCCCACTTGCCGATCAGCGAATGCGAGTGAATATTCCTAACGTGTTGCCAGTTGATCCTCGTGCAACGTCTCGAAACTTGCCAGCAATAAATCTGGGCGGGCCACGCTATTTATTAGCGTGCATTGAGGGAAGCAATTTGTATTTCGATATATATGCCAAGAATTCCCCGCAATCATTTTTTAATAGCGAGCAATTGGTGAGCGGGGATATGACCTCGCAACTTTTGATTTCTGGAACGACCGAGCAAGTATTAGCAATCATGAATAGTTATGGAGGCATGAAAGCGGTAGCGACTCGAAGCGCTATCGGAAGTCTCTACGCCAGGTTGAGCTTTGTCGCTATGACTGAGCCAACTTTGGAATCAGCGTTCTGTAACCAAGGATCGCCGTCCAATTTCAGGATTGTGTATTTCAGAGGCCTTGGTTTAGGCATGAATTTGATCAAAAATAGCCTTGTTTTGAAGCGCTAACTCTTAAGAATCGCGTCGCTATTGGCGCCGTCAATCACGGGTTTATTCAGGGCCCGAAGGTAAAATTTCAAGCGTCCCGCAATGGGTTTTTTGCTGTCCTGTGAAATGGAGTCCTGATGCAACAAGGTTTGCAATCTCCATTGAGCGGGCGCGTGAGCTCGGGCTTCGGCGGTGGCAAGAGTCGGCATAAAAACAAAATTATTATCGGTGCGGCCCTTGCTGGCGTAGTGCCGTTTCTCGTTTCAACATTTGCGGCAAGTGTGACAGTTGGTAACGGCGCTTTAGAATTTGGCCAAGGTTCACAACAAGCAATTGCGTGCGACCCAACTGTCTTTGCAGCTATTGGCGAAGAGTGGCACTCGGCTCCAACTGATGCGGATGCATCGGCCGGATATTTTAGAGTGCGCGGAGTTACCGTTTCGAATTTAGATTTAACTAGTTGCCGTGGCAAGAAGTTGCGAATTCGCTTGATTAGTACTGTCGGTGCCGAGTTACCTATTGGGCCGACGGCGGACGCTCACGTGATGCAGATTTCGTTACCAAACGTTGATGCACCCGTTGGCACCAGTGACGCATCAGCCCTTGCGCTGACCTACTTAACGGGGGATGGCACAGTGGTTTCAAGCCCTATGGCTGGTGCGGTTTCGCTCAATCTTTCGGGAACCTCAATTTATGACGGATCTGATTTGTCGGCAACGAATGCAGATGTCACTTTTTATCTTGATCCAAGCGCAACGACTGTCAATCTTGACGGGCAATCCATTGGCCGTACGACAGTTGAAACTGTAAACAATCCAACTCGTTAATCTTTTCATTCTCTAAAGTCATTATTTTAGAGCGCTTAGCGTCGATGACTTCTCTGTACTGATTTGCGATTTTATTTTTCGTGTTAGAAAACTATTATTTTTCGCTACTTTTTCGAGGTCATTGATACCTTTTCGGATTTTCTCAATTGCCACTTGTGGGAGTTATGGATCCCTCCGCGCGCAGATGGGGCCGATTGCGCCCCATGTGAGGTTTCCGAGAAGGATTTCCCCCATCTGAGCCCTTCACGGGGGCCGATCCACGCTCAAATGGG
>CAILKF010000101.1 GCA_903834705.1 uncultured Actinomycetes bacterium
AAATGCTGCAAGTTTTACAACGGTACCTAAGTAACGCTCTCCAACTTCTGGCATTTGTGGATTTGCAATGGCGTTGATTTGAGCACGGGCAGCTTCTGCCTTTGGCCCATCTGTTGCGCCGATGTAAATCGTTCCATCGTCCTCAATGGAAATCTCAGCGCCAGTTTCATCTTGAATCTGGTTGATGATCTTTCCCTTAGGTCCGATAACTGCACCGATCTGATCCACAGGGATCTTGATCGAAATAATACGAGGTGCAAATGGGCTCATCTCATCTGGAGAATCAATGGCTTCTGCCATGACATCCAGAATTGCTAAACGAGCTTCCTTTGCTTGGTGAAGTGCGCCAGCAAGAACTGATGCAGGGATTCCATCCAACTTAGTATCCAATTGAAGCGCAGTCACGAATTCACGTGTTCCTGCAACCTTGAAGTCCATATCTCCGAAAGCATCTTCTGCTCCCAAAATATCGGTTAAGGCAACATATTCAACTTTGCCATCGACATCGTCAGAGATTAAGCCCATTGCAATTCCTGCAACTGGAGCACGCAGTGGAACGCCAGCATTGAAGAGTGCAAGTGTTGAAGCGCACACTGATCCCATAGATGTTGATCCATTGGATCCAAGTGCCTCAGATACTTGGCGAATTGCGTAAGGAAATTCTTCGCGAGTTGGAAGTACTGGAATAAGCGCACGTTCTGCAAGTGCTCCATGTCCAATTTCGCGACGCTTAGGAGTTCCTACGCGACCAGTTTCACCAGTTGAATACGGTGGGAAATTGTAATTGTGCATGTAACGCTTATGGTTTTCAGGATTGAGCGTATCTAGCTGTTGCTCCATCTTGAGCATGTTCAAGGTAGTGATACCCAAAATCTGAGTTTCTCCACGTTCGAAAATTGCTGAACCATGCACGCGAGGCACAACTTCTACCTCTGCAGAAAGTGGGCGAATATCGCGAAGTCCGCGACCATCGATACGAATCTTGTCGCGTAATACACGTTGACGAACCAATTTCTTAGTAAGTGAACGAAGCGCTGCAGGAATTTCCTTCTCGCGGCCTTCAAATTTTGGAGCAAGTGATTCTTTCACCGATGCGCTGAGGCGATCTGTTTCGGTTTCACGCTCTTGCTTGCCAGCAATTGTTAGAGCCTTTGCAAGGTCCTTGCTCACTGCATCAGAAACTGCAGTGAAAACATCATCTTGGTAATCCAAGAAGATTGGGAATTCGCCAGTTGGCTTAGCAGCGCTCTTGGCTACCTTTGCTTGTGCTTCGCACAAAGCACGGATAAATGGCTTTGAAGCATCAAGACCTTGTGCAACAACTTCTTCTGTAGGAGTTGGTGCGCCACCCTTGATAAGTTCGATAGTGCGTGAAGTAGCTTCTGCTTCAACCATCATGATTGCAACATCGTCACCACTGACGCGACCTGCAACGACCATGTCGAATACAGCTTCTTCTAACTGTGAATGGTTAGGGAATGCAACCCATTGACCAGAAATCAGTGCAACGCGAACGCCACCGATTGGGCCAGAAAATGGCAAACCTGCAAGTTGTGTTGACATAGACGCTGCGTTGATTGCAACGACGTCATACATGTGATCTGGGTTGAGTGCCATGACAGTGACAACAACTTGAACCTCATTGCGAAGTCCCTTAACAAAGGATGGACGCAAAGGGCGATCAATTAAACGACATGTAAGAATTGCATCTTCTGTTGGACGACCCTCACGACGGAAGAACGATCCTGGAATCTTTCCAATTGCATACATGCGCTCTTCGACATCCACAGTAAGTGGAAAGAAGTCGAATTGATCTTTTGGTTGCTTAGAAACTGTTGTTGCTGAAAGAAGCATTGTTTCGTCATCTAAATAGACGGCGGTGCTTCCTCCTGCTTGACGCGCTAGGCGTCCTGTTTCAAAACGTATTTCTCTTTTTCCGAATTTTCCGTTATCAATGATTGCAACGGCAGACGAAATTTCTTGACCCTCCATGGGTCGCTCCTGTTCTCGATCAACTCGAGAGACCTAATGAATCTTCGATCGAAGCCCACGGGATTCTGCATTGTGACGCAGTTTCCGTAAACCACTACCGAGGACCATCGCTCCCGGTTGATCGTTCTAATTAACGGCGAATACCGAGTTTTTCGATGATCGCTCTGTAACGTTCGATGTTTGTCTTTGCGAGGTATTGAAGAATACGTCGACGCTGTCCTACCAAAAGTAGCAAGCCACGACGATTGTGGTGATCATGCTTATTGGTTTTCAAATGTTCTGTGATTTCTTCAATGCGCTTGGAGAGCAAAGCGACCTGAGCTTCAGGACTTCCCGTATCAGTAGGTGAAGAACCGTACTTAGCAATAATTTCCTTTTTAGCTTCTGGTGTTAGTGCCATTCTTTTGTGCTCCTTCTACTGTTTACGAGGGTTTCCGGTTTGCCTCACGGAAACTCGCTGTCTCGATTGGACACCGTAGGTTACCAGCGCATGCGGGACGAAGAGAAATCGAACGTTATTGGGTCAATTTTCGCGCTTGATCACAGTCCTTTTTCATCTGTTCCAATAAGGGTTCGAGCCCATCAAATTTGAGGGTATCTCTCAATCTCCAACCAAAATCAATAGATGCAGATTGGTCGTATAAATCTAAACCCGTTTGATCTAACGCATATGCCTCAACTTGTCGCGATCTCTCCCCCGCAAAAGTTGGATTAGTTCCAATTGAAATTGCAGACGGCCAACGGTTCTGGCCAACTTCCAACCATCCTGCATAGATGCCGTCTGCCGGAACAGTGTTAGATGCAGTTGAATATCCTAAGTTTGCCGTTGGATAACCAATTTCTCTTCCACGCTTTTCCCCGTGAACAACGATTCCCTGTAAACGATGTGGGCGCGAAAGTAGATTCTTTGCTAATTCGACATCACCGACTGCGATTGCTTTACGAATGCGAGTTGATGAAACAACTGCTCCTTCAACTTCGGCAAGTGATACTTCTTCAGCAATAAAACCATGAGCTTTACCAGAGGTAATTAAGTCAGCGACTTTTCCCGATGCCTTGTGACCGTATGAAAAGTTCTCTCCTACTACTACGCCTGATATTTTCAAGTATTTAACAAGAACATCTGAGACAAATTCCTCAGGTGATTTCTTTGCAAATTCACTATCAAATTCGCAGACTATTACTGCGTCTGCTCCATGTTCTTTGAGAAGTTCAACACGTCGCTCAACGGATACCAACATAGTTGGGGCTTTATCCGGAGCAAAGAATTGCATTGGGTGCGGATCAAAGGTCAGCGCGATTACTCCCTTGCCATTGCTAACTTCTTTAGCGCGCTTAAGAATCTCTTGATGTCCCCGATGCACTCCGTCGAAAATGCCAATTGCAACAGTGGCACCAACGATCTGCTCTCCGCGCCATTGCATTCTATTCATTGGCATATTGTGACACCTTTAATTCTTTGCTGCGAAAACAGCGATTGGACGAGCACGACCATCTTCGTTTTTCAATAGCGCCAAGAGTTGGCCATGAGAAATTGCAGCCGTAATGTCGTTCTTCGAGTTCTCAGAAAGCGTGCGTCCAAAAGAGAGTTCGAGCGCTTCATCCTCAGCCACATTGCGGAAAGGAAATATTTTCTCTGCAACACTTGCGATGTTTAAGGCTGTGAATTCGCCAGCCTTAAGATTGCCAAGAGTCACCGCCATATCCAACGTAAATGAGGCCACTCTCGTGCGACGAAGTGCGCTCAAGTGGCCACCGACACCAAGCCTTTGACCACAATCTCTTGCTATGGCTCGAATAAATGTTCCGGCAGAGCACGTTACGTCTATGTCGATGTAGATTCGACTCTCATCACGTCTGATTTCAAGGATGTCTAACGCAGAGATAACAACCTCACGTGCTGGAAGTTCAAATTTCTCTCCTGCACGCACGCGAGCATGTGCCCTTTCCCCGTCAACTTTCACCGCTGAAACTGAACTCGGACGTTGCGAAATTGTGCCAAGCATCTTCAATAATTCTGCTTTAATGCTTTCATCGCTAACATTTGCGATCTGTTCTGGAGTTGCACTCGAAAGAACTTCACCTTCTGCATCATCGGTCACTGTGCTTGAACCAAGAACTACCGTGGCAGAGTAAGACTTGTCTCCCTCAGTGATGTATTGCAGTAAACGAGTTCCATTTCCAAATCCAAGTACAAGAACACCAGTTGCCATGGGATCAAGCGTTCCTGCATGTCCAACTTTGCGAGTTCCGAGGGCACGTCTGGCAATAGCTACAACATCGTGGCTAGTCATACCGCCATCTTTATCGACAACGAGAAAACCGTCAGTTATCGGGTTGCTCATCAACTATTTCTCGTGGAGCTTTATACGGATCAGCATCTCCGGCGTACGTTGCATTAGCGCGAAGTGCAATTACTTCGGCATCTCTTTGATGCACTGTCTCCAAGAGAGATTCCAATGCCAGTGCGCTTTCTGGAAGACCATCTGGAAAGAACTCAATCGAAGGCGTAATTCTTGTTCCTAAATCCCTACCAACTGCAGAACGAATAACGCCTTTAGCGCTATTAAGTGCTTGAGCAGTTGATTCGCGTTGGGCTTCATCGCCTAATACTGTGTAAAAAACAGAAGCATGCTGCAAGTCGCCAGTGACGCGAGTGTCAGTAATTGTGACGAAACCCAATCGAGGATCTTTGATTTTCCCCTCGAGGAGTCCGGCCACAACGACCTTAATTCGATCTGCAACCTTCTGTGAACGATGAGATTGACCCATAGTTACGCGCGCTTCTTCTCGCGCATCTCAAAGACCTGGACCGTGTCACCGATTTGAACATCCTTAAATGACCCAATTCCAATACCGCACTCAAATCCTTCACGGACTTCAGTTGCGTCATCTTTGAAACGCTTGAGGGATTCAACGGTGACGTTATCGACAACGATCTCTCCGCCTCGAAGTAATCGAGCCTTTGCATTTCGTCGAATGATTCCGTCAAGAACGATAGAGCCCGCGATGATTCCGAACTTACTGGACTTGAATATTTCTCGAATCTCAGCATTTCCAAGAATTGCTTCTTCAAACTCTGGCTTAAGAAGTCCCTTAAGTGAAAGTTCGATCTCTTCAATTGCTTGGTAAATAACAGAGTAGAAGCGAACTTCGACGCCTTCTTGATCGGCAAAAATTGCAGTCTGTGGTTCTGGCTTAACGTTAAAGCCGATAACTACTGCAGTAGAAGCTGATGCCAAAGTGATATCGCTCTTTGTGATTGCACCAACGCCACGGTGAATAACGCGAAGGTCTACTTCAGCGCCGACATCGAGTTGCAACAGTGCATCTTCGAGGGCTTCAACAGAACCGCTAACGTCACCTTTAAGAATGAGGTTAAGAGTTGTAATCTTGGATTGCTCCATGAAGTCTTCAAGTGAAACTTTCTTACGCGCCTTTGCCAGTTGAGCGTTGCGCTCTGCTGCTTGGCGCTTTTCAGCAATCTGACGGGCAGTTCTGTCATCACTTGCAACCAAGAATGTATCTCCAGCGCTTGGAACAGAAGTAAATCCAAGAACTTGGACTGGTCGAGATGGTCCGGCAGTTTCAACAGTAGCGCCATGTTCATCCAGCATTGCGCGAACGCGACCAAATGAACCACCAGCAACAATTGCATCGCCAACCTTGAGTGTTCCGCGTTGAACCAGCACTGTCGCAACAGGGCCTCGACCGCGATCGAGATGCGCTTCAATAGCAACGCCTCGCGCTTCGTCATCGGCTACTGCTTGCAAATCAATTGCTGCATCTGCGGTAAGCAAGATCGAGTCAATTAACGAACTGATTCCTTCGCCAGATTTTGCGGAAACATTTACGAAAATTATGTCTCCACCGTACTCTTCGGCAATTAAGTTGTACTCAGTAAGTTGTTGACGCACCTTGTCAGGGTTCGCGCCTTCTTTATCTATCTTGTTGACAGCAACAACAATTGGAACATCAGCTGCCTGAGCATGGTTGAGTGCTTCAATTGTTTGTGGCATAACGCCATCATCGGCTGCAACGACAAGTACTGCAATGTCAGTTACCTTGGCACCGCGAGCACGCATAGCTGTAAATGCTTCGTGACCCGGAGTATCAATGAATGTGATTGCGCGATCTACGCCATCGTGAGTGTGATGGATCTGGTAGGCGCCGATGTGCTGCGTGATTCCGCCGGCTTCTGATTTAACAACTTCAGTTTGGCGAATCGCATCGAGCATACGTGTCTTACCGTGATCTACGTGACCCATAACGGTGACAACAGGTGGGCGGGTAACAAGCATCGATGGATCAAGAGAAGCGAGTTCTTCATCTAGATTAATGTCGAAAGTTTGAAGCAATTCGCGATCTTCATCTTCTGGGCTAACGATCTGGATGAGATAACCCAATTCGGCGCCAAGGAGGGCGAATGTATCTTCGTCAACTGATTGTGTAGCGGTAACCATTTCACCTAAGTGAAATAGAGCTGCGACAAGTGCAGCTGGATCGGCGTTAATTTTTTCGGCAAAATCTGCAAGCGATGCGCCACGACGCATACGAACTGCAGTTTTTCCATCACCGTGCGGCACAACTGCTCCACCCAATTGCGGAGCTTGCATATTGTCGAACTCATCACGCAAAGCTTTTCTGCTCTTTGGTTTTCTCTTACTGCTCTTGCTTGCATTCTTTCCAAATGCACCGCCAGTGCTTCCGCGTTGTGGACGACCAGCACCCGGACGACCAGCACCCGGTGCACCTGTTGCACCTGGCGCACCTGTTGTCGGTGTGCGATATGGACTAGACGATGGTGAAGTTCCTGGACCACCTGAACGCGGTGGATAATTTCCACCTGGTCCACCTGTTCCACTTTGCGGTGGACGAGATGATGGCGGGCGTGCTGCAAAACCTGGACGAACTGAACCTGGACGCGGTCCCGACATTCCTGGACGCGGTCCACCTGTTCCAGAACCTGGCGCACCTGCAGGACGTTGCGGTGGACGTGGAGTTCCAGATACTGAAAATGGATTGTTACCTGCACGTGGTGCAGGAGGGCGCGGTGCACCGAACGGATTATTTCCAGGACGCGGTGCAGGAGTTGTTGGCCGTGGTGCATTGGAATCTAATGGCGCAGATGGCGCAGTAGGTGGCGGTGTAACCGGACGTGCATCTGCTGCAGCTTTTTGCGCAGTTGCTTGTTGTGCTAATTCTGGTGAAATTTCAGCCAATAGTTCAACGGCTGCTTCAGGGGTAAGTGTTTCTTTCGCTGGCTTTGCCGCAGATTTCTTGGCAGCCGCTTTCTTTACTGGTTTCTTCTCTTCAACAGGTTTCGCATCGGGATATTGGGCAATGAGTTTTGCCACAACGGGTGCTTCTACTGTTGATGATGCTGATCGGACGAATTCGCCCATTTCTTGGAGTTTTGCAAGTACGACCTTGCTCTCCATACCGAGTTGTTTTGCTAACTCATGTACGCGGACCTTTGACACAGTTCTCCTGTCTTGGCCCGCGCTTTCCAATCTTATGATTGGGCTTAGATGCGAGCCTTAGTTGTCTAACCTCATGATCTGTACAAGCTCATTTGAGTTTCATATCTTTCGCATCCATTTCGTAGTTGGTGTGGAACTATTTCTTTAGGTTCAAACTCTCAATGTATTCAATCAATTCGCGATTTTCCGTCTGAGTAGTTAGTCCAAATGCCCGACTAAATGCCCTACGTTCAATTGCCTCTGTTGCACATTGAGGATGTACCCATGCTCCCCGACCTGGGGCGCGATGGTTTGGATCAGGAAAAATAGTTCCTTCACGACAAACCACTCGAAGTAGCACCGATGGATTTTCGCGTTTTCTACAGCTAATGCAACTCCGTACGGGGTTCATAACTGCCGATCGCTCAAATTCAACGAGTCCAACCTTACCTGCAGAGCGCCTGAAATGCTAAAAACGCGCTTATTCTGGCGCGGGCGAGGTAGGTAAAGCATCTGAATGTATATCGATGCGCCAGCCAGTAAGGCGTGCAGCAAGTCTGGCATTTTGGCCATCTTTACCGATTGCTAACGAGAGTTGAAAATCTGGAACTGTAACTTTGGCAGAGCGCGTGGCTAAATCAACAATTTCAACTTTTTCAACTCGTGCTGGTGCAAGTGCATGCCCCACAAATATCGCAGGATCTTCAGACCAATCAACAATGTCAATCTTCTCCCCGTGAAGTTCATCCATAACTGCACGCGCACGTGCGCCCATTGGGCCAATGAGTGAGCCTTTAGGGGAAACACCCGCACGGTGAGTTCTGACTGCAATTTTTGTGCGATGTCCAGCTTCGCGAGCAACAGCCATAATTTCAACAATGCGCTCGGTAATTTCAGGTACTTCTAGTGCAAATAATTGTTTAACAAGTGCCGGATGGCTTCGGGAAAGTGTGACTTCCGGGCCTTTCATGCCTTGTTTCACATCGATGACAAAACATTTAATTCTCTCGCCATGAGCAAATACTTCTCCTGGTACTTGTTCTTGATGCGGAACTTTTCCTTCTACACGACCTAAATTGACATAAATCATCCGGGGATCGCGACCTTGTTGAACAACACCAGACACGACATCTCCTACAGAAGCGGTGAATTCAGTAACAATCTCGGCGTCATTTGTTTCACGCATTTTTTGCTTAATGATCTGACGGGCAGTTGATGTTGCAATGCGAGTAAAGCCTTCGGGTTCATCTATTTCTTCCCCGGATTTTTCTCCGTCTTCTCCGAAAATGGGCACGACAATCTTGATTTCACCAGATTCGCGGTCGAGGTGTGCATTTGCATGTCGCTTTGCACCTTCAGTTTGTGAGTAGGCAGTAAGAACAGCAGATTCAATAGCAATGATTAATCGATCGAGCGGAATCTCTCTTTCAATCGTAAGAGAAGTCAATAGCTTCATATCTACATGCATTAGGCGTCATCGCCTTTGCGATTGAATTCAATCTCAACAATTGCTTTCTTTACATCAGCAAAAACGACAACTACTTCCTTTGAAACTTTTCCCTCTATGGCAAGGGTGACAGCATTCTCATCGCTAGAAGTAATTCGGCCGGTTACTACTTCCCCATTTGTTTGGGTAATACGAACTAAGCGAGTGACGTTCTTTCGCCAATGACGCGGCAAAGTTAATGGGCGATCCACGCCCGGAGATGTCACTTCAAGAGTGAAAGGAGTTTCGCCCATGAAAGGTGCCTCTTCAAGAAGGTTTGAAATTTCGCGCGAAATAAGTGTCACTTCATCCATGTTGAGGCTTTTCTCTCCGTCAACGATGCAGATTACTAGTCGACGATTTCCAGCAGTTGTGAGAGTGACTTCTTCTAAGAAGAATCCGGCATCAATCACCACTGGGGTTAGAGCCTGTTCAATACTTGCTACAAGTGACATTGTGTAATCTTTCTATGAAGTTGTAGGGCAAATCATAACCCAGATTTATCTCAATCCAAACATGGCTACCAGTGGGAAATCGTATCTATTCCAACTTTGAAGATAAGTACGATGGTGACAAAGAGAAAGACTTTGCGCACTAAAGTCGCGCCTCCTGCAATGGCAGTTTTAGCGCCCATGATTGCGCCAAGAATATTTGCAGCCCCCATCACAAACCCAACCTTCCACAAAACCACCCCGTGGAGTCCAAAAATCAAAATTGCTCCGACATTCGTCGCCACATTTGTCACTTTGGCAATTGATGACGCAGTGAGGAAATCAAAACCAACCAAAGCCACTAAAGCTAAAATGAAAAAAGTTCCGGTACCAGGACCAAAGATTCCATCGTAGAAACCGAGCCCAGCTCCGGCAACGCTGGCAATGATGCGACTTTTTCTCGCGCTATGTCTGAGGGATTCAATTGCGCCAAGATCTGGTTTGAACCAAGTAAAAATTGCAACACCCACTAAGAGGATGAAAACAAGAGGACGCAGTGCTTGAGTCGGAATGTGCGAAGCAAGTTGAGCACCCAACATTGACCCTAAGAATGCCGGGAAAGCCATAGCAACAGTGATTCTAAAATCAGGTTTGATATTTCGCCGATATAAATGGGCCGCTACCGAAGTTCCGAAAATAGATGAAAGTTTATTTGTTCCGAGCACTTGCACTGTAGGCGAATTAGGCAAACCAATAAGCATGGCTGGTAATTGAATCAAGCCACCGCCACCTGCGATTGCATCAATAAAACCTGCACAAAGTGCTGCGAAAACCATTAAAGCTAGTGTGGTGAAAGCAATATCTCCGAAGAATTGCATCAGAAAATCTAAACGAGGAGCTTAGATACTGCGCCAACTGCGTCAGCGAGAAGAACTTCGGAGCGTTCCCCTGTCTTGCGAACGCGAACCTCAACTTTTCCATCAGCAAGAGCTTTGCCGACAATAACAATTATGGGGTTACCAATTAGTTCGGCATCTTTAAATTTGACGCCTGGGCTTGCATCACGACGATCATCGAGCATCACGCGCAATCCTGAAGACTCACATTGCAACGCTAGTTTCTCTGCCACATCAAATGGTGTGTCATCTTTACCTGTTGCGACAATGTGTACCTGCGCTGGTGCAATCTCCTGTGGCCAACACAATCCAATCTCGTCATGTGATTGCTCAGCAATGGCAGCAACGGCACGCGAAACTCCAATTCCATATGAGCCCATAGTTACCACTTGGCTCTTTCCATCGCTATCAAGAACGGTGAGGTCAAGTGCTTGGGCGTATTTGCGACCCAGTTGGAAAATATGACCAATTTCAATTGCCCGATCAATAATGACTGGGTTCGCACACTTTGGACATGTGTCACCTGCTCGAACTTCTGCGCAATCAATATACGACTCAACTTTAAAGTCGCGACCGTTCACCACGTTGCGAGCATGAGCGTTTTTCTTGTTAGCACCTGTTACCCAACTTGAACCGGGAGCAATACGTGGATCGGCATAGAGTGGGAGTGAATGTTTGGAAGCACCTTGTGGCCCTACATAACCTTTTACAAGATGAGGATTTTTCGCAAAATCTTCATCTTCAAATAAGCGTAACTCTTGGACACCTGGAAGATTTGCTTGCAGGCGTTTAAGGTCTACTTCGCGATCGCCTGGAACTAAGACACAGATTGTCTTGCCATCGGCAATGAGCAAAACATTCTTCAAAGTGTCTGCGCCAGTAAATCCGCCACCAAATTTAGCGTTGAGAACTTCAACTAGCGAATCAATTGTTGGGGTATTAGGAGTATCGATTTCTTCAAGTGCGCCAATGTCTTTTGAATCCACCGGCACAACTACTGTCTTCATCGCCTCAACGTTCGCCGCATATCCGCACTTTTCACAGAGTACGTAAGTATCTTCTCCGGTTTCACAAGGCGCTAAGAATTCTTCGGAGCCAGAACCACCCATTGCACCTGATACTGCGCTAACAATGTTGTATTTAAGACCTAAGCGATCAAAAGTTTTCACGTAGGCAGCGCGATGTTTATTATATGAATCAATAAGGCCCTCATCCGTTAAATCAAATGAGTACGAATCTTTCATAACAAACTCGCGACCTCGGATGATTCCACTTCGTGGACGAGGTTCGTCTCTGTATTTTGTTTGAATCTGATAAATAGATAGAGGTAAATCCTTATACGAGGAGTACTCGCCTTTAACCATAAGAGTAAACATTTCCTCGTGTGTTGGACCTAAAAGGTAATCTGCACCTTTGCGATCTTTCAAACGAAAAAGATCTGGCCCATATTCACTCCAGCGTTGTGTTTGCTCATAAGGTTCGCGAGGAAGAAGTGCCGGAAAATGGACTTCTTGAAACCCTGCAGCATCCATCTCTTCTCGAACAACGCGCTCGACATTTCTAAAAGTGAGGTATCCCAGTGGTAGCCAGGAATACACACCAGCTGCGATTCGACGAATGTATCCGGCGCGCACGAGTAGACGATGGCTTGCAACTTCAGCATCGGCTGGATCATCGCGCAACGTGCGTAAAAAAAGTGTGGACATTCGCAACATAAATGTGAGCCTACCCGAAGGCTTAGCCCTGGCGCGTGAAGGGAGAGCTAACCGACCTCAACAGATGGCTCGCCTGAGGCAACTCCGGCACGTTCCATCTCATCGGCAAGGCGCATCGCTTCTTCAATCAACGTTTCAACAATTTGTGATTCTGGAACGGTTTTGATTACTTCGCCCTTAACAAAAATCTGCCCTTTACCGTTACCAGATGCCACTCCGAGATCTGCCTCGCGCGCTTCACCTGGACCATTTACTACGCATCCCATAACGGCAACGCGAAGTGGGACAGTCATTCCTTGCAAGCCTGCCTGAACTTTTTCAGCCAGCGTGTAGACATCTACTTGTGCCCGTCCGCAAGAAGGACAAGAGACAATCTCAAGTTTTCTTTGGCGCAGATTGAGTGATTCGAGAATAGAGATGCCAACTTTCACTTCTTCAACAGGTGGGGCGGAAAGTGATACACGAATCGTGTCGCCGATTCCTTCGGCTAATAAAATGCCAAACGCTGTGGCAGATTTGATAGTGCCTTGAAAAATTGGACCTGCTTCAGTAACTCCAAGGTGCAATGGATAATCGCACTTTTGCGCAAGCAATCGATACGCACTCACCATAGTGACTGGGTCATGGTGCTTGACTGAAATCTTGATATTAGAAAAACCGTGCTCTTCAAATAAGGAACATTCCCAGAGAGCAGACTCAACAAGGGCCTCTGGGGTTGCCTTGCCATATTTTGCCAATAGCCGTGGATCAAGAGAGCCTGCGTTAACTCCAATACGAATAGGAATTCCCGCATCGCCAGCAGCTTTTGCAACTTCTTTTACTTTGTCATCAAATTGCTTAATGTTGCCTGGATTTACACGAACCGCTGCGCACCCTGCATCAATGGCCGCAAAAATATATTTAGGCTGAAAATGAATATCAGCGATTACGGGAATTTGTGATTTCTTGGCAATTTGAGAGAGTGCATCGGCGTCATCTTGACTTGGCACAGCGACTCGAACAATTTCGCATCCTGAAGCGGTGAGCTCGGCAATCTGTTGCAAAGTTGCATTGACATCAGATGTAAGCGTTGTGCACATCGATTGAACGCTGACTTGAGAACCACTACCAACACCAACTTTGCCCACCATCATCTGACGCGTTTTGCGACGTGGAGCAAGAGTGGGTGGTGGCGCTTTTGGGATTCCTAAATCAACCATGTGGTTATTGTGCCCTAATCCCAGAGTTACTTCATCTTTTAAAGATTGAGGTTTACGGGATTAACAATATCGGCGAAGAGTAGGACAACTGTTAGCCCCGCAAGAAGGATGAATACCACCATGGTTATTGGTGTTAGAACACTGACATCTATAGCAGCGGGGCGTCCACGTCCACGAAGTCTGGCGAAAAAGGCGCGAACCTCGTCTGCAATTGCAACTGCCATATGCCCACCATCTAGAGGCAAAATAGGAAGTAAATTAAATAATCCAACAAAAATATTTAAGCTCGCAATAATCATAAGAAAAGTAGCAATGCGCTCGGAGGTAGAAAGGTTGTTGCTTCCAACCGCCTGTCCGGACACTCTCGCAACTCCGACAACACCAACTAAGCCCTCGGGATCTCGTGGTTTTCCACCTACTGTTTGGGACCAAAGCGCAGGCACCTTTGATGGCAAACTAATCAATGATTTAACTGACGCTGAAATGAATTTACCCGTAGTAGTAGTTGCCTGACTGAAAGCTTCGAGGGGATTACTTCTAACCGTTGCCATTTGATTAATGATGCCAACAAAGCCATACGTTTTACCTTCAAAGACTCGACCTTGTGGAGTCACTGCAATTTCTAAATCGGGAGCACCTTGAGGATTTACACCTTGCACTTTTGTGCTGCGATCAATACCTAAAATGATTTCTTTTCCGGCAGAGGATCGGATGATTTCTACTCCGTCAATCCACTTGTTGATTCGTTTACCATTAATAGAAACAATTGTGTCGCCCGGTAACAAGCCTGCAACTTTGGCTGGTGACACAAGGGAAGTTGGTTTACATGTTTGATCGCCAGTAATGGGCGGAACGCAAGGACTTATCTGGCCAATTGTCGAAGTTACTTGAGTAGTGCCAACCCCAAAAAAGAGAGCAAATAATAAAACGAAGCCGATAACAAAATGTAGGAATGAGCCAGCGCCTAAAACTATAAGTTTCTTTCCACTGCTTGCCCGATAAAAAGCGCGACCCTCTTGGCCGAGTGGCATGGTGTCTGAGGGAACCATTCCTTCTATCCTGCAATATCCACCCGCGGGGATGGCTTTTAGACCGAACTCTGTCTCGCCTTTTTGTGTGGACCATAATTTTTTGCCAAACCCTAAGAAAAACTCACTGACTTTCATTCCAAAACGACGGGCAGTGAGGAAATGGCCAAACTCGTGAATCATGACCGAAAGCAGGAGCGCGACGACGAAGGCGAGAATTCCAAGGAATTGCATACGCCTATCTTCTCAGGTTGCGCCGACATATGGGTACTTTTGGCAGGAGTAGCATCTGACTATGACAAAGATCCCGCAGGTTCGAAACCTCGTCACCGCAATCCCTGGTCCTAAATCTCAAGCAATTCTCACTCGGCGCGCAGAAGCAGTCTCATCCGCCCTGGGAATGGCAATGCCAGTAATTGTTGATCGAGCAGGTGGCGGAATCATCATCGATGTCGACGGAAACTCCATTATTGATATGGGCGCAGGTATTGCAGTTGTAAATGTGGGAAATAGCGCAGATAGAGTTGTTGCAAATGTACAAGCACAAGTTGAAGCATTTACACATACCTGCTTCATGGTTGTTCCATATTTGGGATACATCGAGGTATGCGAAGCTCTTAACCGCCTAACTCCAGGAAAACATAAAAAGAAATCAATATTGCTTAATTCTGGCGCGGAAGCGCTAGAGAATGCGGTCAAGATTGCGCGTAGTTACACCAAACGCCAAGCCGTTGTTGTTTTCGAACATGGGTATCACGGTCGCACAAACTTGACCATGTCCATGACAGCAAAGAACATGCCATACAAAGAAGGTTTTGGTCCCTTTGCTCCTGAGGTTTATCGCATGCCGATGGCATATCCACTTCGTTGGCCCGGAGGTGCGCATGCATGTGCAGAACAAGCTTTAGAACTCGTCATTCACAAAATGGAGAAAGAAATTGGCGGAAAGAATATTGCTGCAATAGTTATTGAACCCATCCAGGGTGAAGGTGGATTCATTGTTCCACCCAAGGGATTTCTTCCTGGTTTATCAAAATATGCAACAGAAAATGGCATTGTCTTTATTGCCGATGAAGTTCAAACAGGATTTGCACGTACGGGACAGATGTTTGCCTCAGAAGATGAAGGCGTAACACCCGATCTCATTGCAACAGCTAAGGGAATTGCAGGTGGACTTCCACTGGCGGGTGTAACTGGTCGCGCTGAAATTATGGATTCAGTCCATGGTGGCGGACTTGGTGGAACTTACGGTGGCTCCCCCATTGCATGCGCTGCAGCACTGGGTGCAATTGCAACAATTGAAGAAGAAAATCTCTGTGCTCGCGCAGCAGAGATCGGCGCAATTATGTCAAGTGCACTTCACGCTATGGCTAAGAAATACTCCATCATTGGTGAAGTTCGCGGTCGTGGTGCAATGCAAGCAATCGAATTAGTCATGCCAGGGACGCTAGAACCAAATCCTCAAGCGCTTGCTGCAATCATCAAATTCTGCCAAGGCAAAGGCGTTCTCATTCTTTCTGCCGGTACCTACGGAAACGTCATCCGCTTACTTCCACCACTTGTTATTCCAGAAAATCTATTGCATGAAGCGTTAGACATTTTGGATCAAGCAATTGGATCTATTAGTTCTTAATTAACGATCTAAAAGATTTTGAACAGGTGAATACGTGCCACCCTTTTTACGTTTTGCAATCGCGCTTACTGCTTCAAGAACAACTCGGTTAGCCAATATTGCCGTGATATCTGCGCTGTCATAGGCAGGAGACACTTCAACAATATCTAAACCAACAATTGGTAGTTCTAAACAAATACGACGTACCGCTTCTAATAGTTCACGGCTTGTCATTCCACCAGGCTCTGGAGTTCCAGTGCCTGGGGCCATACCAGGATCAACAACATCAATATCTACGGAGAGAAATACTCCATCGCATCCATCGGTTAAACGAGCAAATGATTCATCTAATACAGCGCTCATTCCTCGATGATGAATTTCGGTCATTTCATAAGAGCGCATATCTTGATCGCGCATCCAATTAAGAGTTGCATCTTCAGGCCAGTAACCACGAAGTCCGAGTTGCAAGAAACGATCCCCTCGTACTGCGCCGGATTCAATAAGGCGACGCATTGGTGTTCCATGTCCAACGAGTGCGCCAAATTGAGATTCCCCGGTATCAGCGTGGGCATCGAAGTGAATCATTGAAATCTTTCCAGCTCCGCGGTGTCGTGCAATTCCTGCAACGTCAGCTGATGCGATGGAGTGATCTCCACCGAGAATAAAAGGAATCTTGCCTGCGCGCGAAATCTTCTCTGTGGCTTGCGCTAAAACTTCAAGGGAAGCAACCAAATCTCCCCCTGGCATTAATAAATCTCCTGCATCAACAACGTTAAGTTCTTTTAGCCCATCAACGCGCAAAGCTAAATGTGGGCGCTCACCATCGTGGGGTAAATAATCCCCACCTCTAATTGCTTGAGGTCCAAACTTTGCACCAGAGCGGTGAGACGTTCCGCTATCAATGGGTGCACCAACAATGATGACATCGGCGTCTTTATATGTTGCTGGAATATCGAGATCGCATGCAGGCACTCCTAAGAAAGTGAAATTAGGGCCGTACATGTTTCCGATATTGGACATACGTTGAGGATAACCTATTGCGGATTAAGAATCGAAGCCCAAGCCCAACTTATCCAGGGTTCGAAGCCATAGGTTGCGCTTACCTCTGTGCTTATCTGCTTGGTTAATGGACCATTGCGTTATGCGAATGAATATGTAGCGGAACGGTTCTGGCGGAAATGGAATTGGTTTTTTCTGCACCATCTTGAGTTGCGTGCGCTCAGTCTCAACTCCGTCGAGTAAATCCAACATTGTCGCCGCGCCAAATCTTGTTGTACCAACACCTAAGCCGGTGTAACCCATGACGTATGCAACGCGTCCTTGATGAGAAGTGCCCCAAAAAGGTGCAAAGCGCGTGCACGTATCGATTGCACCGCCCCATCCGTGCGTAAAAGAAATGCCTTTAAGCTGTGGAAAAGTTTTTAAGAAATTTGACGCAAGTGTTGCATAAGTTTCTGGGCTGAATTCATATTCTAGGCGTACTTTGCCTCGGAAATTGTAAATAGCTTCATAGCCACCCCAAAGAATGCAGCCGTCATTAGTTAAGCGGTAATAATGGAATTGATTTCCGGCATCTGAGATTCCCTCTCTATTTGCCCAACCAATACTCTCGCGTTGTTCTAGCGTTAAAGGCTCTGTAACTAATTGATAGTCATAAACCGGAATCACATATTTGCGTGCGCTACGAACGAGTGATTTGAAAACGTTGGTGGCAAGGGCTACTTTTTTAGCAGTAATAGTTCCGTAAGGACTATGGGCAATGACATTCTCGCC
>CAILKF010000102.1 GCA_903834705.1 uncultured Actinomycetes bacterium
GAACTAGCGTCATTCACACCAAAGTTTGGATCTAACGATGTTGGACCACCTACTTGAGTCAGGTTTGGGTTGGCACTACTGTGCCCACCTTCATGACCGCCCATCAAACTGCTCGCAATCGCTTGGCCGGCAACCATGCCTGCACCTAAAGCCGCGCCAGTTGCCAAACTTCCCATGAAACCACTACCCATACCATCAGCAGCTGGGGCCCCAGGATAACCAGGAGGATAGCCAGCGGGGCCATCGGGCGTGCCAGGATAACCAGCGCGAGGTGCGTTATAGACTTCGACCACATCTGCCTTCCGACGTCTCATCACAATAATGATGCCTACCACCAGGATGGCAATCAAACCCCAAAAGAGTGGGTTGCTAAAGATCGAACCTTGACTCGCAACAGGACCAACTGCACCACCCGCCAATTGCACCTGCAACTTTTGTACAGACTCTGGTTGTGCAAATGGCAATCCTGGTGCGAGATTTTGCGCTTTCAGAAAATGATTGTGCGCAACCTCTAGTTTTCCTTCTTTAACGTATAACTCGGCAGCAACATAGTGTGCTTTGGCGCTATTCGGATGGTTTTGCAAAACCTCTTTTATCATGGCATCCGCTTTCGCTAACTGCCCCGATTGAACTGCTTGATAAACCTCCGGCAAAGTAGCTTCCGCAAAAGCAAGATTGCTCGTTAGCAATAGAACTGCTGCGCATACGCTGGCAAACACATTGGTTAAGTTACGCATTTTCATCACAATTCCTCTTATAGGATGTTTCTTGCAATTTGATTATCTCTAGTTTTGGTATTTCTGCTATTCCCCACTTAAATGGGGGTATTTAGCGGAAATTCAAGGCGGCTTTGTTCAGCCAATTTGATGCAATTTACCCCCTGCGGAGATCAGGTAGGCCTTGTTGGGCTTGTCTTTGCGAATACGGGCGAGCTCCTTTTGGTAATTCTGGAGTTGCTCACGGTATTTTTCATATTTTTCGGTTCCCACTTCGGGAATGGTGAGCTTGTAATCAAGGATGGCAATGTGATCATCGAGCTCGACTAAGCGATCCATACGATAGCTCTTACCTTCTTCGCTAGCAATATCCAACTCATTCCACGCGGCGATCCATTGACCCGATGCAAGATAAGGCTTGAGTTCTGGCGACTCCAATACATTTTTTGTACGCTCCAATGCTTTGGTGGCGTGTACTTGATCCACTCCCAACCAATGCATCAGCTCTTGTTCACTTGGCAGTTGGGGCGCTTGCACTTTGGAAGAGTCGGCTGTCACAAACTCCAGTAACTTATGAAAGTGTACGCCCTCTTCCAAGATCTCAGGATCAGGCTCTGGCACTTTCTCCTCTTCGCCAGCAAATACTTCGACCGTGATGCCACTTTCGATATCGCGCAGCAATTGGGCCTGACTTTCTTGTGCAGGCTTCCACTCCAAGACAAAATCGTCGACCATACTTTCCACTGTATTTGTTGGCTGAGCAGGGACATCTTTCGACTGATTCGCCAAATCTTGGGCAAGTGAATAGATGGGTATCTCAGCGGCGCTGGCTTTTCCGTACCAGAAGGTTTTATCGAATCCATCCAGGTTGTTCTTCGTGGGTTTCTGGGCATTGCCACTAATCCAAAGTCCCTGACGCGCACGGGTCATTGCTACATAAAGCAAGTTCCAGTTCTCATTTTCACCAATGCGCTTCTCTTCTTCATGGATTTCAATACGTGGGCTCGTTAATGTTTTAGAGGTAAAGAGAGAAAGATGGGAAGGACTCTCTTTTTCAGGAGACCAATCCATCAAAACACCGCTATAGTCCAC
>CAILKF010000103.1 GCA_903834705.1 uncultured Actinomycetes bacterium
AAGGGAATGGACCAAGCTTGATTTTGTACCGATAATCGCAGAAGACTGACGCCATCCCTGCCCTGTAAGTGCATTTGATGAAGCAACATCGGTTTTCCTCATAACTGCAATTCGAACGTAAAGAAATCGTGCGCTAGTTTGCTGCTTCACGATGTTGACGAAATCGGATGAGACGGATTCAATATCGCCAATCGGTCCTCCTGCGACTCAAACGACAACCGATCCGAGTGGGCCTCGGCGAAATAAACACTGTGCTGCAGCAACATGGTGGTTTTGATAAAATTTTATTAGTCGGATTGCTTGCCAACCAGATGATTCCTTATGTTTTGCCCATTTTGATGATTGGTAAATAGACCCATCTGAGAATTGCGAGACGATCAAATCCCATCCGTCGTCCGCCTCATCCCAGACCTGCCAATTGTTTTGTTGGGAGGGTGAAATCACAAAAAATTCACCAGCCAAACCTCTTTGTAGTGATTTGGTGCAAGATCAATAACTGATTCTGGAAGATCTGGCCAATGAATAACTTCGACACCAAGGTGCTTGACGAGCATTTCGGCAGACTTGGCATTGCGGGCACTTGCATAAAAAGGGTATCCATATGGAACGCAGCCATGCGGGAGCGATGCGAATATCGGAGATACTTCACATTTCGTCAACACTGAGTCAACCTTTGCATATAGGGCGCGTCGTCGCTCAACTTCAGCATGTTCATCAAGTTGCTTAATTCGTTTGATCGATGACTCACGAGGCGCAGAAAGAATAATCTCTTCAAACTCAGCGCTAGATGGTGAGACTGGTAGTGCTTTCCCAGTAACTAATATTCTTCCAATTCTTACCAACGATCGAGTCCAATCAAGCAAAGGTAAGCGGATGGATTGCTGTATTCGTAAGAGGAATCGCTGAAGTGTTGGTCTGAGTCCCGGGGAAAGTTGAGTAAAGGTAAGTTGCGTTGGAAGTAATTTGATGCTGTTGTCATTAACCAATAATTGGGCACCATCAGCGATTCGTAGCGTTTTCCTGATACTTATAATTCCAAAATGTGCTCGCGTTCCGAGACGTCGGTTGGATGAGTCTTCGCTGAGGTATCCGTGGGCGTTGTCCTCTATTAATAAAGCCCCCACCAACTCGCACTGTTGCTCAAAAATTTTGAGATCCTGAGGGAAACCAAAGTAGTTCACAGCAATTGCTGCCTTAAAGTTTAGGAATTTTGCAAAATCTAAAGGTGCAAGATTTTCATCCACTTCATAAAAGATTGGAGTTGCGCCAACGGTGTGGACAGAAGCAACGACATCTTTGCAAATGAGGGCAGGAATCAAAACATTGTCCCCATTGCCAACCTGTGCAAGTTGTAACGCTTGAACCAAAGCTTGGCGAGCAAGTGCGTAATAGCGAACTTGCGACTCACCAATTTCATTACTCATGACGGGATCCCGGAGTTTGGCCTGAGCAACATAATTAAGGCTATGTATGTTCGCAACAAGAACGGGGATTGATTAAGTGCCTTGACAAAGTAACGGCTCGCAGTCAATTTATTGTGTGCTCGCATTTCTGCTCGACCTGCAGCGTAAATAGCCTTGGAGCGACGATGACGAAGTCGAAGATAGTTCCCCATGCTGTGCACATTTTGTGAAGAATGGTGACCAATCACTGAAAGTTCGGCATCAAGGTGACGCTGAACGGCGCTACTTGCACTTTGGTCATGTCGTCGAAATTCACCCAAAATTTCATGTATGAAATAAAATCTTAAAGTGGCTTTTGCAAGTTTGATCCAAAGTTCGTAATCCTCCGCCGTGATAAACTCAGAATTTACGCTAAATCCCCCAACTTCTTTCAGAGTGCTCGCTCGCACAATCGTTGCTGAAGTTGAAATACAGTTACCCCGAAAGAGAAGTTTTTTTGGCGTCGAATTTTTGGCTGGACCGTAATATACGGCTCGAACTGGAAGTCCCTTAGAACTCCAGTTTTCGCCATGACAAACAACGTCGCTACCTTGATCGATTTGCGCAACGCACTTAGCTAATTTATTTGGAAACCAATGATCGTCCGAATCCAGAAAAGCGATAACCGACCCCGTCGCCAACCGGATCCCTTCATTTCTTGATGCTGCAATTACACCATGGTTTGCGTAATTGACAAGTTGAATTCTTGGGTCTTTAAATTCTGCTACCACATCAATGGTGTTATCAGTAGAAAAATTATTGACAATGATTGCTTCCCAGTTGCCGTATGTTTGA
>CAILKF010000104.1 GCA_903834705.1 uncultured Actinomycetes bacterium
ATTTGCATGCCCTTGGCAGCGATCTTGCTTCGCTACTCCCTTGAGGGCAATTTCAATATGTTGGCCACAACCTGACCAGGTTGGCTTTCCACATTTTCGGCATGTTGTTTTACTGCACATTATTTATCCATTTCTTCTATTGACTTGCAGACGGGAAGCTGATCGCCAAAGGCAATCCAGAATGGCGAATCACTTTTGCAGTTTCCCTAAAGCGACTTCCATTACGACAATCGAGAAAAGGGTAGCATACCCCTGGGGGTATGCTACAATATTCCCTGGAAGGGCAAAAAATGACAATTCAGGTAATTAACATCGATACACCAACAATCGGGGACCGCGGATATATTGCCCACGACGGCAAGACCGCACTTGTAGTTGACCCGCAAAGAGATATTGATCGAGTAGAGCAGGTGCTTGCAGATCACTCGTTGGAGCTTGGTGCCGTTGTAGAGACTCATATGCACAATGACTATGTCAGTGGTGGTTTAGTCCTTGCCAGAAAGCATCAGGCACAGTACATCACTAACGCTGATGATCCAGTTGCTTTTGAGCGCCTAGCGGCACATGATTTAGATGAATTCTCAATTGGTAACTTTGGAATTAAGGCTCTACACACTCCTGGCCATACCTTCACTCACCTTTCATATATTTTGGTTGATGAGCAAGGTAAGCCAACAGGAATCTTTACTGGCGGATCATTGCTTCATGGTTCTACCGGTCGACCTGACCTACTAGGTCAGGATCATGCGACAAAGCTCGCACAATTGCAGCATGGATCTGCACATCGCATCACTGATTTGCTAGAAGACTCAATTCCAATTTTCCCAACACATGGTTTTGGATCCTTCTGCGCCGCAACTTCAACATCGGGAGATTCTTCAACGATTCGTGATGAAAAAATCTCGAATCCCGCTCTTCAACTCACGGTTGAGCAATTCGTTAGCGAGACTCTTGCCGGCTTAGATACATTTCCTGCCTATTACAAGCACATGGGTCCAGCAAATCATGCCGGCGCTGGTCCAATTGATCTTTCGGAGTTGCCCCGCTTAAGCACGGATGAACTCCTGAAGAGAATCGCTGGAGACAACTGGGTTGTAGACCTTCGCGAAAAAGATTCATGGGCGGGGGCCCATCTTTCAGGAACAGTCAACTTCGGAGTTTCAGGATCCTTTGCCACCTACCTCGGTTGGCTATTTCCATACGAAAAAGAGCTTGTCCTGATTTCAGACAAGGCTAGCGACATTTCAGTTGCGCAACGCGAGCTAGTCCGAATCGGAATTGATCGACCTTCAGCAAGCTATGTGGGTGAGATGACTAATTTCAGCAACACTCTAGATATAAAAGTTGTCGAATTTAAAGATGTACCAGAAGCACTTACAGATCCAGAAGTAATTGTTCTTGACGTCCGTCGCCATAGCGAACGACAGGGATCTCATATCGCAGGAAGTCGCCACATGCCACTTCATGAACTGTCAAATCGAATCACTGAACTTTCCAAAGACAAAATTTATTGGGTACATTGTGCAGGTGCATATCGAGCCGCAATTGCTGCAAGCATTATGCAAAATGCGGGTTTGGATGTAGTTCTTATCAA
>CAILKF010000105.1 GCA_903834705.1 uncultured Actinomycetes bacterium
AAAAGTGGAGGATGGCTCCCGTTTTGGCATCAACGAAGTATTCCCAGCGCTCGAGGAAATTTGGCCTCAGGGTGATGTGGCTACTACATCTGGTGTCGCACCAAATAGTTCGGCGAATGATTCTTGTATTTTCATACAATCTCCAAAGAGTGGGCTGTGTCAGCAACCATAGAAGAAATATCTCGGGTCGGAACCCATGCCAGCACTTCTTTCGCCTGCGAGATATCTGCAATCAGCGTCATAGGATCTCCTGATCGACGAGGTGATTCGATATGGGGCACGCTCCTACCCAAGAATGAAGCGGTGGCAGTTAAAACCTCACGCACGGAATAACCTCTCCCACTTCCCAAGTTGATAATGCGGTGCTTCCCTATTTCGAGAGATCGAAGTGCCTGTATGTGCGCTTGTACAAGGTCAGTGACATGGACATAGTCGCGGATTGCAGTTCCGTCAGGAGTCGGCCAATCAGTTCCGTACATGTGTATAGGTTTCAATTCTGTACTTTTCAATAGATTGGGAATCAGATGTGTTTCGGGGTTGTGCTTTTCTGGCAACCATCCTCGTGATCCCTTTAGTGCGCCGGCTACATTGAAATAGCGAAGACTAATTGCACTTAATCCAAAATCCTGTGTTTGTTGGCTAATCATTTCATCGATTGCAAGTTTGGTTACACCGTAAGGATTGGTAGGACTTGCTTGCGCAAGCTCAGAGATCGGCATTTCTTCTGGTGCGCCATAAGTAGCAGCAGAGGATGAAAAAACTAATTGAGAGATCTCTTGCTTGCGCATTTCGTCCAACAGCGCACGAGTGCCATTTACATTTATATTCCAATATAGATCGGGTTTCTCGACAGATTCACCAACAAGAGATTTGCCTGCGAAATGCATTACTGCCTCACAGCCATTAAGTGCTTGGCTCAGTGAAGCAGGATCTAATAGAGATCCTTCAATGAAAGTGGCTGTCGGGTGCACTGCAGTGCGGTGGCCCGTGCTGAGGTCGTCAAGGATTGAGACGTGAAATCCTTCTGAGATGAGTACATCAACAGCGGTTGCGCCGATATATCCGGCGCCACCAGTGACGAGAATTCTCATTAATTTCCTAGTACAACGCTTCGCAACTGGTCGGCGGATTGCTCCGGACGCATATCCATAATGAAGGCCCCCATGGATGACTCAGAGCCAGCTAAATACTTTAACTTTCCAGGTGCACGTCTTACGCTCGTTATTTCCCAGTGCAGTCTCATGATGTCTCGGTCATGTCTTACTGGTGCTTGATGCCAACTTGCGATGTACGCCATAGGAATATTGAAAACTCCCTCTAAGCGATTGAGCACTTCTAGTGCGATAGAAGGGAATGCATCGCATGCCTCGTCGCCAAGTGCGGCTAAGTCGGGAACTGGATTTCTTGGGGCGACATGAATTTCAAATGGATAGCGAGCGGCATAGGGCACGAATGCAACCCAATGTGCGTTTTGAGCCACGATACGAACTTCATCTTTAATTTCGCGAGCAAGTAGGTCATCAAATAAGACGCGTCCTGTTGCACTTTTGTGTGCTTTTGCTGATGCAAGCATCTTTTCAGCCCGTGCAGGTAGGTAAGAGTAGGCATAAATTTGACCATGTGGATGACTAAGAGTTACTCCAACTTCTTCTCCACGATTTTCAAAAGGAAAAACAATTTCGATGAAATCCAACTGCGAAATTTCTGCAGTTCGATCACGCCATGCCTCAAGGACTGTACGAACCTGTGCTGGGGAAAGATCCTTAAAAGATTTTCCATGATCTGGTGTGTAGCAAATAACTTCACATACGCCGGCCGCTGGCGTGGTTGGAGTCTGTGGCCCAGTGAGTGGTGGCAGGCTCCATGAATTGTCCGGCCGTCGCAATGATGGAGAGCGATTATCAAAAACTGCAACGCTATATGTTGCTTCTGGGATTTCTGTCAGTAATTCACCCACTGTTGGACAGAGCGGGCACAATTCTTTAGGTGGCAAGAAAACACGTGCTTGACGGTGGGGAGCCATGGCTACCCATTCATTCACTAATGAATCAAATCGCAATTCGCCAATTGCTGGTTGGTCTTCTTTAGGGCGTTGATCCACTGCATCTCGGGAAGCGCCGTCCGTATCGTAATAACGAATAGTGCGCCCATCAGACATCGCCTTATCAGTACGTGTAACTCCTGCTGATAATTTCTTACTCTGCGACATAGTGCGTCAACTCTACCTTACGCCTTTGTTATTAATTCTTAATCTGATTAGCGCAACCATCTACGGCCGGCTTAGGAGTAACAGGAGGCTTAGGGGTAGGGGATGTGCTTGGAGGAGTTGGTGTAGGTGTGCCGGTCGGGCCTTGCGAAAGAGTGAATACAACTGGAGCATCACTAATTGCATGCGTTCCAGATATGTCGGTGTATTTAATTCTTCCAGGCCAAGTACCTGCTGGGATTCCCTTGACCGTTAATATCCAACTGCCACTTGAAAGTCGTACAACTGATTGTTGCGGAGTAAGTAAGAGATTTGCATCTTTATCTGCGAAATAGCGGACCGTCCCTGTTACCACTGGTGATGCGTCAGGACGCTTGACCATAACGCTGAAAATAACATTCTTATTAGACGTCGTTGCAGTAATGGATTCGACGAAAGTTTGACTTGGTTCCTGTTTGGGCATCAAGTCAGAAACTTCCGGAACCCACGTACCCTTCACTAATTGCAGGAATGAGCTTGGCGGACCTCTGAAAACATTGAGATCCACTCGAGTACTTGGTATGCCATATTTCTTTCCAATTCCGCATGATGAGTACTGCCAGAAAGTCCAAATCGTTTCGCACGTTGCTGTTGTCCAGGAATGAACAAAACATCCTCCACTTTTCTGCCCAGGCTTGGCTAGAGGATCTGCTGGATTAATTGCGTAATGGGCTATCCATAGTGGATATTTAAGGAGTTCGGCAGTTCTCACCATCGATCCTTCTAAAAATGTTGGATAAGAATAGAGAATGGGAAGGCGATTAGTTTTCTCAGCAACCATTGCCAGCCATGTTGTAGCCCACAAAGTTGTTGCACTCCGAGTGGCGTTTCTTGCACAAGCACCACCACTTGTCAGCCTGACACATTTGTTTTCAAGATCAAGCGCATACGAAAGATCTCGCTCGGTGTAACCGCCAAGACTTGCCAAGCGCCATAAAACTCTTTGCGCTTGTGCTTTTGCATCAGCAACAATCACTGCTGGGTCAGTTGAATCAGGCAAAGTTGCGTAGTGATAAAAGCCTGTATATATCCCGGCTGCTTGTGCGGCGTTGTGATCCATGACAAGGTATTTGAGCGCTTGCGCATCAGATATGTCGCGAGTATCAGAAGCTTTAATCATCACAAAGCGAACACCAGCCGAATACGCTTTCACAAAATCTATCGGCGCATCATTGGGGTGTTGCCATCGACTGATATCTAGTCCGTGAATGTAGCCACCAGGACCTGTTTGATCGATGATAGTTGCGGTATCAGCAATGCTAATTTCGGGAAGTTCTTTGACTGTGATTGTTCGAGCTTGAGAGTAAATGAACTTACTACCGACAAGTGCTTTTGCTCGATACCGAACTACGGTGTCAAGTGCGCTGGCAGAACCCTCTATCCGCCATGTTCCTGTTGCATTGGTCTTTGTAGTCAGCGCAGTACTTTGCCATTTTTTATCGATTTCAACTTGGATTGAAATCTTAATGCCAGACTTTTTTGGTTTAAGTGAGCCGTATAAAGAAATAGTCGGCTCAGTTGTACTCGGTGTCTGTTGCACTGCCAATGAGAGCGTGCTTGTTGCGCCAACTGCAGGGGATAGATTTACATGGGCTATAAGAACGCCAATAATGCTTGCAGCAAGCGCCGTTCTCATGAGATGAAATTTCATTATTTTTCAACCACTCGCAATTCAGTACCTAGAATTTCTGTTATAGCTTTTTCTAAGGCTTTGACATGTTCAGTTCGCACCTGGCTGTATTCATGGGCTGAGGCAAACTTGCGACTATCTGAAAAATCTAAGGTCAATATATTTCCATCTATTTCTGCCAAGCGAGCATCGAAAAATGCTAACCAGGCAACATGGTTCTCGCGCTCTAAGAGGTCGAGAATTTCTACCCATCGGTTTCGGATTTGGGAGATTTCCACATCGGTGACGATACCTGAAGGAGCTTAAAATCTTGGGTTATGCCTAGTGGCGTGGAGCACCAATCCATTTAAAATATTCTCCCGTGATGAGCACCCTAAGATTTTGCTTTCTGTCGGCAACTAATCCGAGGTGTTGTGCTATCCGCGCAACAATTTGCTCTACTGATTTCTCACTGACAAATCTCGTCCGGCCAATCTCTGCATTGCTCATGCCGACTGCCACAAGTCTTAAAGTCGCAATTTGGATATCAGTAAATTGATGCAAAATGGAAGTAAATGCATGAGGATGAACAGAACCATGATCATTCATCCAGTTAACAATCTTTTTCCCTTTAATAGCAATGAGAGATTCGGGAATTGCATCGCAAATGACACCCAAGTCTCCGACCGAGCGTTTGAGAACAATTTGAGTTCCGGTGGGAATGTCTTTTTCTTCAAGTCCGAGTAAGCGCAAATCTGGACACGCTGTGATCAAAACAATTCCAACCCCGGGAGCAAGTTTTCGCAAACCTCGAGCAAATGGGACTCCACCGTGAGAATTGAATTGCACATCTATAACTACTACGTCCGGATGTAACTTCTTAAAAATATTTTCAGCAGTTGAATAATCCTGCGCCTCTCCAACAATATTGACACCGTGCAGTCGCATTGAGTCGGCAAGAGTGACGAGTTCGAAAGCATCGTCATTAATGAGTAAAACTCTTAAAGGCATAATTCAGGTTAGCGTATTTATCTAGTAACAGCGAGGGGAACACCCTAGATAGAAATTATTGATAATAAATAACTTTATTGTGACTAAAGTATTTTAGAAATTACTTTAGGAACTTCACGCGCAATATCAAGTGCGGTGATAGGTCCACCGTTAGAAGCAATTTCACCTGCACGAGAATGAATGAATGCACCTGTTGCAGCAATAGATGCAATTAAATCTTTGTTGTCGTCAATTTCGCGCCAATGTGTTGCAAGTAAAGCTCCAATAATTCCAGCGAGTACATCACCTGTTCCTGCTGTGGCTAACCACGTTGGTGATGCCGGAAGTTGAATCTGTTTTCCGTTCGAAGCGACAACACTGACGTTGCCTTTCAATAGGACAGTAACACCTAATTCTTCACTTGCAATAGACGCCCACTTCTTTGGATCACCTTCTATTGCTGTTGAAGTTACTTTGATATTACGCGCTGATAAAAGAGTGGCAAGCTCGGCGTAATGAGGAGTAATAAGTGTTACCCCTTTGGAATATTGAACTAAGTGGAGTGCGCCAGCATCTAAAA
>CAILKF010000106.1 GCA_903834705.1 uncultured Actinomycetes bacterium
AGCTCATCGTGAGATTGTTGGTCGCAGAACAACTGGCAATGTCACGCTAATTCCGTACATTTAACGCTTGCACTTCACGAAAATTTTCTTGATTTTCGAATTGTAGTGTCCAGCCTTTACTCTCGCTTATTGATAAACGCCCCCCTAGCTCAGTCGGTAGAGTGTTTCCATGGTAAGGAAAAGGTCAACGGTTCGATTCCGTTGGGGGGCTCGGCGGGGTAGCTCAGCTTGGTAGAGCAAGCGGCTCATAATCGCTGTGTCGCCGGTTCAAATCCGGCCTCCGCTACTAGAAAAGCACGCGTAATTTCACGACAAGCAGGGTGGTCAGGTAGCCTGACCCCTCATTCACTGAAGGAGTTAGACCATGGCAAGTAAGAGTGCGGACGTACGTCCAAAGATCACCATGGCATGCGTGGATTGTAAAGAGCGCAACTACATAACAAAGAAGAACCGTCGTAACGATCCAGACCGTCTTGAACTGAAGAAGTTCTGTCCTCGTTGCAAGTTATCAACACTTCACCGCGAAACTCGCTAATGCTCAATCCCGATTCTGTCGGGCGCACTTTTACCGGTGCCGAGTTTGTTTCTGTTACACAATCTCAGATTGAAGAATTTGCTCGCGTTGTTGGAGAAACTGATTTCAGCGTAGCTCCACCAACTTTTTCTATTCGCATCACCTTGACGCAATCCCAAGAACTCCTCTCTAATCCCGATGTCGGCCTGGATTGGACTCGACTCGTCCATGGCGACCAAAAATTTGCAATTCATCGCCCCATTGTTGCCGGAGATCAATTGAAGTGCTCTTCTACAATCGAAAATTACAAAGTAGTAGCAGGAAATGAAATTGTTACTGTTCGATCGGATCTTCACTCTGCAAGCGAACTTGTGGTTTCAACATGGTCAACGTTGGTGGTTCGCGCATGACACATGTGGGAGATGTTGTGGCTGAGCGAGTATTCCTAATTAACCGCGAGTTACTCAAGTCGTATGCCAACGCAAGTGGGGATCAGAATCCAATTCACCAAGATGAAGCATTTGCAAAATCTGTTGGCTTACCCGATGTCATTGCCCATGGAATGTTAACGATGGCACTTGTTGCTAAGTTCGTTACTGATTGGGCGGGGGGGTCTGGCGCAGTAAAAGAATTTTCAGCCCGCTTTGTGAAGCCAGTAATTGTTCCAGCCGGAAAGGAAGTAGATCTCAAGGTCTCGGCGTTAATTTCCGAAGTCAGTGATGGCCGAGTGCGCTTGGATATAACTGCAACATCTGCAGGTGTGAAGGTATTGGGAATGTCGAAGGCGTTAGTAGAAAAGAAATGAAAGTTCCAGATGAGATCTGGAAACTGGGACAAGCCCGACACTTGGCTCGTTCTGAAAAAAACTTCGTTGAAGCTGATCGTTTGAGAAATCAGATGTGGAGTCAAGGCTGGGATGTCATCGATGCCGATGGAGGTTTTCGAATCGAGCCCAAAGCGTTGTATTTAGACTATTCATCTACGCGAGCTATAAGTGAAATTGAATGCGGTGAAATTGCGATTGCAATGATTGTTGACGGATTCCAAGAAGATGCAGTTGAAACCATTCTCGGCATTCGAGCATTCACGTCGATTCCTATTGTCCTTCTTTCACTCAATGAGGTTGGTCCAATGGAAGCGCTTTGTGATGAGAAAACTTTTGTAATCCATGTACAAGAGCCTTGTGGTTGGGGCGAAGCTGCCAACGCGCTAATGAAGAAAATTCGCGCAAAGTATTTAGTAATTATGGATCCATCAACAAGGTTTACTGGTGATGCAATTGCGCCAGTATTAGAAGAATTGCGAAAGAATGAGTATGCAGTAGTTGGGTGGCGTGGTGGGTTGATCAACGTTGAAGATGAATGGCGCAGCGTTGATGACAAAGGAGCAGGTGAAGTTGATGTTCTATTTAGTTACTTCATGGCAATAGATCGAGAAGCCGGAATCCTTGCAGGTAGTTTTAATCCTCGTGCCATTTACTACCGCAATGCCGACATTGAATTTTCGCTAAAACTTCGGCACTCACAGGGGAGATTGCTTCAAATGGATTTACCCTTAACGCAAGGTCGCCATCACGGTTATCACGATGTGGACCCTGAGTTCAGCAAGACTCAATCTAAGAAGAATTACGATCGCATCCTCGAACATTTCCGAGGAAAGAGCGCAATCTTGAGCCCCCGTCGCTAACCTTTACGACATGGCCGAGCTATCTAACTACACCAGTCTCAGAGTTGGTGGTTCTGCTAGAAAATTTATTGAGGTTTCAACAGAGTCCGAAATTATTTCGGCAATTGAATCTGCAGGAGACAAACCAATTCTTATCATGGGTGCCGGAACGAATATGTTGGTTAGTGATGCTGGTTTTGATGGCACGGTGATCAGAATTTCTAACAATAATTTGGAGAGCGAAATTGATGCGTGTAGCGGGGCGACTCTAAAAATCGGAGCCGGGGAAAACTGGGATCATTTTGTTGCTACAACAATTTCTAGAGGTTTTGCCGGCCTTGAAACACTTAGCGGAATCCCAGGCACTGTTGGGGCTGCGCCTATTCAAAATATTGGCGCTTATGGCCATGAAGCCTCGGAGTTCATTACTCGCGTTCGTACTTATGACCGCAAGGAGAAAAAACTTACAACTTTCACTAGTAGCGAATGTGGATTCTCATACCGGTCTTCACGGTTTAAAACTGAAAAAGATCGCTATGTAATTCTTGACGTTTCTTTCCAATTACGAATTGGTGAAGAAACGACTCCAATTATTTATGCTGAATTGGCGGAGGCACTGGGAATCAAGGTTGGAGAAAAAGCGCCCGTTGTGAAAACTCGCAAAGTAACTCTCGAACTGCGCTCCAAGAAAGGCATGTTGTTAAATCCCGCAGATCGTGACTCATGGTCTGCAGGATCATTTTTTACCAACCCTATTGTTGATGCAGAAATCGCGGCGCAACTTCCGGCGGATGCACCTCGTTGGCCTCAAGCAGATGGGCGAATAAAAACTTCAGCAGCATGGCTCATGGAAAATGCAGGAGTGCATAAAGGTGATTCAATTCAAGGAGCAAGAATTTCAACGAAGCACGTTCTAGCACTTACGAATGCGGGAAATGCAACCGCTGCAGATATTGCAACTCTTGCACGTAATGCTCAGATAAAAGTTAAAGAAGTTTTCGGAATAACGCTAGAACCAGAAGTGAATCTGATTGGCCTTAACCTTCTGTAATTAACTTCTTTATACGCCCAATTCCTTCGACAATATCATCATCGCTGAGCGCATAAGAAAATCTTAGATAGCCCGATGGCCCAAATGCTTCACCCGGAACTGCCGCCACTTCAACTTCATCTAAAATCAAAGTTGCGAGTTCTGCGGAAGTTTTAGGAGTTTTCCCGCGAATTGTTTTCCCTAATACTGCTTTTACAGATGGGTACACGTAGAACGCTCCTGTTGGGAGTGGGCACTCAAAACCAGGTATTTCGTTGAGCAATTTAGTAATGAGTTTACGACGGCGATCAAATGCCTCACCCATTTTGTGTACTGCAGAGAGGTCGCCAGTGAGTGCGGCAATTGCAGCGCGTTGGGAAACGTTTGAAACGTTACTGGAAAGATGTGATTGCAAATTAGTGGCGGCTTTAATGACATCTTTAGGGCCGATCATCCAACCGACTCGCCAACCTGTCATGGCATACGTTTTTGCAACTCCATTGAGAATGATTGTTTGATCGGCTAAAGCCGGAACTAAAACTGGCAGGCTCGGAGCAGTGGCTCCGTCATAAAGAAGGTGCTCGTAGATTTCGTCAGAAATAATCCAAATATTATTTTTTAGCGCCCACTCGCCAATTGCTTTCACCTGTGCTGGAGAATAAACGGCACCGGTTGGATTGCTAGGGGAGCAGAAAAGAAGCGCTTTAGTTTTTGAAGTTCGTGCGGATTCGAGTTGCTCAACGGTTACCAAATAGTCTTGCGTTTCATCCGCGAATACTTCGACAGGAATTCCTCCTGCTAATTTGATGCACTCTGGATACGTCGTCCAATATGGCGCGGGCAACAATATTTCATCACCTGGGTTAACAATTGTTGCAAACGCTTGGTACACCGCTTGCTTGCCACCATTTGTAACAAGTACTTGGTCTGCAGTTATTTCAAAATGTGAATCGCGTTTAGTTTTTTCAACGATTGCAGTGCGTAATTCTGGCAAACCAGGAGTTGGTGTGTAGCGATGATTCGAAGAAACACTTGCTGCCGAGATTGCTGCATTTACAATGTAATCAGGTGTTGGAAAATCTGGCTCACCTGCACCGAATCCAATGACTGGCCTGCCTGCAGCTTTAAGAGCTTTGGCTTTGGCATCGACTGCCAACGTGGCAGATTCAGCGATTGCGGCAATTCGGTGAGATATTCGAGTCATAGTGGTAAGTCTGCCGTATTCGGGGCCTCATCTAGGCGCGAGTTAGACCCAGCACCACTTGTGCCTCTACAATCTGCGCCCTGAGCGTTTTGGTCTCTTTGCCATGCGCTTTGAAGGGCAGTAGCTCAACTGGCCAGAGTTCCGGTCTCCAAAACCGGCGGTTGGGGGTTCAAGTCCCTCCTGCCCTGCGCAGATCGAACGAAGTAAAAGAAAGGAAGGCCCGCAATGACAGACGTTCTTGAAGTAAGTGAAGAGAAGAAGCTTGGTCTCTTTGCTCGCATTGGCCTGTTCTATCGCCAAATTGTTTCTGAACTTCGTAAAGTTGTTTGGCCAACTCGTAAACAGTTGTCTACATATACAGCGGTCGTTCTAGTTTTCGTAACATTTATTATCGCCGTGGTTTCCCTACTCGATCTTGTTCTTACCAAGATCGTTTTCTTGGTATTTGGATAAGGATAGAAAATGACTGAGGAAGTTAAACCGGACGCATTCGAAGCTGCACTTGTTGCATCTGCTGTCGAAGAACAACCGGTTGTCGCTATTGCAGAAGAGGAGTTAGTTCCAACTGCAGAAGTTGATACGGATGATTCTGAATCTCCAGAAGAAGATGATCCGAACGCACTATTTCGCCAAGCACTTCGTGTAGCACCTGGAGATTGGTATGTCGTTCATTCATACGCTGGATATGAAAAGAAAGTTCGTGGAAATCTTCAACAGCGCATTGCTTCGCTCAACATGGAAGACTTTATTTTCCAAATTGAAGTTCCAGAAGAAGAAGTAATGGAAATCAAGAACGGCCAACGCAAGATGGTCAAGCGCAATATCTATCCTGGCTACGTCTTGGTACGCATGGAACTCAGTGATGAATCTTGGTCAGCAGTCCGCAACACACCTGGTGTTACTGGATTCGTTGGCAATGCTCATCACCCAAGCCCACTCACTTTTGATGAGGTCGAAAAGATTCTTGCACCTCGTCCAGTGAAGAAATCCGATAAACCTGAAATTCGCGTTGTTGACTTTGAAGTTGGCGAATCTGTCACCGTTATGGATGGCCCATTTGCAACACTTCCAGCATCGATTAGCGAAATCATGCCCGAGCAAGCCAAACTCAAAGTTTTGGTTTCGATTTTCGGACGTGAAACCCCCGTTGAACTTTCTTTCCAGCAAGTTCAGAAGATTTAATCCCCAACGACCCTAGATAGATAGAGATAAAGGAAACCATCATGGCCCCGAAGAAGAAGATCACTGCGATGATCAAGTTGCAGATTCAAGCTGGCGCTGCAACACCTGCTCCACCAGTGGGTCCTGCCCTTGGTCAACATGGCGTCAACATCATGGAGTTCGTTAAGGCATACAACGCTGCAACGGAATCACAAAAGGGTCAGATCATTCCTGTTGAAATCTCAGTGTATGAAGATCGCTCATTTACATTCGTCACTAAGACACCACCTGCATCACGTCTCATCTTGAAAGCTGCTGGCGTTGAAAAAGGTTCAGCTGTCCCTCATAAGACCAAAGTTGCTTCAATTACAAAAGCACAAGTTCAAGAGATCGCCAAGATCAAGATGGAAGATCTCAATGCCAACGACATCGATGCTGCCAGCTTAATCATCGCAGGCACTGCTCGTTCGATGGGCATTACTGTCGATAACTAATAAATTTCTGAGGTTCACAATGAATCTCAGATGTGGGAGAACCTCGCTGGTTCGCTAACCACAACCACTAGCTCTTCTTAAGTGAAGAGGAATGAGGAAAGAAATGAAGCGCAGTAAGAAATATAAAGCAGCGGCAGAGAAAGTTAAGCAAGATCATCTCTACACGCCTCTTGAGGCAGTAACGCTAGCTCGCGAAACATCTACGACTAAATATGATGCAACTGTTGAAGTTGCTCTATGCCTCGGCGTAGATCCTAAGAAAGCCGATCAAGCAATTCGAAGCACTGTAAATTTGCCACACGGAACAGGTAAGACTGCTCGCGTTTTGGTATTTGCTGGTGGAGAGCGTGCAGAAGAAGCTCGCGCCGCTGGTGCGGACATTGTTGGAGCAGATGAATTAATTGAAGAAGTTGCTAAGGGTCGCCTCGATTACGATGCCGTAGTTGCAACTCCAGATTTAATGGGCAAGGTTGGTCGTCTTGGAAAGGTACTTGGACCTCGCGGTTTAATGCCAAACCCAAAGACCGGCACAGTAACCACCGATGTTGCAAAAGCTGTTTCAGACATTAAAGGTGGAAAGATTGAATTCCGTGTTGATAAGAATTCAAACCTCCACTTCATCATCGGCAAGGTTTCATTTACTGCAGCAATGCTTGCAGATAATTACGCTGCAGCGCTTGAAGAAGTTATGCGCGCAAAGCCATCTTCATCAAAGGGACGCTTTGTTAAGAAGGCAACTGTTTCGACCACGATGGGACCTGGTATTCAGGTAGATCCCAACTTGGTACGCGAAGCTGGATCAGGCGAATAAACCAAATTTGACGAGGGTGGGCGCAAACGCTTACCCTCGCCATATAACCAAAGACCGCAGGTCTGGACTACACCGCAAGGTTGGTTCACGAAATGACGAAAGTCAGCCCGCCTAGGTGTTCACGTTTAACCCGTGCGCCCTTACGCGTCACGGGTTTTCTTCATTTTAAGACTTGAGTTTTTATATAAGGAAAGCTCCGCAAGGAGTACATGTACTACTTACGCATAAGGAAAGGTGAACCGAATGGCTCGCCCAGATAAAGCAGCAGCAGTTGCTGAGCTAACGGAAGATTTCCGTACGGCAAACGCAACTGTGCTCACCGAATATCGCGGACTTTCCGTTACTTCGATGAAGCAACTTCGCCGTGCTCTTGGTGCAAACACTAAGTATGCGGTTGTAAAAAACACTCTCACCAAAATTGCAGCGAAAGAAGCCGGAGTTGATGTTCCAGCCGAACTTCTCAAAGGTCCTTCTGCGTTGGCGTTCATCAAAGGTGACCCAATAGATGCAGCAAAGAGCTTGCGTAATTTCGCAAAAGAAAATCCTTTCCTTGTAATCAAGGGCGGAATTTTCGAAGGCAAATCAATTACGACAGCGGAAATTCTCAAGCTTGCAGATCTCGAGTCCCGTGAGGTTCTCTTGGCAAAGCTTGCTGGTGCAATGAAGGGATCGCTTGCTAAGGCAGCGCGCGTCTTTGATGCACTACGAATCAAAATGGAAGCCGGTTCACCTGTAGTACAGGCACCTGCAGAAGTTGTTGCCGAAGCTCCTGTTGCGCAAGCACCAGTAGTTGAGGCGGTTGTTGAAGAACAACCGGCAGTCGAAGCATCGGCAGCTGAAGAAGTTGTAGCAGAAGCAGTTCAAACCCCAGAAGAAGATAAGGAATAAATCATGGCAAAACTCAGCACAGAAGACCTTTTGGGTCAGTTCAAAGAAATGACACTGGTTGAACTCTCAGATTTCGTAAAGTCATTTGAGACTGAATTCGACGTTACAGCCGCTGCACCAGTTGCAGCAGCAGGTGGCGGAGCAGCAGCTCCTGCAGCAGCAGAAGCTCAAGATGATTTCACACTCATTCTTGAATCAGCTGGATCTCAGAAGATTGCAGTTATCAAGGAAGTTCGTAACATCAATTCAAGTCTTGGCTTGAAAGAAGCTAAGGACCTAGTTGATGCATGCCCAGCAACCTTGCTTGAGAAAGCAACAAAGGATGCAGTGGATAAGGCGAAGGCTGCACTTGAAGCAGCTGGCGCAACAGTAACTGTTAAGTAATTCTGTAAATAACCTTTACAAGGATTAAAAGTTGGGCCCTTAGCGAAAGCTAGGGGCCTAACCTCATTTTTGACTCATTTCCTTGCCTTTCAGCACAGCCGAGTTACTGTTCAAACATGAGATACAGAAAGTCACTTGTTGCTCTATCGGGTATTTCTGTTCTTAATCTTTCTATAGCTCTTGTATTCCTTCCTACTGCTTTTGCAGGAGCTAAATTGGGAGGCGCATGTACAAAACCTGGCAGTACGACGAAAGTTTCAGGTAAGACTTTATTGTGTGAGAAAAAGAATAAGAAGCTTGTTTGGATACCTGCGACGAATTCAGTGATAAAGAATTCTAGTTCCTCAAATGGATCCAGCAACAAAGTAGATCCCAACAAAGTAGATCCCAACAAAGTAGATCCCAACAAAAGTGGTTCTAACAAAGCAGTGCCCATGGGGAATTTTCTTGTTGCTAACCCTGTAGACCTTGAGCACGTCGTAAGGTTAAGTAAGTTTCGAAGTTGCGTAGGACACGACTATTCGCCAGCAGTCTTGGCAAAATCGAGTGCGAGCGATACATCGATCGAAGGAAAGCGCTCAATGAAGCACTATGTAATTATTGATGTGCCATCGTCTCCATCCAGAGTTGTGAAAGGCTACGCACCATTTGATGGCACACTTTCTTATTCCACAAGCGGATACACAATGGGTATTGCAGTTTTGATTACCTCTTCAGATGGCTGGGTTTTTGAGTTTATGCATGTAGATCCACTTGTTGCCGATGGAAGCAAAGTTAAGGCCGGGGATGCGGTTGTTGCTGTACCTGCAAATAATGCCGCTGCTGCGAATGCTCAAAAAAACGCAGGTGGCACACCATCCGGTGCCGATTCAACAAATGTTTTCGATATCGCCCTCTACAACCCGTTCTTAAAGCCTTCCAACTTTGAAACAATATTTAAGCATTTTGCACCTAACGTCGCCTCTCTTTGGGCGGCTAAAGGGTTTACCGCTGAATCAACAATAATTAGTAAAGAGTTGAGAGATGCATCTCCGTGTGTCACTGATGGATCATGGAATGGAAACTTTGTAGGTACTGCCCCAGAAAGTGACTACGTCAATGCTATTGGTTACAAGCCTTAGCCCATCAGGTAAGCATGCAAAACTAAACCTACTTAAACTTTGAAATAACTAGCGCCAAGGTGGCGTGCAATCACTTCGATATCATCGGCAACATGAGCATTGGTTGCGGCCGAATGGTGAATTACCCCTGCTCGTGCCCAACGTTCCCAAGCTTGGCGAACTGGACCTGAGTTAAATCTAAATCCAGCATTAGGAGTTCCAGTTGCTGGTGAGCGTCTGCCCGTAAAAACTCCTTCGGCAACAACGAATCGTGGTTCAGGTGCATAGACAAATCCGACGAGTGAAGCAGGTCCTGCGGGAATCGAAAAATTTGTGCTGGGGGATTTAATTGGGTCATGCTCGTACCAGACATCAGTAACTAACTCTGGCTTTGTAGTTCCACAGAAACCAAGGTCATGTTCTCCAGTGTTTGCAAGTATCGCTTCATTATTTTCATGATCTAGTGCTTCAATTTCATGATACAAAGTTGGATGCCCGAGACTTTTGACCGCAAGCATGGCAAGAGAAGTTAAGACATCCCCTGTGCATGTCCATGGAATTCCTGCGCTAGTTAGCCTTCCAAGTGCAAAACATGGAGCAACTCCAAAATCGGCAGAAGGCCTTAACTGTCGAACATGACAATTAATTGTTCCAACATTGGCATTGTTATCTTTGAGAATTTCCCGTAGTGCAATCTCTGCGCGAATCACACGGTTCATTGCTATTGGATCTACTGAATCAACTCCATTAAATTCGCTTTCAATCTGAATTTGAGTCTGCGCAATCTCTGTGTTCTCAACATTTTGTGATCGTGTTACTAATTCTTCAGGTGCTATATCAATCATTGTTGGACCAAAACTTTTAAGTACTTCATTTGCAACGTCAACACTTGTGTAGCCGGGCATTTTTTCACCGATGCGCACCATGCGCGCCTGTCGAACACGGCCTGCAGCACATGCTCTTCGCACGGCGGTTGTGATTCCTGCAGGAGTTTGCAAACTAGAGACCACGAGATCAAATGGACGATTAAGGCGCGATAGAGCGCTACCCAACATTGGAGCTCCTACTGTGGCCCCAGATGTGCTGATATCACTGTGATTGAAATGCTCATCCAATGAATCTCCAGGACTTAGCGCCCATAAAACAACAGGAATTCCAGGAAGGTTTTCCAGGAATGACATTCCAGTCGCAGGGGGAACGGCCATTGAGCTGATTACTACGAGAGCATCTACGTTTTTGCATTCGCGAGTGAGTGCTTTCCCTTCTTCAGCAGTAGCAATTAACCCGCTTACAGAAAGGTTAAATTCTTTTGATAAAAATTCAAGAGCATCAGTCAAAATTTTGTGACGGTTAGCACGTAAATCCCCAGGAACAGATGACTCCCAAAATCCCCAGTAGGGATGCACGACGGCGATTGTTGATTTCATTCTTTGAGTGCCACCCTTCGCGTAATCACTTGAGTACAACATACTTCAAGGATTACTTTTTCGCTATGACAATTATGGGATTTTCCGACACATTGCAACGACGCGTTCGATTAGGAAGTTGGCAAGATCAAAAGATTTCTACTTATAAAAAAATTCTTGAAGCGTTAGAAAAACATGAGTGGGATGATGCTTCTGCACTTGCAGAATACTTTGTTGATGAAGCAGGTGTGTGCTGGCACTTGTATCGCCAATGGCTTTCAGACCTAGAAGGTTTTTTGCGTGATCAAGGAACAACGCAAGCAGACATAGATTCTATTTATGCAAAT
>CAILKF010000107.1 GCA_903834705.1 uncultured Actinomycetes bacterium
GCAACATTGGATTCTTTTCAGATCCTCGCCAATACGCACCAGCCGTACGCATCAATTTAAATGCAGGGATCATCTTCGTAGATGGAAGGTGCGGACCTCTACATAAATCTCCCCAGACGCTCTGCCCATCTCGTCCTAAATTGTCATAAATCGTTAACTCTGCGCCACCCACTTCAACGCTACTTTCATCCCCCGCATCTCCTTTGAGACCAACAAGTTCGCACTTATATGGTTCTTTAGAAAGTTCTGCAAGTGCTTCACTTTGAGTAACAACACGTCGTTTAAATCGTTGACCATCCTTAATAATCTTTTTCATAGAAGATTCAAGTTTGGTCAAATCTTCAGGAGTAAATGGTTTCTCCGGATCAAAGTCGTAGTAGAAACCATCCGTGATAGGTGGACCAATTCCTAAGCGTGTGCCAGGAAAAACCTGTTGCACCGCTTGGGCTAATACGTGAGCACATGAATGGCGCAGAACAGAAAGTCCTTCAGGTGAAGAGATAGCGATACTTTCAACAACATCACCATCTGCTAAATCACTCCAAAGGTCCCGCAGTTCGCCATTGATTTTGCAAACGACAATTTCTTTGGATTCGGCAAAAATATGGGTGGGGCGCGCATCGGCCTCTACGGCTGTTTTCGTACCGTTTACGGTTACGGATATCTGCGACATGGGCTCAGCCTACCTAAAGCTCTGCCATACATTTGCTCACTTGCTCTGCGAAGTCCCTAACAATTTCAAGTTTTCGATCCCCTATATGAGAAATCGGCTGAGCCAATTTTAAACTAGACAATAAAAATCCCGCATCCGCCCGCTCAATATCTTCTTTGAGTAACACTGCCTCTTGAACACCCAGCTCTGCAATGCAGACTGCGCGCACAATTCCAGGTAAACATCCACTCGTCAGTGCAGGTGTCATCCATTGGCCGTTAGTCCGAAATACAACATTTGATACAGCGCCCTCACTCACATGGCCCTTACTATCGATTCGGATTACTTCATCAAATCCCTCTTGTTTAGCTTTTTCTAGCATCGAAAGATTTACGGTGTAGGGCAAAGACTTGATTCCCATAGTCGCTGAATTATGCACAATCACATCGCTGACAAAATCTACCTTCGCGGGAGAATTCCACATCTCGTAACTTTCATGACTCACTTCAACTTTGCCCAACATGGAAAAAACAATCCGCAAACGTCCGTACTCACTTTCCTCTCCAACACTTAGAGTTTCTAAAACCAAACGCTCTAATTTTTCATCACTTGGAAAAGCCACACCCAAGCGATCTGCAGAAGCACGTGCTCTTGCTAGGTGAAAATCAAGTGCAACGGGGTGTCGATTGTGCGTTTGTATTGTTTCAAAAAATCCTTCGCCACTTGGAAAATTGCTCATCCGTCAAAATCACCGCCCGCAATACCCACCAACCGAGAAGCCTTCAATTGCGTTTCTTCCCATTCTGATTTCGCGTCACTTCCCCATGTGATTCCAGCACCTGTTCCAAATCTAAGAACCCCGTCGTTATTGCACCAAAATATTCTTATTGCAACAGATAGCAACGCTTCTGCACCTTGCACCCAACCTAACGCTCCACAATAAGGGCCACGTGGCAATTGCTCTAGTGCAGTGATTGTTTCAACTGCGGAAGATTTTGGAGCACCACTTACCGAGCCTGGTGGCATCAACGCTTGCCCAATACGCAACCATGAAATACCTGGGAGCAGTTGCCCAGCGACATCAGACACAAGATGCGTAACGCCAGGATGTTCCTCTGTTGCAAGAAGCCGTGGCACATCAACACTTCCTGGAATACATATTTGACCTAAATCATTACGAATCAGATCAACAATCATCACGTTTTCTGCTTGGTCTTTAACGCTAAATTCAATGGGAGTTGGCGTGGGCGCCATCGTGCCTTTGATGGGAGCCGATAGAACGTCAGCACCATTTCGTTGCAACAAAAGCTCGGGTGAAGCCGAAGCAATAGTGATGCCTGGTAATTGCAAATAACTGGCATAAGGCGCTGGATTATTTTGCAAGAGATTTTCCATCAATGCTGATAATGATGAGTCACTACCTATAGGGATCGACATTTGCCTGCAAGCATTCACTTGATAAACCCAACCTGATGAAATTCGTTTTTGAATCTGCTTTACAACCTCCATGTATTGCTCTTCGGATTGCGAAGTACTCCATTTGCCTAATAGTTTCTCCCACTTAATTTCCATACTAGGAAACGGTGAATCAATCACGCGAGAAAACCTTGCACACGTCCATGCGCCTTCAAATGTTGATGTCACTGCCCAAAAACCCGGCTTATCTAAATCTGCTGGATCTTTTGAGATTTCCTCTAGCCCAGTTGCCAATCGACCATCCATCCAAAAGAAGGGTTCCTTAACGTCAATTTGCACAGTTTCCACGCAGTAACCGTAGAGCGATTACCGTTCTAAGGCGTGCTTTGGCGCATCCGACCTGCCTACGATAGATTTCGCCCCAGCACAAAGGTAAATCTGTGTGCGGACGTAGCGCAGTTGGTAGCGCACCACCTTGCCAAGGTGGATGTCGCGGGTTCGAGTCCCGTCGTCCGCTCTGATCGTTCAGAGTTGCTAAGCAACACAAATGAACAAAACCAAGGTCGGGTGGCCGAGAGGCGAGGCTCAGGACTGCAAATCCTGCTACACGGGTTCAAATCCCGTCCCGACCTCCACTATTACAACAAATCTATTTATGATGTGCCACAGATAGATTCACAAGAGCGAACAAGATGGGTATCGCATGGCGCTAGAGAAATCAGACCGACCATGGGGTCGCTATGAAGTCTTGCAAGAAAGCGCCACCTACAAAGTTAAATGTTTATGGATTAACCCCGGCAAAAGGTTTTCATACCAACGTCACACCAAACGTGCAGAGCATTGGTACATAGTGCAAGGTAGCGCAGAAATAACTCTCAATGGTGTGACTACCACCCATCAACCAGGTGCAAATATCAACATTGCGATAGGCGATCTTCATCGCATTAGCAATATCGGTTTAATCGATGTCATTGTTATCGAAGTGCAAACAGGAACATACTTTGGAGAGGATGATATTGAGCGTATCGAAGATGATTTCGGTCGCTAATCACCTATCAAATCCGTAAGGTATGATTTCTCACGCAAGGATCGTTGGCTCAGCGGTAGAGCACCACATTGACATTGTGGGGGTCACTGGTTCGATCCCAGTACGGTCCACCATTAGTTACACCAGGTTATTTCTCGATCTTTATCAAGAAGTTGCTCGCTCTTTTCATAGTCTCTTCCAAATATTTAGGCAGAAGTTCTTGATGTTCCCTATTGCTCGTTTCATACAGATAGTTGAGTAAGAGCATACGCCGTTGCAACAAAAGCGCTTCCATCTCTATCTCAGAATATTCCGGAACGGGCGCGACGGAACGATAACCATCTAGAAGAGCGAAACCTTGCTCATCGGTGTCCAGGTAATAGAGCGCTGTTGCTAAATCCTGAATAGGTAGCCCTATCCCACTGTCATCGAAATCGAAGATTGCAATCGCTCCCGCATCCCACATCAGATTCCATCCGTGTAGATCAGCATGAATTACTATCTTTAAATCCCGATCAAAAAACCTGCGTGAAATCGCTTCGATTGCTTGTCGCGCCTGGTTCAACGTGCGTTTTTGGCCTTCTTCAAGTTTGCTATAAATAGAAAAAAGGAAATCTTGTGTTCTCCAAAAGAAATCATCAAATTCGGGAAGAGTTGCACCTTCTGGAAGTTCAAAGTTCGCTACTGCTTTATGGATCTGAGCCATCGAAGCGCCTAGAGCGAATAAATGTTCAACACTGGGATCATCTCCAATTTCACTTCCCTGAAGCCATGAATACATCACCGCGTTAACGGGTCTATCCAATGTATCCATAGTGGCGGTAACGATGAATTCTCCAGATTTAGCTGGAACCGGTCGCGGAACATTGACTGATGTAGTTCTACCTAAAAAGTCAATAAATGCTATCTCCGCTCTGATGTTCTTTTCAGTTCGAAGTGAATTGATATTCAGCCTAAGCGCATATTGATTAGGGCCGGAACGCACTCTAAATGTGGCATTGAATTCAAAGTTTATAAGCTCGGTTGAAGATACTTCATCAAAATAGTTCTTGGAAAGACGCTCTGCCAATACAGTGACGCGAGCGATTTGGTCGTCATGTGAAAGATCTTTGAATCCAGACATAATCTATAGCGAACCTGATTCCTTCCCAATGAAATCCGTTGCACACAATAGGTTTACTAATCCCCTAAGCCTTCATGGTTAGCAAATGCCCACAGGTCTAACTCATCGAGATCAATGGCGCGTATCTGATGGCAAGCAAATATGCCTGCTATCTGTGCACGATGTTCGGTTGCGTGATGAATTGCTTGAGTCAAGATTGTTTCTCTTGAGCGCCTGATTCTTCGATGTTCACCGTCGAACTCAACAAAACCAACTGGATTCTGTGCCGACTTACGCAGTCGCGCATCAAATGTTGCAGATAGCTTGCCTAAAGCAATTACCTCTTCCCTATTCGTGGGTGGTTGCGTATCCGTCATTCCTAACTCATCGAGTAGATCTGCGTAACGGCAAGCGGTGAGATGTTCCAATATCTCGCCAACGCTCCAATCATCATTAGGGGCACAGAGTTTCAGGTCAGCATCTGGTCGTTGTGAAACTAAATCGAATACACATTGATTGGCCCAAGCCATATGTCTAAAGAGGCGATCTGTTACTAAATCCATATATACAGAGTATCAAATACTCCTATTCGCCTATGCAAAAGAACTTGCTCAGTTATATTGCCCTTATGCATTTGAACGCAAAAGAGCGAAGCGGACTTCTCTTTGCGCTCCTTGGGGTTTTTCTCTTTTCCCTATCCCTTCCGATGACTAAGTGGGCGTTGGAAAGTTTCGATCCTTTTCTAACTGCCACGGTTCGTCCCATCATTGCGTGCTGTGTTGCTATTCCTGTTTTTGCCTACCTCAAGATTCCTCGCGTCCCGCGTGAATATGTAAGGCCGATGATCTTTACAGCAATTGGCGCAGTCTTTGGTTGGCCCATATTTATTGCTTTAGCTTTGCAAAGAACAACAGCAACCCATGTTGCAGTTATCGCATCAATCATGCCTCTTGTTACGGCCATCATGGCGGTTATCAAAACGAGAAAACATGTGCCATTGCAATTTTGGTTTGCTTCCTTATGCGGAACGGCGATGCTTGTGCTCTTTGCTGTGACACGAGGTGGCGATCTTCATGCAAATCTCAGCGCTGATGTTCTTACCCTTATCGCAGTTCTTGCTTCTTCTTATTGTTATGTCGAGGGGGCTGAGCTAACGAAAATTATGCCCGGTTGGCAAGTTATTTCTTGGGTAGTGATTTACACGTTACCTGTCTGCATAGTGAGCAGTGTGATCATTTGGCTGCGAACACACAACGACCATCCCGTGACTTTTCACGGTGTATTTGGATTAATCATGATTGGTATCTCATCTATGTACCTGGGCTTCTTTGCTTGGTATCGAGGATTGAGAGATGTTGGAACTGCACGTGGATCTCAAGTTCAACAACTGCAAGCGCTCTTTACTTTGGGTTGGGCAGTTTTGCTGTTGAAAGAAAAAGTGAGTGCTCTTACCCTTTTGACCGCTGTGGGAGTAGTGCTCTGCGTTTTATGGGCGCTATCTGCACGAAGCAAAAATCAATCCGCTCTTGGTTCGAATTAACGCTACATGTCCCGTGTCTGTGCTGTCGCCTAATCTTTCCCTATGAAAGATGACATAGGCGTTGAATCAAAAACTCTCTTTGAAACAACTTTCGTCGTCCTCGATTTAGAGACTTCAGGCGGACAACCATCAACAACGGTGGGAATCACAGAAATTGGCGCTGTCAAAGTTCAAGGTGGGGCCGTCATTGAAGAATTTAGGACGTTTATCAATCCTGGACATTTGCTTCCTGAATTTATTACATCACTTACAGGTATTAGTGACTCGATGCTCGCAGAAGCTCCAACCATTCATGAAGTATTCCCGGATTTCCTACATTTCTTGGGAGACCCGTTAACAACTGTTCTTGTTGCACATAACTCACCTTTTGACTTGGGGTTTTTAAAATCTGCTGCAGTTGCCACCAATCACGATTGGCCTGAATATCTTGTTATAGATACTGTGCGATTGGCTCGACAGGTGCTCAGCTACGACGAAGTTCCTAACTGCAAACTCGGCACCTTGGCGCAGTTTTTCAATACAACCGTGGCACCAAATCACAGAGCCTTAGATGATGCTCGAGCAACAGTAGATGTACTACACGGACTCTTTGATCGGCTGGGATCTCACGGGGTAACTACCCTTAAGGAAACTATGAAATTTAAGAGGCCGAAATCTGTTGGGACAAAGCCACCCATTGATTAAGGAGCGTTGTTGCTTTACCGCTATCAATGGCCTGTATAGCTTTCTCTATTCCTGCTTCAATTCTTTCGTTGAGAGATAAATTCGTTAATCCCTCATACGCAGCAATTGCTGCGGCGGCATTGAGAACAACGGCATCCCTTGGCGCACCACGTTCTCCTGCAAATATTGCTTTAGTTATTTCCGCATTCTCTTTAGCGTCTCCCCCAACAAGTGCTGATACAGGGGCTCGGTCAATCGCAAAATCCAGAGGATCCAAAGAATTCTTTGAAAATTTTCCACCAGAAATTGTGAGCACTGTCGTTGTTGTCCCCAGAGTAATTTCATCTAAACCGTCATCGCCTCTGAACACAAAACCTTCAACGCCGCGATCTGCCAAAACCTGGGCCATCAGTTGATGAACGCCAGCGTTTGCAACTCCAACTGCCATTGCTTTTGGTTGCGCTGGGTTGGCCAGAGGCCCCAAAATGTTAAATATTGTTGGAACGCCTAGTTCTTTACGAGCAGGCCCCGCAAAGCGCATTGCAGGGTGAAAAATTGGTGCAAAACAAAATCCAATACCGATTTCCTCCACGCACCTAGCAACTCCATCGCCATCTAAAGTGATTGCGATTCCAAGCGCTTCTAAAAGATCGGCAGAGCCTGATTTTGATGAAGCTGCACGGTTGCCATGTTTGACAACGCGAGCACCAGCTGCAGCGGCGATGATTGCAGCGGTGGTGGAGATGTTGATTGTGTGCGCACCATCGCCGCCAGTGCCAACGGTGTCAACAGCACGCTCTGTAATCAATATTGGTGAGCAATGTGCAATCATCTGCGCAACAAAAGATTCAACTTCTTGCGCCGATTCACCTTTTTCCTTTAGAGCGAGAAGAAATGCTTTTACGTTTTCAATTTCAGCATTGCCATCCAAAATTTCACGCATGGCCCATTGGCTCTGTTCAAGAGTGAGATCTACTTTCGCCCAAAGCAGGAGCAAAATTTCCGGCCAGATCGGTGTTTTGGCCATAGAAGTTGGTTAGGCGATAGAAAGAGAACGCGCACGCAAGAGTGCCTCAACCGTTGACGCCAACGTAAAGGGGTCAACTGGGTGCATCACGAAAGCTTCGGCCCGAGACCACGTGGCAAGCCATGCATCGTCGGCGCGAGCAGTAATGAGAAGCACTGGTGGACATTCGAAAACTTCATCTTTGAGTTGGCGGGAAATCCCCATTCCACCTTCTGGGACGGCTTCGGCATCTAATATAAAAAGATCAGCTTTGAGTTTTCCATCTTGACCTTTGCGATCAATGAATAATCGAAGGGCCTTGCCTGTTGCGAATTCATGAATTTCATGGACAGGTAAATCGGTAGCAACTTGCTTTCCAAGGCCGGCAATGATGCTCTGGCGGACAGAACTGTCATCGGAATAGACCACGATGTGGAGTGGGCGTTGCGTCATATGGCAAGTCTAACGACCCGAGATGGGTTTCGTCACGATAGACAAATTCGCAACCACCCCAAGTGACCTGTTTCACCCCATAATGGCAAGGCGCGTGAAATATTAGGTCGGTCGGAATTACCACTCAGCGCCGATTACGGGAATAATCTCCCCCATGTCGAGCGCAACCATTTCTACTCCCAAGATCAACAGGCCGAACCTAGTAGCCGTAGGGACAATCGTCTGGCTATCCAGTGAGTTGATGTTTTTCGCAGCGTTATTTGCAATGTACTTCACCACTCGCGCAGTACAAGGTCCGCTTGAATGGTTGAAATCTACCGAGATGCTGAACATCCAATTCGCATCTATCAACACGACCGTTCTTGTTCTTTCATCCGTCACCTGTCAGTTCGGAGTTTTTGCAGCGGAACGTTTTCAATTTAAGCGCACGAGTTCGATTTTCAAATTCGCCAAATGGGGAATGATGGAATGGTTCGTTTTAACATTCTTAATGGGCGCGTTCTTCGTTGGTGGCCAAGCTTACGAATATCTCAAATTGGTTCATGAAGGTTTGACTATCTCGTCCAGCGCATATGGGTCAGTTTTTTACCTCACTACAGGTTTCCACGGTTTACACGTCACCGGCGGGCTTATTGCTTTCTTAATAGTTCTGCTCAGGGTAAAGAAGGCACGACGTTTTACACATAGCCAAGCAACTACCGCAATTGTCGTTTCCTACTACTGGCACTTTGTTGATGTTGTTTGGATTGCTTTGTTCTCAGCCATTTACTTAATCAAATAAGGGGAAACGTCACAGTGAAGCGACTATCGCGATACCGTAAACACCGCTACGCGGGACCTCTCTTACTCACATTCGCTTTATTTATAATTGGTACTTCATTTTCAGTGGCAAGTGCAAGCACACATCGTTCAACAACTACTTTTTCACGTTCAACCGCAATCGATGCTGGGCGTCAACTATTTCTCAAAGGTTGCTCTTCATGCCATGGCCTCAACGCAGAAGGTGGGTCCATAGCGCCATCACTTATCGGTGTTGGAGCTGCATCAGTAGATTTTCAAGTTGGTACAGGAAGAATGCCAATGGCTGACATGACAGTGCAAGCAATGCGCAAGAAGCCTGCTTACACGCCCGAACAAGTTGCAGCGCTCGCAGAATACGTAGCCTCACTGGCACCTGGACCAGCGATTCCCGGTGCGGAACTTTTAACGTACGAACGCGATGGCAACACTGCACAAGGTGGCGAACTCTTTAGATCAAACTGCGCCATGTGTCACAACTTTTCCGGACAAGGTGGAGCACTAAGCCAAGGTAAATACGCACCAACACTTATGGGTGTAGATCCTGTGACAATGTACGAAGCGATGATTGTCGGCCCGCAATCAATGCCAGTTTTTTCCGACAAAATTATTACTCCGCAAGAAAAGCTCTCCATCATTAAGTTTCTTAAAGCCGCAGAAGTGGAACCAGCGTTAGGTGGAACAGCCCTAGGTCGCGTTGGTCCCGTAACAGAAGGTTTACTCATCTGGACACTTGGAATCGGACTGCTCATAGGTATTGCAGTCTGGTTGACGACGAAAGCGAGATAGAACATGTCAAACGAAATCGATCGTCTTTCTGATCCAGGGCTACCTCAACATCAGCACAGAACTACAGACATTGATCCTGTTGCAGAAAAGAAGGCAGAGCGTCAAGTTGCCCTGTACTTTGTTTTTTCAGCACTAGGAACAATTCTTTTTATTTATTCTTACATTTTCGTTCCACTGACAAGTTTTGTATTTGTTCCAATTCTTGGATCAACGAATACCCATCAGCTCCTGCTTGGACTCGGACTCACTTTCTCCTTGTTATTCATTGGGCTCGGTGCAATTCATTGGGCCAAAACCTTGATGCCTGATAACGAGGTAGTTGCTCATCGTCATGAATTCCGTTCTCCAAAAGAAGATCGTGACGATTTTGTGGCCACTGTTAAAGAACGCGCGGGTGCTGCAGGACTTGGCCGTCGTTCTCTTATCAAGCGATCCCTTGGTCTTTCCCTTGGACTCATAGGTCTTTCACCTGTGCTTTTGTTGCGCGACCTTGGCCCGCTACCAGCGAAACAATTGGAAACCACCAGTTGGGCAAAAGGTGTTCGTCTTTTAACTGATCCAGGCGATCGCCCAATCAAAGCTACAGACCTTGAAGTGGGCGCTGTTGCGCAGGTGCTCCCCGAATTGGGAGCGGGAGTTGAACGAACTCTCAATAGCATTGGCAAAGATGCCGTTTTGCTTATCCGCCTTAAGCCTGAAGAATTTCGCCTATCCCCCGAACGCCTTTCTTGGACGCATGAGGGAATCATTGCCTTTTCAAAAATTTGTTCACACATGGGTTGCGCGGTGGCTTTATATGAACAGCAAACAAAACATCTTCTCTGCCCTTGCCATCAATCAACATTTGATGTGCCACAAGCTGCCAAAGTTATTTTTGGACCAGCTGCTCGCCCATTGCCACAATTGGCAATTACCGTGGATAGCGAGGGCTACTTGATAGCTCAACAACCATTCACTGAACCAGTTGGTCCTAGTTTTTGGGAGCGTTCATCATGACAGCAAGTGAGAGAGCACTTGGCAATGTTGCCAACTATGTAGATGAGCGCACTGGCGCAGCTGCATGGATGAAGAAGAACCTCACTAAAGTTTTCCCAGACCACTGGTCATTCATGCTTGGTGAAGTAGCGCTGTATTCATTCATCATCTTGCTGTTGTCTGGAACATTTCTTACTTTTTGGTTCGACCCATCCCAGCGCGAAGTTCTCTACGAAGGTGATTACCAGCCTCTTAGCGGAGTCAAGATGTCGGCGGCCTACGCGTCAACTCTGCATATCTCCTTTGATATTCGCGGCGGATTACTGATGCGACAGATTCATCACTGGGCAGCACTTCTATTTATGGTTGCAATCATTGCTCACTTGCTTCGTGTTTTCTTTACGGGAGCGTTCCGTAAACCGCGTGAATTCAACTGGTTAATTGGCGTTGGACTTGTCACTCTGGGAATCGTTGAAGGCTTCC
>CAILKF010000108.1 GCA_903834705.1 uncultured Actinomycetes bacterium
AGGAAATACCGATACAGCCACCTCTGCGGCAGCACTGGCAGAAGCGCATAGTGTCACAGTTTCTGGTGTTGTCTATGACGACTGGTATTTGCCATCTAAAGATGAACTCAATCAGATGTGTAAGTGGGCACGAGGTATTACTGGAGTCGACTTAACAACCGTAGCTACGGGTTGCGCGGGTGGAGCCATTAACACAGGAGTAGGTGCGGCAGGATTCTATGACTTCTACTACCGCTCCTCTTCTGAGAAAACTGCGACCGAGGCGTGGGACCAGGACTTCCACGCCAACACACCGACCTCCTACGCCAAGTCCTTTAACTTCCGCGTCCGGCCAGTGCGAGCTTTTTAGGAGATTTGAACTAGCAGTTACCTATTCAAGTTTTTAACTTTCTATGGGTAAATAAGTAACTGGTCGAGAGTGGTCGGGCACTAGGTTCTGTCAGCCTTGTAGATGATCTAAAAATCTATGGGAATTCCCATAACTGCTATATTTCAGAGGAGAAATTCTTTGGGTGAGCGTAGTTTTCCCATAGATTCCCATGAACAAAGTGGCACATAGCGGTAATTGATATTTTTGCTTGTGCCATTATTTACGCTTGAAACGTAAGGTTTCTAACCAACCTAGCGAATTATTGGTGTTTTTGCCTCCGCCTCCTAAGCGGTAGGTCGCAGGTTCAACTCCCGCCGGGGACACACGTAAATATGCTTTAACTAAAAATTATTGTCCGTTGCCCAACAAGGAAAATTCTATCTTCCGCATATAACTTAACTGCCTTTGCAAGAACACGTCTTTCAATATCTCTACCGATTGCAATCAGCTCCTCGGGTGTAGAAGCATGACTTACATGGGCGACATCTTGCTCAATGATTGGCCCTTCATCTAATTCACTTGTGACAAAATGCGCTGTAGCGCCAATGATTTTGACTCCTCGAGCATGTGCTTGGTGATACGGCTTGGCACCTTTAAAACCAGGTAAGAATGAATGATGAATATTAATTATCTTTCCTGGCATGAAATCGCAGAACTCTTTAGAAAGAATCTGCATGTACCGAGCAAGAACTACGAAATCAATGTCTAGCGAGGTAATTCGCTCTCGAATGACGTTTTCGCTATTTATCACTTCAAAAGCAATGCCATGCGTTTCGACCAGTGAGCGAAGGTTTTCGTGATTAGCAATAACCAAAGGAATCTCGATTGGAAGCTCGCCAAGCTCAAGTAAATACATTAGATCGCGCAAACAATGGCTTTCTTTCGTAACAAGGACGAGCGCCTTCTTCTTTTTGTCCGCTGCGCGCAAACGCAAATCAGGCGTAAACCTTGATAATTCCTTTTCTAAAATCTGCGTTGATTCAGCTTGAGTGAGGGAGGTTTCAAATCGTGTTCTCATGACAAACATATTTGTTGCGGGATCTGTAAATTGTTGATTCTCAATGATGTTTCCCTTGCAAGCCAGAATTCCCGAGGTCATGGCGTGCACAATTCCCGGTTGATCTTTGCATTGCAGCGTGACTATCAAATCCATGGCGAAAGAGTAACGGTAATTAGTGCGTGAGAGTAAATCGGCGAAGCGACTTTGGAGCCCACCAATTGCGTTCCCCGAAGAGGCGCATCAACGCAGGGACTAAAAGTGCACGGATAAGGGTTGCATCGAGCAAGACTGCGAATGCAACTCCAAAACCAAGCAATTTAATTGATGTGACTCCACTTGAAACAAAAACTGCGAAAACTACGGCTAACAAGAGAGCCGCAGCGGTAATTATTCGAGCCGATCTTTGAAGGCCCGTGGCAACAGATTCTGTATTAGTTTTCCCAGCTACATGCTCTTCTCTAATTCGAGAGAGCAAGAATATTTCATAATCCATAGATAATCCGAAAACAACCACTGCTACTAAAATTGTTGAGCCAGTATCTATTGTTCCGGTCTGCGTGAAATCTCCAACCAACCATTTCATGTGGCCATCAATAAATATCCAGGTAAGAACTCCCAGCGTGGCCAATAACGATAACGCGTTGAGTATTACCGCTTTAATAGGCAAAATTATTGAACCTGTAAAAATGAAAATTAAAATGAAAACGCTTAATGAAATCCAACCAAGTGCCCAAGGAAGGGCATGAGCAATACCATCTTGCGAGTCGGTGAAGTCAGCTGCAGGCCCACCCACCAGAGTGCCATCAGGTGTTTGGAGCGCACGGATTGCGTGAATCATTCCAGCTGCTTCCGTAGTGCGAGAAGGCATGGATTGAATTGCAGTGACTCGTAAGACATCGCCAGAATTTTGTGCTGGGTTCACGCGTAAAATTCCTGGAACGCTTTTCACTTGATCCAAATATTTTGCAATCTGTTCTGATTCATTTGCGCTATTTGGAATGATGATTTCAATTGGACTTCCCTCTTCGCCCGGGAATCGATTTGAGATTAATTGAGACGCAATTGCTGCTTTATCTGACGATGGCAAAACACGTGAATCTATTTGTGCAAAAGCGATGCCCTTTATTGGTGCTGAAAGAATTGAAATAACAATGAGGGAAATGAGAACAATTGGAACTGGTCGACGCATAACAAAGCGCGCAGTAGTTGCCCAGCGCCCATCCTCCCTTGGAGTGATCGCGCTCTTGCGAATAACACCCTTATCTATTTTGCGACCGATCATTACGAGAATTGCCGGCAATGGTATGAGAGCCCCAGCTACAGCAAGAGTTACTACAGAGATTCCGGCGTACCCAAAAGATTTAAGAAAGGCTAATGGAAACATAATTAGCGCAAGGAGAGTCACGAATACCGTGAGACCAGAATAGAAGACTGTCTTTCCTGCAGTATTAATAGTTGTGATAACACTTGCTTCCACGCTTTTACCCGCATGTAGTTCTTCGCGGAACCTATTAACAATAAGGAGCGCGTAATCGATACCAAGCCCCAGCCCCAACCCAGTAATAAGATTCAGCGCATAAACACTGACTGAAGTAAATAAAGTGAATAGATAGATTAAGAAGAAAGCTCCCAGGATTGAACTCACTCCAACGACAAGAGGCATTGCCGAAGCGACGAGCGCACCAAAGACAAAAACCAGAAGTAGAAATACCAATGGGATTGAGATCGCTTCTGCTAAAGCCAGGTCTTTAGAAATTCTGTTATTAATTGCGTTCGTGACGACGCCACCGCCGGAGGCATACACCTTAAGTGATTGAAATTCGCCATCGTATTTTGCTTGAATTCTTTTCCCGATTTCACTCACGCTACCGAAATCAGTAGGAGTTGTATAGATAAAAAGGAATCCTGCTTTTTCATCCGCTGACATTAAGTTTGGAACTCCTCCTGCAGACCAATAGGAAAGAGTTTGGGCAACACCCGGCTCGGCTTTGATTAAATTTTCCAAGGCTGAAGCTTCAGAAATTACTTGAGAATCATTGAGTTTTCTCCCGGCATCTACAACAAGAACCACTCCGGGATCCTTTACATGAAAGGTATCCGACAAGTAATGCGCTGCCTTGGCTGATTCACTCTTTGGGTCCGAATAGCCGCCACTTTCCAATTTTGCAAATGATAGAGAACCAATACCGCCCGCAATCAATACAACAAGAATAAATGTAAAGAGAGTGAGTTTGTGTCTGCGGACAACCAGATGGGCTAGCGAATCAAACAAACCAAACTCCTCAGTTAAATAAGTTTTCTCTCCCAGGCCATACAATTGTACCCATGAGTGAAATAACTCCGAAATCTAGCGCCGATGAGCGCGACCCTGCCCAAGATCAAGAAGATGAAAAACAAAGAGACGCACAACTCTTAGAAGATAAACCACCACATCACGATTAATCAAACCCTCTAGTTTTACTCTTTCTTGCTAGTGGCAGTGCTTGTGCTTTCAGTAGAGCTCTTTGTAGAAGAACCTTCATTCGTAGAAGTGCTTTCCTTCGTAGACGCCTTTTCCTTTACAGCAGATGAATCCTTAGCTGCTGTCGGTGAAATAGTTGCGCTCGAAGAACTTTTTGAGTCAGTCTTATAAAATCCTGAGCCTTTGAAGACTACGCCGACCGCTGAATAAACTTTGCGAATCTCACCTGCACATTCTGGGCAGATCGTTAAGGACGCTTCCTGAAAGTCCTGAAAGATCTCAAATTCATGGCTACACGCATTGCACGCGTACTGATACGTGGGCATTGCACATCCTTATCTCCTACTTTTACTGCTCAGCAACAAAAGTTTTCTCTAAAGTACAGTAGAAGTAAGTGTAAAGAAGTGAGACGATTGAGGCGAATCGAGCCGGAAATAGGGGGCGTTCAGTGCGCAAGAGTGTTATTTCGTTGGCCGTATTGATCTTGACCTTACTCAGCGTTCCAACCGCGCTTGCAAATTCGTTAGTGAGTACATCTCCTATTAGCGGTTCGACGCTAACTACATCACCTAGCGCTGTCACGATCACCACTCAAGTTGCTTTGAGTGATATGGGAAACACAGTAGTTGTAACAGACAAGAACGGTACTCGCGTCGACGATGGTTCACTCATCGTTGATGGAATGGGAGTTCTTATAGGTTTGCAATCTCTAGTCGATAGTGGACTTTATACAGTTACATATAGTTTGTTATCTGATGTAGATGCACCACTTGAAGGTACATTTACTTTTAATTATTCAGCACCAAATGTCATTTCCGTCCCAACTCCTATGCCAACCACTTCAAAATCTGTAGCTCCAGAAAGTCAAGGAAGCAGTACTTCTGCCACATCAATTTTTGTAATTGTTCTACTTTTCCTAGCATTTGTTGTATTGGTTTCATTGTCGCTTTATGCTCGAAAGATTTTTAGAGGAAGATGATGCATTTTGCGGTAATACTTCCCCAGGCTGGCCCTGCAGTAAACGCATTGGCAACTATTAGTAAATTTATTGGTATTACCGCAAGCATTGCCGTGGTTGGCTCATTACTCACAACAGGTGTTTTCCTCCAAAATGAAAAGGGGAAATTAACACCCACCTCACTTCAATTCAGATCAGTAACTTTTTGGTCGGCTTTAATTTGGGTTATTGCATCTATTGGGAACATTATTTTCACACTTGCAAATATCTTGGGTGAATCAATTTCTGCAGTTTTTGACCTGAATACTCTTAAATCTTTCCTCACCCAAATTACTCTGGGCCAGTACATGGGCTTTCAGTTTCTCATTGCGCTTTGCATCACAATTTTCGCATTCAGAATTACTAAAATCGGCGGAGCACTCTGGCTGTTAGTTCTCACTTTTTTAGGAATAGTCGCGCCGATTTTTCAATCACATTCAGCGTCAAGTGGATCCCACGCTTTAGCTATCGGCTCACTAGTTATTCACGTAATCGCCTTATCGATGTGGGTCGGCGGAGTATTTTCGTTGGCGTTCATGAATTCTGAAGATAGAGCTATCGCTACACCGCGTTTTAGCCAGTTGGCACTCTGGGCTGCAATAGCTGTGGTTGTAAGCGGTTCTGCAAATGCATGGGCTAGATTGAATTTTGCACAAGCGTGGCATAGCACTTATGCAATGGTAGTAATCGGGAAAATTGCACTGACTTTGGGATTAATATTTATTGGATATTTACATAGAAGAAATATTTCACAGAAAACACTACCGACAGTAAATTGGGCAAAATTTGCTCAATTGATTGTTGTTGAACTTGGCATCATGATTGTTGCATTAGCTCTAGGTGCATGGCTTTCTTCAAATCGTGCGCCAACTCCTGGAGCCAATCCAAAATTTAGTGCAGCGATTACCGTTGCTGGCCTTCCGATGCCAGATGCGCCAAGTCTGAAGAATTTATTATTTCTCTTCAACCCGGATGCTTTGTTTCTCGGATTTTTGATAGTCGCTGTCGCACTTTATATTCTTGGGGTTGTCATTCTTAGCCGGAGAGGCGACAAGTGGCCTGTAGGAAGAACTATTGCATTTGCATTTGGAATTTTTGCAATAGATTTTGCTACAAGCGGAGGGTTTGGTGTTTACGCGCACTTTGCTTTTTCTTATCACATGATTTCGCACATGGTCTTGGCAATGATTGCTCCGATTGGTCTGGTTTTAGGTGCCCCAATAACTTTGGCGCTACGAACCCTTCCTCAAGGTCGCACCGAGGAAGAACGAGGATTGCGAAGTCAGCTGGTAGTTATATTGCATTCGCGATGGGCTGTAACGATTGTAAATCCAATAGTTGCACTTGCAATCTTTGATGGTTCACTCTTTATCTTGTATTTCACTTCGCTCTTTGGCGGAATGATGCAAAGCCACACCGGCCATTTCCTCATGAACTTACATTTTCTGCTTGCTGGCTTTCTCTTCTTCCATGTGATCATTGGCGTAGATCCCAATCCAAAAAAGATTCCATACCTAGTGCGCATAATCGTGCTTTTCGCAGCAATGAGTATTCATGCTTTCTTTTCAGTCGCCCTTATGTCTGCAACAACATTGCTTGATGGCGGATATTTCGCCCAATTACATACTCCTTGGGTTTCTAATCTTTTGGCTGATCAGAGAATGGGGGGCGCGCTCGGTTGGGCAATGGGAGAGATTCCAATTCTTTTGGCTCTCATTGCAACATTTATTCGCTGGACTCGAGATGATACAAAAGAGACGAAACGTATCGACCGCAATTCCGAACGGATGGCAGCGATGGGACAGCCAGATGAATTGGCACAGTACAACTTGTATTTATCAAACCTTGCAGAAAGAGATCGTCGTACTAATTAATCCAGCTTAATTAATTTCAATACTTCTTAAAAGATTTTAAGATTTTTTGATGTTGCCACTGCATCTACGCAAATGTCATGCGATTCTCTGGGAAGTTGTTCTTCTCCAACTTCACCTTCATGAACAAGAGCAATCTTCCACGCTGGTATTGAGGCAAGAGCCCTGTCGTAATATCCTCCACCTTGCCCAAGTCGATACCCATCACGGTCGACGTAGATTGCTGGAACAACAATTACATCAATGGTTGCTAAATCTTTCTCAGCAATCCCACGAGGCTCCAAAAGATTGCCTCTCTTCTCCAACATATTGACATCACCATTCCATCGCACCCACTCCAAAGAGTCTCCTGAGATTCTGGGCAGAAGAACAATCTTGTTCGTAGCTAGAAGTTCCTTATTAAGTTCGGATGTAGATGGCTCTAATCCATAGGAAACATAAGTTGCTATAACTTTTGCTTGATGCACCTGCGATGTTGAGAGTAAATGAAGAAATGGTTCATTTGTGAATCGTTTTTGACGAAGTTGGCGTAGCTCTTCGCGCAACCTCGCTTTTTCGTGAGCCTCGACCATTTAAATCCCCTACAACTCTGCCCTTAACAAGTATGGTGTGATTATGTCAGAGCAGATTCGTGTTGATGAATTCTTGAGTTCTTTGCTCTCTATGTGCGCCCCGCTCGAATCTTTTGAATTACCCCTTTTAGATGCGCATGGGGCAACGCTTGCTGAAGACATTTACGCTGGAGAACGATTAGTGATGCGAAAAGGAACTCGAATTCGCTCAACCCATATTGGCTTAGCAGCTTCGATCGGATTGGGACATTTACCAACTCTGCCTCACCCTCGCGTAGTGCTTCTTTCTGCTGGACCGGATTTAGTTGAACCAGGTGAATCGATAACTGGATCACAAGAATATGAAACTAACTCTTGGTTGTTAACTACTGCCGTGCGCGAGGCGGGAGCAATCGGATATCGCGTGCATTCAATTCCAGATAACGAAGAAGAGCTAAAAGCAGTAATGGAAGACCAACTCGTACGAGCAGATTTAATTGTAGTAAGTGGTGAACGTGGTGATGATTCATTTGATTTGATCACGAGAACCCTTAGTACTCTTGGCGAAATCACTACGGTTGATATGGCCATCGAACATAGCGGACGACACAACTTTGGAAAAATTGGGCCTGATGGCACACCCGTAGTGACATTGCCTGGAGATCCGATATCGGCATACATTTCCTTTGAACTCTTTGTTCGACCGATGATTAGAACAATGTTGGGCTCTGAAAATATTCACCGTCCGAGCGTTAAAGCAAAACTTGAAAAGCCGATTGCATCCAATGGCGGTGTTCGTTCATATCTGCGCGCGTACCTTTCTGAAGATGGAAAATCTGTTCGCGCGATCCAAGATCAAGAGGAAATGTCCACACTTGCCGATGCAAATGCGCTAATAGCTGTTCCAGAAGATGCGACGCAGCTTTCGGCAGGCGACCAAGTGACGGTGGTCGTCTTACGGCGTAGGTATTTCTAGAACCATGGAAAAGTTTTCAACTCATCATTGGCCCGTTGTTATCAAATTTGGCTCCCTTGAGTTGCGCCCTTTGCGATTACGAGACCGTATGCAATGGAATCGAGTTCGAAATGGAAATAGGGATTGGCTTAAACCTTGGGAAGCGACACTTCCTCGCATTCCAGGCGAG
>CAILKF010000109.1 GCA_903834705.1 uncultured Actinomycetes bacterium
AGAATCTCAACATCTTCTTGATTCTGTCCAGGTTTCATCGTGGCCTTTGTTGATAAGGCTTTTGCAAGCTCTTTACCAAGACCCACATAGTCAACAATCAACCCGTGAAGCTTTTGCTGACCAGTAATTGGGTTTGTCCACCTGCGGTTTGTGCGGCAAACTGCTTGGAACAATGTGTGTGCTCGAAGTGGCTTATCTAAATACATGACGCCTTCAATTGGTGCATCAAAGCCTGTTAGTAATTTGGCTGTGACAATCACAAACTTAAGTGGATCATTGATATCTCTAAAGCGATCCTTAATCGATGCCTCTTGCTCACGGTCAATATTCCATCGATCCCATTCCTGCGGATCATCTTTAACGGTAGTCATGACTACGGTTGCTTCTTCACCTTGGTTAAGTAACTTAGTGATTTCATCGTAATAAGCCACACACGTTGCTCGATCAAAAGCTACGACTTGCGCCTTTAATCCAAGTGGAGCGATACGTGCACGGTAGTGATCAACGATGTCTTTACACACTGCCTCTATTCGATCTTTATCTCGAACCACAATAGAGATATGTGAAGCCCTTGCTGAAAGCTTTCCTCGTTGCTCTTCACTCAAATTTTCATCATCTGCCAACTGATCAAAGGCAGCTTGTAAGTCTTCGCCATTAAAGTGAAAGTTAACTAAACGAGTCTCCACGTGCACAGGAAGTGTAGCCCCATCATGGATAGAACGCTCAACAGAGTAATGATTAAGTGCACCGTCTGGATCATCCATATCGCCAAACATAGAAAAGGTGTTTTTATCTTCTGTTGATATTGGTGTGCCAGTAAGACCAATAAACTTGGCATTAGGTAGCGCCTCACGCATGTCTAAACCAAGGCGACCTTCTTGGGTTCTATGTGCTTCATCAACCATCACCACGATGTTGGCCCGATCATTGAGTAACCCAGCCTCGGCAAATCTAAAGATTGTTGTAATGATTACGCCACGTGCATCATTCTTTAAAAGAGCACGTAGCTCATCTTTCGTCTCGGCGGTCTTGAGAGATTGAATACCGACAGACTTAAACTCAGACTCAGTCTGTTGAATTAACTCCAAGCGATCCAAAACAATCACAATTGTTGGAGCATCTAATTCACTCTCATGGCGAAGCTTTGCTGCTGCATATGCCATCGCAAATGTCTTACCTGAACCTTGATGGTGCCAGATCAAACCCTGCTTCTTTTTCGGATCCTTACAACGAGCAACGATCGCCTCAACTGCTTCCACCTGCGGATAACGAGGAATTACCTTGGTACGAAGTGCACCATTTGCAGTTCGACGTGATGAATACAAAGTAAAAGTGCGCAAAATATCCAACACCATCGCAGGGGTAAGCAACAGCTCTGCACATCGCAACATATTAGGAAGTCCTGGAGGCATGATCGCATCAGTTGTTGATGACCAGTTCAACCACAACTCAGGAGGCTGCCCTACTGCGCCATATCTAAACTCACGTCCTTCTGATGCAAAAGACAAGACATTGGGAACAAAGAACTCAGGAGTCTTTTTCTCGTATGCATCATGAATATCGGTTGCACCATTGAGCCAGGAAATATTCTTATCTTTGGGAGTCTTCATCTCACCAACAACTAGAGGAAAACCATTCACCCATAGAACTAAGTCATACCTGCGATGCTCACGGCCAATGTGAAAAGTAGCCTCTGTCGTAACTCGCAAGGTATTTGCCTTGGGATTTTCAAAATCAATAAGGTTAACCTGAACATCTTTGTCCGTACCTATGTATTTGATTGTTCTACGGCCACACAGCCACGCTAGAAATTCCTCATTGGATGCAACAAGTCCATCATTCCTGACACCGAGTAGAACAGCTCGCAATTTTGAAAGTGCTTCTTCAGCGCGAGCGGGAACCTTTTCAATCTCAGGATTCAAGCTAGCTAATGCTTTAATTACATCATGGCTTAAGAAAACACTTTCATATGGGCGCCTGAGGGTTTCATCATCTGCCCATACCCAACCGAGCCGAGACAAATGGTCAGCCAATCCCATCTGTACCATCTTCTCATCGATACTTTTTTCAACCTGGGACATCATAAAGATGTTCCCATGACTCTGTCATAGCTTGCAGGAATTTCGTGTTTCCCACTCAGAAGATCACTCAATAAAGCAGAACGTAGCCTTGTAGCGCTGGTAAGAAGGTCATTGTTCTCTTTACCTTTTTCACTTTGATTTGAAATTACTTGGATGTAGGAGTCCACTGATGAGATTAGGTCGACTATTCTTATTTGTTCCGAGATTGGAGGGATCTGCAATTCCATATTAGCAATTGCATCAGGAGATACATGTGGCACCGTGGTTCCCCGACATGTTTCTTTGATGTATTCAGCTTTAGATGAGATAAACAGAGTTAAATACTCACGCAAAATTTTGGAATTCTGTGTAGTAACTACAGCCATTGTCGAGGAGACCACCCCACGGTGTGCAGAGAATAGATCACCTGCGCCAGCGCCATCCCAAAGAATCAGACAATCACCATCTTCTGCCGTAACTGCACCCTCGATATTTTCAATCCAATAGTCAGGTTTGCTGCTTCGTAAATAACTAGCTGTGAGGTAAGGAAGACCAATACCATCTTCATTCTTACTCTTGGGCAATCTACCTTTTATGGCTGTTGCAACATCTTTGAACTTATACTCAATCCAACCCTCACGCATAGCCAGCAGCCTTTAACTTTGCGAGTAGCGCCTTCTCGGCTGCTGCAAGCTCTGTTCTAGCTTGGTCAAAAGAAGCGAGTGCATCCTGAACATCGACGACCGCTGCAGCATCTGCTTTGAGATAACGACCAATGTTGAGATCCCAGTTGTTCTCTTCAATCTCGTTATGAGATACAAGACGGGCGGAGATATTCTCCTTCTCGTTTTCGCCCAATGATTGGTAAACAGAGAAGATATCTTCAACGTCTTCATCTGTTAGGAAGTTCTGGGCTTTGCCTTTGCCAAAACGCTTCGATGCATCAATAAAGAGGATGTGTTTTTTGCGCTTTTTATCTTTTGTAGCCCTGAAGAACATCAAGCTGGCAGGGATGGTTGTGCCATAGAAAAGATTTGGTGCAAGGCCAATAATGGTTTCAAGAAGATCGGATTCAATTAGGTGCTTGCGAATAGCACCCTCTGCACCACTTCTAAAGAGAACTCCGTGGGGCATAACAACACCAACTCGACCAGTCTCTGGCTTCATCGATGTGATCATGTGTTGCACCCACGCATAGTCACCATTGTTCTTAGGTGGGACACCACCGATTGCACGCTTATGTGGATCTGTTGCCCATTTATCAGCGCCCCAGTCTTTAAGACTGAAAGGAGGGTTGGCTACTACTAAATCAAATTGATCAAGCTTTCCTTTTGCATCGATGAACTTTGGATTATTCAAAGTATCTTCACGTCTAATCTGAGCGTCTTCAACTTCGTGAATGAAAAGGTTCATACGTCCAATAGCAGCTGATGTTTGGTTAACTTCTTGACCATAGAAGCGCATGCGTTGTACTGAACCACCTGATTGCTTTACTTCAGCTGCAGCCTCGATCAACATACCTGCGGAACCACATGTTGGGTCATAGATTGAATCCGTTGGTTGAGGGCCAAGAATTCGAACAAGTAAATGGACTACGGCACGAGGGGTGAAGAACTGGCCCGCACTCGTTGAGCTCTCATCTGAAAATCGCTTGAGCAAGTATTCGTAACCACCTCCTAAGAGATCATTAGATACTTTGCTAGGAGAGAGATCTCTTTGACTGAAATGGCTAACAAGCTTTTCTAGGCGCTCTGGTGGCATCTTGTTGTGATCTGCCCATGGAGCG
>CAILKF010000110.1 GCA_903834705.1 uncultured Actinomycetes bacterium
CCTAGCTTTAACTATGTAAGGCTTCTTCGTGGATACGTCGGCAACCAGGAATGAACCAGCCATTGGTGAACTTTTTCTTACCTCAATAACCATCTCTTCACGGTTCATTGTTTGATCCGAGAAAATCCCAACTCGCATAGCTCCTCTTTTGCGTAAATGTCGGGTGAGCGCTCGGGTGTCCACACCTTGAATAGAAACTATTCCCTGCCTGATCAACTCTGCTTCTAAATCAACTTCACTGCGCCAATTCGAAGGAACCGGCGAAGGGTTACGTACAACAAATCCCGAAACCCAAATCTTTTCAGACTCGTTATCTGAACTATTCCAACCCGTATTTCCAATGTGTGGCGCAGTCATTGCAACTATTTGTCTGTGATACGAGGGATCAGTTAGCGTTTCTTGGTATCCGGACATGCCAGTTGAAAAAACAGCCTCACCGAAACTGATACCGATTGCACCCCATGTTCTACCTTCAAAAATTCGACCATCATCCAATACTAAGAATGCTTTACCCATTGACGGCTCTCATCTGTCCATCAAAAGTGATTTTGCCGCGTAACATCGTGCAGATAACAACTCCTGGCAATTCCATTCCATGGAATGGAGTATTGCGGCTTCGAGATGCGACTAAATCCTTATCGACTCGCCATTTCTTTTTACTATTCACAATGGTGATATTTGCCGCTGCTCCTACGCGAATTCCCTGACCTTGATTTGAATAACCACCAATGCGGGCCGGCGCCACTGACATACGGTCAACAACTTGCTCCCATGTCATTAATGAACTATCGACCATGGTTTGTTGAACAACCGATAATGCACTCTCTAAACCAATCATTCCGAACGCTGCTGACTGCCATTCACATTCTTTCGATTCAGTCGGATGAGGGGCATGATCTGTTGCCACAATATCGATAGTTCCATCTGCTAAGCCTTCTCGTAAGGCCATAACATCTTTCAAAGTTCGAAGCGGAGGATTAACTTTAAATACAGGGTCATAACTGGTGGCAAGATCATCAGTAAGTAAAAGATGATGGGGTGTCACCTCGGCTGTGACATTAATTCCCCGCGCCTTTGCCCAGCGAACTATCTCGACTCCTCCCGCCGTTGTTAAATGGCAAATGTGAAGCCTGGACTGCACATGATCGGCCAAAAGTATGTCGCGTGCGATAATTGCTTCCTCAGCAACGGCTGGCCATCCTTTCAAACCCAGGCGTGAAGATATAACACCTTCATTCATTTGCGCATCTACTGTCAAGGTTGGATCTTGTGCATGCTGTGCGATAACTCCAGAAAATTGCTTCACATATTCAAGTGCTCGACGCATCACCATCGCGTCGCTTACGCAATTACCATCGTCGCTGAAAACTCGAACGCGAGCAGCTGACGAAGCCATAGCGCCAAGTTCTGCCAATTGTTTGCCCAACAACCCTTGCGTGACTGCACCGATAGGAAAAACATCGCAAAGTCCTGTTGCTTGCCCTAATCGATAAACTTGTTCGACAACCCCAGCAGTATCGGCAACAGGAAATGTGTTGGCCATGGCTGAGACAGCAGTGAATCCACCACGTGCCGCGGCACGTGACCCTGATGCAACAGTTTCTGAATCCTCACGACCTGGTTCGCGCAAATGAGTGTGAAGATCTACCAGACCCGGTAAAACTATGCAGTCGCGCGCATCAATAACCACTGCAGACGCAGCGCTGGCGGATACCACCTTGGTTGCAATCTCAGATATTACTTCATCAACTATAAGAATGTCCTTTTGCGTATTGTCGGCCAAAGTTCCACCAGAAATAAGATAGGCACTCATGCGTTTACCTCTGCATTCACTGCAGATGCAATTTCGGAGCTTCCCGCAAGCAATAAATACAAGACTGCCATCCTTACGCTCACGCCATTTTTCACTTGCTCAACAATCACAGAACGTGCGCTATCAGCACATTCTGCTGTTATCTCTAAGCCGCGATTCATCGGACCAGGATGCATAATGATTGAGTTTTGTTTAAGTAAGGTGAGGCGATCACGATTGAGTCCAAAATATTGTGCATACTCACGTGAGGTAGGGAAGAAATAATCATTCATTCTTTCTTGCTGCACTCGTAACATCATGAGTGCATCCAGCTTAGGTATTTCTCGATTGAAATCATAAGAAACGGTTGCCGGCCAGCTTTCCACACCAACAGGTAACAATGTTGGTGGTGCAATCAAAACAACGTTTGCCCCGAGCTTTGAGAGTAACAAAACATTCGAACGAGCTACTCGAGAATGCAACACATCGCCCACAATTCCTACATTCATACCACCAAGGTCGCCTGCTCCCCCGCATAAATGTTTGCGAATAGTAAAGGCATCTAAAAGTGCTTGTGTCGGATGTTCGTGGGTTCCGTCTCCGGCATTAATCACACTTCCATTCATCCACGGAGAGTGTGCTAACCAATGTGCAGAACCTGATGCGCTGTGGCGAATAATGACCGCATCGGTACCCATTGCTTGTAAAGTTTGAGCGGTATCTTTCAACGACTCACCCTTACTGACACTTGAACCCTTAGCTGCGAAATTGATGACATCTGCCGATAAACGTTTTGCAGCCGCTTCAAACGAAATTCGAGTACGAGTTGAATCTTCAAGGAAGAGATTCACTATCGTGCGACCGCGAAGTGTAGGAAGTTTCTTAACTGGGCCGTCAGAGACCCTGGCCATCTCGTGTGCAGTATCCAGAATCGAAAGTGCTTCCTCGTAAGACAAATCTTCAATCGAAAGTAAGTGCTTCACTGTGAAATCACCGCCTCCTCTTCAAGCAACACTTCATCTATGCCATCTAGTTCGGATAAATGCACCTTCACCGATTGGAGACGAGAAGTGGGTAAGTTCTTTCCAACGAAATCAGCGCGTATTGGAAGTTCTCGATGACCACGATCGACGAGTACAGCCAATTGCACCGTGCGTGGGCGTCCTATTTCACCGAGTGCGTCAAGGGCGGCTCTGATCGTCCGTCCTGAATAAAAAACATCGTCAATAAGAATGACATCTCTACCTTCAATCCCTTGAGTAGGGATCAACGTTGGAGCTAGTCCACGTGGAGGGCGCATTCGTAAATCATCCCGATGCAAGGTGATATCTAAAGTTCCAACGGGTACTTCTCGGCCTTCAATCTGCGCAATCTGAGAAGCAATACGTTTAGCAAGATGCGCGCCACGTGTAGGAATACCCAATAAAGTAATCGAGTCCGATCCGCCATTGCGTTCGAGAATCTCATGTGAAATGCGTGTAATAGCCCGGGAAATGTCCACCGCCGGCATAGCAATACTCATAAAGCCTCCTTCCCCGCCTCGCAGGACGGGTCTTTAAAGGAAATCTGGGAGAGCATATCACCGGCACTTGTAATATCTATAACCATCACACTGTGGGAAACTTTTTTGAACTTCTCCCAAGCCTCGTAACCTTCCTCCATGGAACCTCACACTCTCTTTCAGCAACCCACCACAGAAGAAATTGCCGCCCGATTACGACGAATTCGACGTGCAAAAGGCTGGAGCTTGGGAGATGTCGAATTGGCTTCCAAGGGCGCAATCAAAGCGGTGGTCTTGGGATCATACGAGCGCTGTGATCGCGCACTGAGTATTAAGCGAGCAATCGAACTAACAACCTTCTTCGATGTCCCTTTTTCCACTCTCTTTGAAGATACAAGTGAAAACGCCAGTCCTAACACCCGCCAAAGCGCAGCAAAACTCATACTGGATTTGCGTGCACTCAAATCTGCACCGAGCGGTGATCGGATGTATATCGATTTCACTTCCTGGATCATCACTCAAAGATCTGACTGGAACGGTGAAGTCCTAAGCATTCGTACGAGTGATCTTTCAATTCTTGCACTGCTGGCCAGATCAGATTGCGAAAGCGTTAAAACCTATCTTATTAATCATAAGTACCTACTTATAGGCTCAAATCTGATTTGATCGCACTCACTCTGCCCAACACCCCATGCACATAACCGCCGGATTCATCGGTGGAAAGCTGTTTGACCAAAGTAAGCGCTTCGTCAATAACAACCGCATCTGGCACTTCCGGAGACCATAAGATTTCAAAAATGGCCAAACGCAATACATTTCTATCAACCGCAGGCAGGCGGTCCATATCCCAACCTTGGGCGTACGTTGCAATCAGTTCATCTATCTTCCTGCGATGAGCATCGACGCCAACTACTAGCTCTTGGGTGAACTCTCGGACTGGACGATTTTCTTGATCGATTTCTTGCGCCAAACGTTGCGCCAGAAGTTCGATGCTAGATGTGCCACGAATATCTGATTCGAAAAGGATATCTAGCGCGGCTTTACGAGCTTTTGTTCTAGCAGACACTAGTTAGCGCGACCGAGATAGGAACCATCTCGAGTATCGACCAATACTTTCTCATCTTGCTTAATGAAAAGTGGCACTTGTATCTCTATACCAGTCTCCAAAGTTGCCGGCTTCGTGCCACCGGAGGAGCGATCTCCCTGTAAGCCGGGTTCTGTATAGGTAATGGTGAGCGGAACAGATGCAGCTAATTCGATATATAGCGGATTACCTTCATGCACAGCGACGATTGCATCCATATTTTCGAGCATGTAATTGACGGCATCCCCAACAATGGCTGCAGAAATAGAAGTTTGATCATAAGTTTTGAGATCCATAAATACAAAATCATCACCGTCACGATAGAGATACTGCATTTCGCGTTTTTCCAAAATTGCAATATCAATCTTTATACCAGCGTTAAATGTTCTATCGATAACTTTGCCCGACATCACTGATTTGAGCTTGGTTCGAACGAAAGCTGGGCCCTTACCTGGCTTGACGTGTTGAAATTCAACAACATTCCATAGTTGATTTTCAATATCTAGAGTCATGCCATTTTTCAAGTCATTAGTTGTTGCCACAATCGTTCCAATCCTGTTGTAGAACATTTCGGTGATGTCTTGCCTGGAGCAAGGATACCTGTAGTCGGGGAACTATTTTCCCAGCAAAGTCCGCATAGCACGCAGGGCTAATAGGTAAGAATCAGGTCCGAATCCTGCGATGGTTCCCTTAGC
>CAILKF010000111.1 GCA_903834705.1 uncultured Actinomycetes bacterium
CGCGCGTGATTGGAATTGTTAAGGCATATACAACTCGCGTTGGCTCTGGCCCATTTCCAACTGAGTTGCTAGATGAAGATGGCGAGAAGTTGCGCAAGATCGGTGGCGAAATTGGAGTCACAACTGGCCGAGCTCGACGATGCGGTTGGTACGACGCACCGATTGCACGTTATGCCGTGCGGGTAAACGGACTCACAGATTTCTTCTTAACAAAACTCGATGTCCTCACCGGCTGGGAGAAGATTCCAGTCTGCGTTGCTTATGACATTGATGGCAAGCGCGTTGAAGAACTCCCTGCTTCACAATCTGATTTCCATCACGCCACACCAATTTATGAATACTTACCAGGGTGGACTGAAGATATTTCTGGCGCAAAAACTTTGTCAGATCTTCCGAAGAACGCTCAAGAGTATGTGAAGTTCTTAGAGAAAATTTCAGGTGCTCCAATGAGCGCCATTGGCGTTGGCCCTGGTAGAACCCAAACTATTGTCGTTAAGGATTTTATCTAACGATGAAAATCCTCCTAGTTGGCGGCGGCGGTAGAGAACACGCACTCGCACTAGGGTTAAAAGCAGATCCAGAAGTTACGGAGATTCATTGCGCTCCCGGTAACGTCGGGATTGCAGAAATAGCCACCCTGCATGATGTGGACATTTTAGATAACGGCGCAGTAGTGGCATTGGCTCAAGAATTGGATGTTGATTTAGTTGTCATTGGCCCTGAAGCGCCACTAGTAAATGGCGTCTGCGACCAATTACGTGCAGCAGGTTTTGCAACGTTTGGACCTTCAAAGTCTGCAGCGCAATTAGAAGGATCAAAGAATTTTGCAAAAGAAGTAATGCATGATGCAGGGGTCGCAACTGCAAAGAGTTTTACTTGTGAAAGCAGAATGGAAATAGAGAGAGCGCTTGATTTCTTTGAACCTCCGTATGTTGTAAAAGATGATGGTTTAGCTGGTGGCAAAGGTGTTGTTGTAACCGATGACCGTCAAGTGGCACTTGATCATGCACTTTCCTGCAAACGAGTAGTCATTGAGGAATTCCTCGACGGGCCAGAGATTTCACTATTTGGTATTTCTGATGGGAAAACTATTGTGGCACTAGAACCTGCACAAGATTTCAAACGTGCCTACGATGGAGATCAAGGTCCTAACACCGGTGGAATGGGTGCATATTCACCATTGCCATGGGCACCAAGTGACATTGTCGAACAAACACATCGCGAAGTTCTTGCACCAATGATTGCTGAAATGGCTGCGCGTGGAACTCCATTTGTTGGACTCCTGTATGCAGGACTTGCCTTAACCGATCATGGAATTCGAGTTATTGAATTTAATGCGCGCTTTGGGGATCCGGAAACTCAAGTGTTGATACCGAGATTGAAAACCCCCCTTGCATCTTTGTTGTACAAAGCAGCAACTCGAAATTTGGAAGGTGAAAAGATTGAGTGGCTGCCAATATCTGCTGTCACTGTGGTGCTGGCAGCAGAGGGATATCCATCGGCTCCAAAGAAATACACACCGCTAGGTGCAATTCGTCCCATTGCAGAGACCTTTATCTTCCAAGCAGGTGGTGGCCGAGTCCTGAGTGCCACAGGGGTAGGAAGTGATTTAACGGAAGCTCGAGACCGCGCATACCGTGCGATCAGCCAAATAGAGCTAGATGGAAGCTTTTATCGCACCGATATCGCCTTCAATGCGTCGGTGGCAGAGAAGGGCAATTAAATGCGAGAGAATGCACCAGTGAGTGTTCTGGCTAATCGATATGCATCACATGAGATGCGAGAGATTTTTGCGCCAGAAGCCAAAATCATTGCAGAGCGAAAACTATGGCTAGCCGTTGCTCGAGCACAATCTGCATTAGGGCATTCGATTAAAGATTCTGTCATTGCTGATTACGAGAAAGTTCTTACACAGGTTGATTTAGTTTCTATCGATAACCGTGAAAAAATTACTCGCCATGATGTGAAAGCTCGCATTGAAGAATTCAATGCACTCGCCGGGCACGAGATTATCCACGCAGGAATGACAAGTCGGGATTTAACTGAAAATATCGAAGCGCTACAGATTCGTAATGGCCTCACTCTTGTTGAGGGAAAAACAATTGCTCTTCTTGCTCGCCTTGGCGAACGCGCCGTGCACTATGCAGACCAGCCGATCGCCGGTCGCTCACATAATGTTCCAGCACAAATAACCACGCTGGGTAAACGTTTTGCAAGCTCGGCCGAGGAAATACTTTTTGCATACGAGCGTTTAACTTCTCTATTGGGGCGTTATCCGCTACGTGGGATTAAAGGCCCCGTTGGTACGGCTCAAGATTCAATTGATTTACTGGGATCAACAGATGCACATCAGAAATTGGAAAAAGCTGTAGCTAAGGAATTAGGTTTTGATCGGGTCCTAGATTCAACTGGCCAAATTTATCCGCGCTCGCTGGATTACGACGTTGTCACAACGCTAGTTCAGCTCGCATCAGGACCGTCGTCACTTGCAACTTCGATTCGTTTAATGGCAGGTGCTGAATTAGTAACAGAAGGATTTAAAGCCGGACAAGTGGGATCTTCGGCAATGCCACACAAAATGAATACCCGCTCGTGTGAGCGCATCAATGGCCTTGCCGTTGTATTGCGTGGATATGCATCTATGGTGAGTGAACTTGCAGGAGATCAGTGGAATGAGGGCGATGTTTCCTGCAGCGTAGTTCGTCGAGTTGCGATTGCTGATGCGTTTTATGCAATTGACGGACTTCTAGAAACGACAC
>CAILKF010000112.1 GCA_903834705.1 uncultured Actinomycetes bacterium
CTGAAGAGTAAAGGTCAAGAATTGCTCCCCCGACCAGTCCTAAAATTGCCACTAAAGCAAATGGAATTAGATACCACGTTGGCAAAAGGGTTGTGAGCGCACCAATCGGATCCATCGCAATCGCATCGCTCAGCGATTTACTACTTCCTGATAAAAGGGAACCATAGATCACCAAAACAATAGGAACTACCGAGGCTCCAAAAATTGTCCACAGCACAACCGCTTTGCTAGAAACAGCGCGTGGCAAATATCGCGAATAATCGGCGGCCGAATTAACCCATCCCAGCCCAATTCCCGTGATTCCAAAGATCGTCGCTCCAATAAATCCTTGGGCAGTTCCTGAATGAATCTGTGAAACCGCATTCCAGTCAATATTTCCGATGGTGAGAAAAATGTACCCAGCGCTCATAACTAGCGTCGCCAACGTTAGCCATTTTTGAATCTTCATGATGACGCCGAAACCGAGTACTCCACCAATGACGGTAAGTCCTACGGCAACCAGGAAACCCAACATTCGTGCAACATTGGGCTCAAGACCGCCAAGACGAGTAAATATGGTCCCTGTTGCTAAGGTCGCCAACGAAACTAAAACTGTTTCCCATCCAACAAATATTAAGTACGACAAGAAACCTGGAACAACATTGCCTTGAACACCAAAAGCGGCGCGAGATAAGGTCAAAGTTGGGGCATTTGATTTCTTTCCCGCCAATGAACTAATACCCACTAGCGCAAATGAGAGTACAACTCCGATTACTGCTGCGATTGTGGCTTGCCATAGAGAAATTCCAAACCCAAGAAAAAATGCCCCATAAGACAGTGCGAGAAGGGAAACATTAGCTCCGCACCATGGCCAGAAGAGACTTCTGGCATTTCCAGTGCGTTCATTTTCGGAAATGACATTGATGGAATTGGACTCAATAGCGAAAAAACTCATGCCCAATGCTAACCCTTACGTAAGGATTTGCGATGGAGGGCTAGATACAGACATATTCCAATTGCAATTCCCCAAATCAAATCAATTACCAATGTGGAGATTGCGGTAATAACAATCACACTTGCTTCGCTTTTTGTAGTTCGCAAAGATTCACGAATCGATGCGGGGTTCAGGATTCGATAACTTGTTCCAATCAAAACGCCAGCTATTGCCGCGGCAGGTATTTGGCTGACCCATGGCGCAACCACTAATGCAAAGAAAAGCAGAACTACTGCGTGAATAATGGAAGCCAGTCGAGTTTGTGCATGAGATCGAACATTGACGCTGGTACGAGCAATTGCTCCTGTAGCCGGCATCCCACCGAAAATAGATGCAACCAAAGTTCCTAAACCTTGTCCAAAAAGTTCGCGGTTTGGTTGATATCTATCCGCTCCGCTGGCATGAACCATTCCATCTGCAACCCGAGCGGAAAGCAAAGATTCAATCGCACACAGGAGGGCGATAAGGAATGCGGGCCACAATAAATGCGCAGTATCTGAAAGCGAAATTTGATTACCTTGCCATTTACCCAGACTTCGAGGAATGTCGCCAATGGTCGGCACGTTTAAGGAGAACATTTTCACCAGCAGGAGCGATAAAATTATCGCCACAAAGCTAGCGGGAATGTGAAATTTGAATTTGAAGCGGTGCGATAGTGCTGGAAAGCCGAATTTGATTATGAGGGTTACGACAACAACGACTACTACTTGCCAATTAATGCCCTGTGAAATCGCGTTCTTAATCGTTCCAAAAGCGACTGGAACCGTTCGATCTCCTTGCGCTTTTACAATTCCCAAAGCGAGTGGAAGTTGCTGTAAAGCTATAACACATGCAATTCCGACTGTGAAGCCTTCTATAACTGGCCAAGGAACCCGGTTTATAACTTCACCAAAATGTAACAAAGCCATCGCAATAACAATCAACCCCGCGAGAACACCTAAATATGGAATCGCAATGGGACCGTACTGATGAATAATTGGAATAAGTACTACTGTCATCGCGCCTGTTGGCCCACTTACCTGAAAGCGAGATCCCCCGAAAAGTGCTGCAAGGAATCCGGCGATGATCGCTGTAGTAAGCCCTGAAGCTGCTGACAAGCCCGACGTGAGGCCAAAGCCAATAGCCAACGGCAGAGCAACTACGGCCACACTTATTCCGGCTATAAGGTCCTTGCCTAACACTTCTTTTCTGAAATCAAAATCCTTGCCAAACATATACCGTAATCTTGTCACGGATTGCTTTTTTGAAATTTGAAAAACAGAGATATTCCTACAGCAATCAGAAAGAATAATCCAAGAAAAATATAGGTGGAATTAGTCTTTTTCCCAGAAGGTTCTTCTGGAACTACATCCATCTTCGTTGAAGGCACAGCTGAAGTTGACTGGTAGGTGAAATCGTATTTACCTTCACTCGCATGTCCATCCACAGAAACATTTCGCCACATAACCGTGTAGGTTCCGGGTTCGGTTTGAGGTTCTAATTCAGTTGTCAGTTTTTCATTTGCAACAGTGGTGTTTTTGGTTGCTACTTGAGAACCATTTGCATGTAGAACAAGAATTATGTTTATTTTGTTCGATCCAATTTCCTGCAATTTCTCGGTAAACACCAACGATATTGAGGTTGGAAATATTGAAAGGATTTCATTAGGCGCGGGCGTTGCGCTAACTAAATCACCGTGGGCTTGCGCTTGAGGAGTCTGAAGGCATAAGAAAATTGCCCCGCAGAATATTGCCCCCCAGAAACGTCGCCTCATCTTCATATAGGAGGCAGTCTACTTCCACACGAATCAACTCCATTGGGCGGCAGATTTCGCGTCGCCAAGTTGAATTGATAAGGTTTCCCTCAGGTCACGAGTATCAGCATGAAGCCCCGGCTTGCTGGTCGGCAACCCTCCACCGCGGTGGGGTGCTCCGGGTGAAGACCAGGTCATAACAAAAGTTGTGACAAGCGACGAGGAAGGTTAATCATGAAAATATCAAAACCATTCGCCATTATCGCCACTGCGCTATTAGCAGTGAGCCTTACATCATGCGCTGGACAAAGTAACGAAAGTGCTTCGACAGCTAGCGACTCCACCTCCTGTGCTCCAGATTCATTGAAAACATTGACTCCTGGAACTCTAACAATTGCAACAGGTGAGCCTGCATACGAGCCTTGGGTCCTTAATGACAAGCCAGAAGCCGGTGAAGGTTTCGAAGCGGCAGTTGCTTATGCAGTTGCCAAGCAACTCGGTTACGAAAACGCTGCAGTGAAATGGGTTCGCACAACATTTGATTCAGCAATTACACCTGGAGAGAAAACATTTGATTTCAATATCCAGCAATACTCAATCACTGA
>CAILKF010000113.1 GCA_903834705.1 uncultured Actinomycetes bacterium
AGAAGATTCGACGCTAGACATTATCTCTGTCTCAACTGTTATAGATTTACTAACATTTAACCATGACATTTCAGTCGAGAAAGTAGCATCAGAGATTGCACGCTCTGAGTTTCTTTGCAGGAGCATTGAGTACTCTGACGCCTTAATTGTCGCAAATTCTGATCGAGTGACTCCTGAAGCAGGACAAATTGCCCTTGAAATAGCTGGGCAGATTAGAGCAAACATAAGTGTCATTGAGATGGGAGCTGGCGGTTTACCACTTTCTTCCTTTGAGTCAGTACCTATCTTTGATTACGAAAATGAATTGCGATATTCACCTTTGACAAGTGAATCAAATATTTGCTCTGTAGCGGGCTTAAAGAGTTCAAGATTTGTATGGCATGCTCAATCTCCGATGAACCCGGAGAGATTTGCTGCCTTTGTTGATAAGTATTTAGGGTATGTATATCGATCACGTGGAAATTTGTGGTTTGCAAATTGTTTAACGCAACAAGTTGGATGGGAAAGTTTTTCAAATGTCTATTCCATGGATCGGTTAGATACTTGGATTAAGATTGGAATACCTGCTGAAAGTTACTTAGTAATGCTCTATCAAAATGAGGAATTAACGCAAGAAGAGTTGATTACCGCCTTAACAGAATGCCTTCTCACAGATTCCGAGTTAAACACAGACACCAATACGTGGATCAATTTTAGCGATCCACTTTTCGATGCTATTCAAAAACAACAAGGCTAGGAAGGAACACAAATGCCAGTACCAAAGAGAAAAATGTCTCGATCAAAAACCAGGTCCAGACGTGCGAACTGGAAAGCATCACCCACAAATCTCATCACGGTGAATATCAATGGCACTGACTACCGAATTCCGCATTCTCTGGTCAAAGCCGTTCGCCTCGGACACATCGATCCATCAAATTTCGTACACCACGAGAATAGGTAGTAATCAATCATGAGCCGGAGATGCAAAGTTACGGGTAAGGAAGTTAGTTTCGGAAATAATGTCAGCCACTCAAAGCGACATACGCGACGAAGGTTTGATGTTAACTTGCAACGCAAACGTTATTGGGTACCCTCATTAAATAGACACGTGACATTACGTGTAAGTACTCGAGGTATAAAAGTGATTGATGCTCGTGGAATTGACGCGGTTGCGCGAGACATTATTGCTCGTGGTGAGAAGATCTAGAATTTACTTCTTTGCACAGCTCTTGCAAACGCCAAAGATGTCTACCTTGTGACTGACTTCCCTGAAGCCGTTTTCTTTGGCAACTTTTTCTGTCCAGTTTTCAATGGCAGGTCCTTCAACGGTGATAGTTAATCCGCAGGTGCTGCAAATCAAATGGTGGTGATGACCATCATTTTGCCCACAATGGCGGTAAAGAGTTTCTCCATCAACGCTCTTGATCGCATCAATATCCTCTTTTTCAGCCATTTTCTGCAAAGTTCTGTAGACGGTAGCAAGACCTACCTTTAATTTCTTCTTGCTCAATAAGGCATGAATATCTTGAGCACTCTTGAACTCATCAACTCCGTAAAGGGCCTCAAGGATGGTGCTTTGCTGCCGAGTTGATCGCTCTACGATTTTCTTCTCTTCCTTGAGAGGCATGGCTCAATACTATCTGACTTGGAGCCTCAAACTGCGTCTACGGGTATATGAGGAGAATCCAATGCTTGAGATAAACAAGAAAATCACAATCACAACGATTAAAGCCCCAGGGGCTAGGTCAAAGTAGAAGCTGGTTATGACACCTGAAACTGCACCGAATGATCCGATGGCGGCAGAAAGAATTCGGGTCCCGCTAAAGCTCTTACTAATTTGCTGAGCAGTAGCCACGGGAATAATCATCAAGGCACTAACCAATAGCAATCCAACAACTCTCATCGCAATTGTTACGGTAACGGCTGTCATAACCGCCAATAGCATGGATAGCAGCTTGACTGGAATTCCAGAGACTTGCGCAAATTCGCTGTCATGACAGAGCGCAAAGAGCGATTTCTTGAGCAGTAAGGTTGCAAAGAAGATAACCACGGCCAAAGCAACTATCAACGCGATATCAAACTTACTGACAGTGGTCAGTGAGCCAAATAGATAGGACAGCAAATTCACATTTGATTTCTTTGAGGAAAGCCCAATAAGTAGGACTCCTCCTGCAATACCGCCATAAAATAGAACGGCGAGTGCGACATCTCCACTAGTTTTTCCATATGCTCGAATGATTTCTACAACTATTGCACCGATCGAAGCGACAATAACCGCGGTAGCTACCGGATTTGTTTGCAGTAGAAAACCTAAGGCGACTCCTGTTAATGCAATGTGTCCTAATCCATCACCCATCAAAGAAAGGCGACGTTGAACCAAGAAGATACCTACTAGCGGGGCACATAATCCGACAACAAGAGCTGCTAGTAGCGCACGTTGCATAAATGCAGGTTCTAAGAATTCAAAAATCATGATATCTCCCAACCCTCGGCTGGTTTTGAAGAAGAGTGTGGATGGTCATGGAAGATATGGCTATCTACCGCTTCAGCATCTGGTGAACCATCAAATGAAACTCGACCTTCACGGAACATAATCACGCGATCAATCAGCGGACGCAACGGCCCAAGTTCATGTGAAACCAAAACAACTGTTGTTCCACCCTGCACTAAGTGCTTGAGTGCTTCTGCAAAAACATTTTGAGTTGCAAGATCTACACCCGCAGTTGGTTCATCAAGAAAGAGTAAATCAGGCTCGCTAGCTAATGCCCGAGCGATCAGAGTTCTCTGATACTGCCCTCCTGAAAGAGTGTTAATCGAATCATTTTCACGATCCTTTAGCCCAACAACTTCGATTGCATGCGAAATCTTTTCTTTATCTTCCTGGGTGAAACGTCGAAGCCAGCCATGGGACAGGCGTCCAGACTCAACAACCTCAGAAACTGTTGCAGGGATGCCCATTGCATCATGAATACGCTGCGGAACATATCCAAGGCGATCGCGATCTTTAAAATGTGAAAACTCAGTTCCGAAAATTGAAACAGTGCCTTTGTATATTGGAGCAAGGCCTAAGCAGGCCTTTACAAATGTAGATTTGCCAGAACCATTTGAACCAAGAATTGCAACAACAGATGAGCTATTGATTCCCAGGGTCACATTATCCAGAGCGATGCGCCCTGGATAATGGACACTGAGATTAGTGACCTCTAAAGCCTGTTTTACTTGCAATTAAGGGCTTTGCGCAACGCTCCTAGATTGCTCTCCATAATTGAGAAGTATGTCTGACCCTCACTGATTCCTTCAATAGGATCAAGGACCGCAGCCTCGATGTTTAAGTCATCAGCGAGTGTTTGAGCAACCTTGGGTGAGGCTAAAGTTTCAAAGAAGATGGTTGTGGTTCCATCAGCCTTAGCTTCCTTACCGATTTCATTGAGACGCTTAGGAGTTGGC
>CAILKF010000114.1 GCA_903834705.1 uncultured Actinomycetes bacterium
ATGAAACAAACCACCACTCATCACTAAATGTTCTGGAGGAGTTTCAATATGCAAAATACCAGCGCCAGCGGTCATCCATTGTGTGTCGCCATTACTAATTGTTCCACCGCCACCGTTGTTATCACGGTGATCGAAAATTCCATCAATAATGTAGGTAACGGTTTCAAATCCTCGATGTGGATGCCATGGCGTTCCTTTTGGTTCACCAGGTGCGTATTCAACTTCACCCATTTGATCTAAGTGAATAAAGGGATCGAGTTGAGCCATATCAACACCAGCAAATGCGCGACGAACAGGAAAGCCTTCACCCTCAAAACCTTGCGGTGCAGTTGTAATTGTTCGAACTGTGCGTGCACGTAATGTGGAGGATGCAATCACACGTGGAAGAACGGTGATATCAGAAACGGTAACTGCAGGCACTTAAGGCTCCTTATGTTCAGAGCCAAAGAGTAGTTGAACTTTCAACTACTCGCAAGTTAAGAGTTAAAGGCTTTTAAGCGCGCTCACAACTTTTGTCAGGGTTTCCTTAGCATCGCCAAAGAGAAGCGTGGTTTTTGGATCGTAGAGAAGTTCGTTCTCGATACCAGCAAAACCTGGACGCATGGATCGCTTGAGGAAAATAACATTTGCTGCATCAGCAACTTCCAGAATTGGCATTCCATAGATTGGGCATCCTGGAGAGTTTTTAGCTGCAGGATTTACAACGTCGTTTGCACCAATAACAAGGGCCACATCCGTTTGAGCAAATGTTGGGTTTACTTCTTCCATCTCAACGAGTTGTTCGTATGGAACATTTGCTTCAGCTAACAAAACGTTCATGTGACCAGGCATGCGACCTGCAACGGCATGAATTCCGTAAGCAACATCGATTCCTTTTGCTGCAAGTACGTCTGCCATTTCTCGAACCGTATGTTGTGCTTGCGCAACAGCGAGTCCAAAACCAGGAACGATTACGACGCGACGTGCGTAGTTAAGCAAAATTGCAACATCTTCAGGAGATCCTGATTTAACTGGGCGTACTTCTTGTGCTCCAGTATCTGCTTGTGGCTTTGCAGTAAATGCACCAAAGAGAGTTTTAAAGAGTGAACGGCCCATGGCCTCTGCCATTAAGCGCGTAAGAATTGTTCCACTTGCGCCAACCAACGTGCCGGCAACGATAAGTAGTGTTGTTTGTAGTACGTAACCACTTGCAGCAACTGTAAGTCCAGTGAATGCATTCAAGAGTGAAATTACGATCGGTACATCTGCTCCACCAACGGGAAGCACGAACAAGATTCCAAATAGTAAGGAGAGTCCGCCAAGTACAGCAAGTGAAGTATTGCCACCTGAGTTAATTACCCAACCGGCGGCTGCAAATACGCCAACCACGTTTGCAGCAATGACTAGACGGCCACCAGGAAATACAACTGGACGAGTAGTCATTAATTCTTGAAGTTTGGCGAATGTGATGCATGAACCTGAGAAGGAAACGCTTCCGACAATAACGGTAAAGACAGTTGCGATTACCTCAGCAGATGTGGCTTCGGAGCCAAGCTTGAGATATTCAACAATTGCGACAAGTGCTGCAGCTCCACCACCGACACCATTAAATAGTGCAACGAGTTGTGGCATTGCTGTCATCTGCACTCTACGAGCAGCAGGTACGCCAACAATTAAACCAAGACCGATTGAGGCAAGAATCAGTGGAAGGTGATGAAGAGGAAGAGGGTGGTAGTTACCGTCGTCCTTATTTCCTGTAAAGAAAAAGACAAGGAGTGTGGCAACAGTTGCACCAAACGCGCCAATGAGATTTCCGCGGCGCGCAGTTTTTGGATGTGAGAGACCTTTGAGTGCGAGAATAAAACAAACAGCTGCGGCAAGTCCTATGAGGTCATACAGATTGCGGTTCATTTCTTCTTACCTTTGAACATTTCAAGCATTCGGTCTGTGACAACGAATCCGCCAACCATGTTGATAGTTGCTAAGACGATAGCAACTAGAGCTAACGCCAGTTCTAGATTATTTGAAGAGTGATCTGCGACAACGATTGCGCCAACCAAGATAACTCCATGAATAGCGTTTGCGCCACTCATGAGGGGGGTATGAAGCGTTGAGCTCACTTTTGAAACTACTTCAAAACCAACAAAGACTGCAAGAGTAAAGATTGCAAGAAGAGCCATGCCGTTACTCATCATTTTTTGATGACCTCTTTCTTTAACTCGCCATTATGTGTAACTACTGATCCAGAAATAATCTCATCTGCGAAATCAGGAGTTACGACACCTTCTTTAGTCATGAGTGCCAAAATATTTACAACGTTGCGTGAATACAACATTGATGCGTGGAATGGAAGTTGGCTAGGGACATCTTTTCCACCCCAAATCTTTACTCCACCTGCAGTTGTGACAATTTCACCAGCAACAGAACCTTCAACATTTCCACCAGTTTCAGCGGCTAGGTCAACGATTACCGCGCCTGGTGCCATTGCATCCACCATTGCTTTTGTAACAAGTCTTGGTGCTGTGCGACCTGGTACTGCAGCAGTGGTGATCAGTACATGTGATTTAGCAATGTAAGGAGTCAAGAGTTCGCGTTGTTTAGCAGCGCGCTCTTCAGTCATCTCACGTGCATATCCACCAGCACCTTCAAGAGATTCAAGTTCAAGGTTGATGAATGTTGCACCCATAGATTTCACTTCGTCAGCCGAAGATGGACGAACATCGTATGCAGACACAACAGCGCCAAGTCGGCGAGCAGTTGCAATTGCTTGTAGGCCAGCAACACCGGCACCGAGAACAACAACTTGTGCCGGTGTAACAGTTCCAGCCGCTGTCATTAATAATGGAAAGAATCGAGGTGAGAGTTCTGCACCAACGAGGACTGCTCTGTATCCAGCACAGAGTGCTTGCGAAGTAAGCGCATCCATTGATTGCGCTCTCGAAATGCGAGGCACTAATTCAAGTGAGAAAGCTGTAACACCAGCTTTTTGCGCTGCTTCGATGCAATCTTGGGCTGTTGTTATGGGTAAAAAGGAAATTGTGATCGCACCTTTTTTCAAGGTTGCCATCTGTGCGGGAGTAAGTGGTTGTACTGAAAGCACTACATCTGCTTCTTTAAGTACATCTCCTGCTACAACTCGAGCGCCAGCGCTCTCGTATTCGGAATCGGAGGCTTGAGCATGTAGGCCAGCTCCAGATTGGATTGTTACATCCAAACCAAGACGCACCAATTTATTGATGATGTCTGGAACGAGGGCTACACGTTTCTCGCCACTTTTAGTTTCTGTGGGAACGGCTACGCGCATGGGGTAACCGTAGCCGTATATCTATTTATTTGTCACCATATGTGCGTGAATTTACGAGGGCTAGCGCCCTTTAATCTCACCACGAACAAGATGATAGAGAAGAGATTGAATCGTTGTACGGCGATGTAGTGCTTCACGCCACACTACCGACGATGGACCATCAATTACTTCAGCGCTCACTTCTTCTCCTCTGTGAGCTGGCAGACAGTGCATGAAGATTGAATCTTTTGTCGTGAGTTTCATTAATTCAGAGTTAACAGCAAATGGCTTTAAGACTTTCATTTTCTCGGCACGATCGGCTTCTGGATCTCCCATGGACATCCACACATCTGTGTAGAGAACACTCGCATCTTTTGCCGCAGATTCTGGATCATGTGAAACTTCAATCGTCGCACCTGTTAATTTCGCAATCTCACGTGCTTGCGCAACAACTTTTGTATCTGGTGCCCATTTACCTTCGGGTGTAGCAGCGACGACGTGCGCTCCCATAATTGCACCCATTGTTAACCAAGCATGGGACATATTATTTCCATCACCAAGGTATACAAATTTTCTTCCAGAGGTATCTTTTCCAAATTTCTCTTGGATGGTAATCCAGTCTGCAAGTAATTGAGTTGGATGATCATCATCGGTAAGTGCATTAATTACAGGCACAGTTGATGCTCGTCCTAATTCATCTACATCGGATTGCGCAAAAGTTCTAACTATGAGCGCACTTGCGTAGCCACTAATAATTCGCGCCGTGTCTTCGATAGTTTCGCCGCGACCGAGTTGCAAATCATCGCCTCGGAGAAAAATGGGAGTTCCACCTAGATGTGCGACCGCAGTTTCCGATGCGAGTCGAGTACGTGTTGACGGCTTGGTCATATAAATTGCAACGGTGCGGTTTGCAAGCGCCGTACTTGCTTTTAATGGATCTTTTGCAAAATCGCTGGCGGTTGAAAGTAGGAGATCAACGTCGGCACGCGACAAGTCAGCGGTGCGAAGTAGGTCTTTCATCTGCATATCTTACCCAGGCAAGTATTCTTTCCGGCATGGGAATTTTTAGTCGCGAGCCAGAGGAAGACGCTGATCTCCTCACACGCCCGGTTCCGCAGGTCGATGATGGCGACCATGATCGTTTCTCTCATTACGTCAAAAAAGAGAAGATCCTCAAGTCTGCTTTGAGTGGTAAATCCGTACGAGCTCTTTGTGGCAAAAAATGGGTACCCACTCGAGATCCTGAAAAATTTCCTATCTGTCCAATCTGTAAAGAAATTCATGCAGGACTGCGACCTCCACCTGATGATAAATAGAAAGAAGCCACGCAAGAAATTTCTAGTTGTCAGCACTCTCCTAATTTTTACTTTTTCGTTGTTCAGTAATACGCAACCAGCAATTGCAGATCCGTTGCCTCGTAAAATTCTTTCAGGATGGATTCCTTATTGGAATATGAAAGAGGCAATTCCAGCCATTGTTGCCAATGGAGATCTAATAAAAGAAGTCATGCCATTTTGGTACAGCCTAAAGAGCCCCAGCAAAATTGCTGACGATTACACATCAGCAAATCCAAGTATTCCGATGGCTATTCCACTTGCAACTATGCGTGACTCAGGTTTTACGATTATCCCAACCATTACAGACGAAACCCTTAATGCCGATGGCACAAAACCACTTGCATTGGCAAAAATGTTGGCTGATCCAGCAACGCGCGCACAAATAGTAAAATTAATATCGGATTTAGCGTTCTCCAAAAATATTAATGGAATTGATAACTTTGACGGAATCGATCTTGATTTCGAAACTTTCGCATTTGTAGACCCATCGTCGAGTTGGCCCAGCACGCGAGTTAATTGGGTTTCATTTATTCAAGAGTTAAGCAACACTTTGCACGCTAAAGGAAAATTGCTCTCCTTAACAACCCCATACCTTTTAGACCCAGCAACAGGAAAAAAGGGTTATTACGTTTATGACTGGGCATCTACGGGACCTATGATTGATCGGCTTCGAATAATGACCTATGACTATTCGACAACAAACCCAGGACCAATCGGCCCAATTGATTGGGTAGAACGAACAGTGTCGTATGCAGTTTCTGTAGTACCAGCTTCGAAAGTTTATGTCGGGGTAGCCGGGTATGGAAAAGATTGGATCACTAAAGTTGAAGGCACATGTCCTTCACAATATGCCAGCGCAATTAAGACAAATGCAAAAGCTGCTGCAGTAATCATGAAAGATATGCCCGGATTGGCCACTAAGAATGGTGCTACACCAACATATAGTGAGGTAAATGCAGAAGTTACATTCACTTATCAAAAGGCATACACGGTTAAGAGCGATGCAGGCGTCGTAACTACATGCACTGCAACACATACTGTTTGGTATCAAGATGCCCGAAGCTATTCTGTGCGAGCTCAACTTGTTGCCAAATATCATTTAGCAGGTTTGGCAGCGTGGACTTTAGGCTGGGAAGATTTGGCTGCAAGTGAAGCAGTGCGCACAGTTGGTAGGGCAATCGCTCCAGATCAAGTGATAAGCACTCTGACTTTCGATACAAATGAGATTACCTACGGAATTCCAGTTAATCTGAAAGGTGTTTTCCAACTTCAAGATAAACAACCTATTTCAGGATTACCAGTCCACCTTGAAATCCGAACCGTAGGAGAAGCAAGCTGGCGTGAAATATTGCAAACCGCAACAGGCCCAGATGGGACGGTAATTGCTCCACTTACTTTAGGGAACTCGACTTTTGTGCGCTTACGTTCGGATGCTTCATGGGAAAGATTGGGTTCTCAAAGTTCTGAGCTTCAAGTTTTTGTAAAGGGAAAGCTTTCTGTCAACGCACCAACATCGAGTCCAGTTGGATCTCAAATTCTTATCCATGGAACTGTGCAACCAAAAAGGACAGGAGTTGAAATTTCACTTGAACGTTTTGTGTCTGGAGCTTGGAAACCATCCGGCGCGAAAACACAAACGGATATTTCTGGAGGTTATTCTCTATCCGTTACAGAAACCACTCGGACACCAGCACGATATCGAGTCATAATGGGCAATGATGAAAAAATAGCGGGGCAAGTGGGAGCAGTTTTTACTATCGTGATTTATTAGAAATTCAACGAAGAGGATTAACGCAATGACAAAGATCGACGAAGAAGTTGAGGATCTCACAACTCCTCATTTTTTCCTCGACCGTCCCTGGATCACAATTGTGTGGGATGACCCCGTAAATCTCATGAGTTATGTAACGTATGTGTTGATGACTTTATTTGGATATTCAAAAGAGCGAGCACACGAATTGATGTTACAGATTCATAATGAAGGCAAAGCAGTTGTATCAAGTGGACGACGCGAGGAAATGGAACGGGACGTACAACGGCTTCACGAAAAAGGACTCTGGGCAACACTTCAAAGAGATGATCAGTAAGTGACAACATCAACCGCGTTTAATCGTCATGGTGAGAATTCATTCGTTGCAACTTTTGCACAGACCGAGAGAGAAGTGTTAGTTAATCTCACCGAGCAGTTGATTGAGATTCTCGCTGAAAGAGTTGATGATGCATTCCGCGATCCATTAGCTGCAATGGTGGGAATCACTGGACATGACTCGCCTCCTGACGACGAGGTGCTTTTACGGTTACTGCCAAACGCATACGCGGATCCCATTGAGTCAGCAGAATTTAGAAGATATACAGAATCTGGCTTACGCGAAAAAAAGCGTGCGCATGCAATGGCGGTGCGCTCACATTTACTTAATGAAACAAGTGAAGAGATTTCACTTGACCACGACAGCGCACAAGCATGGCTTGGCGCTATTAATGACATTCGATTGGCTCTAGGCGTGAGGTTAAAAGTAGAAGAAAATTCTCATGAGCAATTGGAATTGCTTGCCCCGGATGATCCAATGCGCGGGGTTTATGCCGTGTATACGTGGCTTGGCTGGTTACAAGAAAGTTTAATACTTTCGCTCATGGATGACATAGGAGATTAGGGAGGCCAAAGTTTCCTTCGACCTCCCTAATCGATTTGATCTATTACTTAGTGGTCGTCCTTCATACCTTCTGCAGCTGACTTCATACGCGCGATCTTCATGATGGTAAGTCCGAACACGCATTTGGCCAATACGTCAGCAATGCTGTATCCAACTTGTCGATACAAGAATGCATCTGTTCCTGTGATGTTCAAGAGAGGGAAGAGATATGAGATTGGATAAACACCCCATGTTGCGAGCAATAACCAACGAAGGCGCCCAACGGTTGCAGCAACTCCTTCTGGTTGACGCTCTAGTGATTTTCCAAGTTCAACCCAGAGAACGTAGAGAATGTACAAGAATGGGATTGTTGAAAGTACACCGAAGAGAATTTTTGTACCGTTATCTGTTGCAATTTCTCCCGGATAACCAAGTGCAATCATTGCCACAGCAGCAGGCACTAAGCGCCCAATGAGTGAACTTGCAGCAGCTTTTGCAAGTGCAAGTACGGCAATTAATTCAACCAAAAGTAGCGGAACCGTTAGTAGCCAATCTACATAACGATATGCCTCATTGAATGAACCAGCACCAGAAATGCTTACGTCGTATCCCTTTGACGCATCAGTGAAGGAATTGAAAATACGAATGTAGTGATATCCAGCGATGAATGTGACCATCGATGAGATGACGAGCGCACTTCTATACTTTGGAAGTACTCGATTCTGTGAAACAAGCGTAAAGACAGTGCATGCCAACATAGAAATAAGTCCAAACGAAAATACGTTGTAGACCATGTTCCATTGGCTGCTTGTGAGAGTCAGCATCTGCATTTAAAGCCTCCTAATACCTTTCGGTTATTTTCTATTCGTTTGAATAGAGGGTTTGAGACCAAGCTCGGGAGAAACCTGACTTAAACCTCACATATTGTGTTCCAGAGCACAGGAGTGCGCATCTTGAAATTCAGCATGGAAAGCCAAAAAGTGGGGAGAACGAGGGTGATTTTTCGCTTATGAGGGCAAGAATTGAGGCTCAGTTCTGGGCTACCTGCTTCTCAAAGCCTGGAAGTATCCTTGCCGTGTGAGTGATGCCCCGATTGGAATATTTGATTCAGGTGTAGGTGGACTCACCGTTGCCCGCGCAATTTTGGATCAGCTTCCTAACGAATCAACTTTATATATTGGTGACACTGCTCGCGGGCCATATGGCCCAAGACCGTTAGCCGAGGTTCGAACCTTTGCCTTAGAAACCTTAGATTTCCTAGTTGATCAAGGTGTGAAGGCAATTGTTATTGCATGTAACACGGCCAGTGCTGCCATGTTACGAGATGCGCGTGAACGGTATTCAATTCCTGTTATAGAAGTTATAGCACCCGCTGTTCGTCGTGCTGTTGCTGCAACGAGATCTGGTCGTATCGGAGTTATTGGAACACGTGCAACTATAGATTCCAAGGCATATCTGGATGCCTTCGCAGCAGCTACACAATTAGAGATTACATCCATTGCATGTCCTAAATTTGTTGAGTACGTAGAGCGAGGCGAAACATCAGGTTCTGAAATAACCGAGATTGCGCGCGAGTATTTAGAGCCAATTATTAAGGCAGATGTTGATACATTGGTGCTCGGTTGCACTCACTATCCATTGCTCACTGGTGTGATTTCCTACGTTGTTGGAAACAATGTTTCCCTTGTATCAAGTGCCGAAGAAACCGCAAAAGATCTCTATAGAGTCCTCGTTGAAAATTCACTTCTCCGAGAGAGCAAGTCAGGACCAGCAACTCATCGTTTTCTTGCGACAGGGGATGCAAAATCCTTTGAATCACTGGCGCGAAGATTCCTCGGTCCAGAAGTTGGACGAGTAGAACATCAAGATTTGGCCTAGGAGAGGAAAACATGAGTCGCAACGATGGAAGAAGCAACGCTGATTTGCGCAACATTAAGTTCACGCGCAATTGGTTAGATAACGCCGAAGGATCGGTACTTGTTGAATTCGGTGGGACTCGCGTTTTATGTGTTGCTTCATTTACGCCGGGCGTTCCTCGCTGGTTAAAAGATTCAGGCAAAGGTTGGGTAACTTCTGAATATGCGATGTTGCCTCGTGCAACTCACACACGTTCAGATCGTGAAAGCGTTAAAGGAAAACTTGGCGGACGAACACAGGAGATATCTCGACTTGTGGGTCGATCCTTGCGATCTATAGTGAATATGAAAGAACTTGGCGAAAACACAATCGTGATTGATTGTGATGTATTGCAAGCCGATGGTGGCACACGAACTGCGGCAATAACTGGCGCTTATGTTGCATTAGCTGACGCAATCACATGGGCAAAAGCTAACGGACATATCAACGCCAAATCTCAACCACTTGCAGATTCAGTTTCAGCAATTAGTGTTGGAATCATTGATGGTGTCCCGATGTTGGATCTTTGCTATGAAGAAGATGTTCGAGCAGATACAGATATGAACGTTGTATGTAGCGGAAATGGAAAATTTATCGAGGTTCAAGGAACAGCTGAAGGTCAGCCATTTGATCGGGCACTTCTAGATTCTCTTTTAGATTTGGCCGTAGCGGGATGCGCTGAATTAACAGCGCTACAACGCCAGGTACTTTCTTCATAACCATTCGATGAAATCACACCCATTAGTTTTAGCAACTCGTAATTCTGGAAAGATTGAAGAATTTCGCAGGATCTTGGATGAAATTGCTCCCGGCGAAGTCGAGCTCATTGCGCTTGAAAACTTTCCTGACCTTGGTGATGTAGAGGAGACGGGAAAAACTTTCGAGGAAAATTCCTTACTGAAAGCAAGAACTATCTGCCTGGCAACGGGAATCTCAGCAATAGCTGACGACAGTGGTTTGTGTGTTGATTACTTAGGTGGAGATCCCGGAATTTACTCTGCGCGCTGGTCGGGAACCCATGGCGATGACAAAGCTAATTTGCAAAAAGTTCTCAACCAACTTGATGGAGTGCCACGTGAAAAGCGAAGTGCACACTTCAGGTGTGTGACATCTTTTGTTACCCCAACAGGAATTGAAATTGCACAAGAGGGGATTCTTGAGGGTTATATCTTGACCGAACCCGTGGGAACTTTTGGTTTTGGCTATGACCCAATTTTCCAGCCTCACGGAAGTCAGCTTTCCCTCGCAGAAATGAGCGCAGAAGCCAAAGATTCGATCAGCCATAGGGGTCAATCTCTACGGGCGATTGCGCCTCGAGTTACCCAAATGCTTGCCACGCTGGGGTAACCTTCTCCTATAAGTATCGTTTTACGTAGATTACTTACTCAACCCAAGGAGTTACTGTGGCTGTAAAGAAAGCAACCGCTAAGAAGTCAGCGGCCAAGAAGAAACCAGCAAAAAAGGCACCAGCAAAGCGATCTGTAGCCAAGAAATCGCCAGCAAGAAAATCGGCGGTAAAGAAGTCAGCTACTAAGAAGACCGCAAAGAAGAAAACTGTTGCTAAGAAATCAGTAGCACGCAAAAAAGCCACCGTAAAAAAGTCTTCGGCAAAAGTCACCAAATTTAACGTTCCACCAGTTCCGGTCGGATCTGTCTCTCGATCATCAAGAATTGATGTCGGAACAACTCCTGCACCTAAGACTTCGCCAACATCAACAACTCCAGCTGCGAAAAAGGATGCTAATTCAAATCGCGTAATTATTGCTGTTGCAATCGGAGTAGCACTTCTCTTGCTAATTGTTTGGGGAAAATCCACCGGAAGCGATGACGAAGCGGCAACACCTGCGCCTTCAATTCCTGCCATTGAATCAACAACTCCAGCACCTGAACCAACAGAATCAGCTTCAGAGTCGGCTGCTCCTGCAGTGTCAACTGTTGAAGCTCCAGGTGGCGTAGTTGCTCACTATTACAAAGCAACAGGAGTCACAACAATTTTCTGGAAAGCTCCGATGGCTGTTGATGGATTGACTGGTTACAGCGTTGAAGCTTCATCAAATGGTGGAGAGTGGAAAATGCTCTCAACGGTTCCTGCAACACAACTTTCATTAGATATTACAAAGGGTGAAGGTTCTTCATCGGACTGGACTTCTTTTAGAGTCTCAAGTGTTTATGCAGATTCACAAGTTGCATCAGCTAAAGCATTTGGACTTCCTGGTCTATATTCGTAATTCGCTTTAAGAAATAACCCTCGCACAATGTGCGGGGGTTATTTTATTTCAGGCGCTTGTATCAAAGAAAGTATTGCGCTGACGTAAGCCTTGATTCCTTCTGGAACCAGATGTACCCCATCGGGAGCAAAATATTCAGGGTGGCCATCAGAGATTTTCCGCCAATCAACCACTGAAGCTTGAGGATATTTTTCTGCATACTTAGCAATCAACCCATCATTCTCATCACGCCAGCCTCTTGGAACCGCAGTATTGACCACAATAATTTGGGGTTGGTTTTTAATCAACTCAAAGATTTTGGCTACTTCTGCCTCAGCCAAACGATTGTTATTTCCAAGGTTTAGAACTATTGGAGAATTCGGAACTTTGGAAATGTCATGTTCTATCGCCGCTATAAGTTCTGGTGCTTGACGTCCCACACGGGCATTAATTAAGTCAATAGGTTGAGTCTGAGCCAGTTCATAACGAATGCCTAGAATAACTGAATCTCCCGTAACCCAAAGTCCAGGAACAGTGGAGGGGCTCATCGCTGTTTGCGTTTGTGGTTGATTTAAACTCTCTTCAAGGACTTTCTGTAATCGATCACTTTTAGCTATCGCATTGAAGCTCACGAGCGATGTAGCAATCACAAGAGCAATAATTGATATCGAGACAGTGATTTGCTGGCGAACTCGTACTTTAGTTGTACGGTATTTCATTCCCCTGAACCAAGAAGAAACTTGGTCATTACGGAAAGGAAGCTCAACCCATCTGAGCGAAATGTCGGCAAGTGCAAAAACTATAAGCAATCGAAGTGCGTATAGTGCCCAAGGTTGCCCAGTTAAATCTACGGTTGGCCGAGTTACTTGAAAAATTATCCAGTGCCAGAGATAAATCGCGTATGAACGTTTTCCTATCCAGAGGAAAACTGGAGTTGTTAGTACTGGAGCAAAACGAGATGCAGGATGCACAACGGACATGATGATTGCACAGCCGAAAATTCCTGCGAGCGGAAAAGCCAACCTATAAAGACTTGGATTGTTTTCATCGATAAATAAAAAGCATGAAATTAGACCTAGAAAACCAACCACGCCAATTCCGTCAATAAAATCTTGGGCTCTTTGGACAATGTTTGTTGTTAAATTTTGTGGAACCCAACTAACAGCAAGTGCTGCTCCTAAAAATAATCCAATACTGTGTGTATCTGTTCCAAAATATACGTGGCTAACACTTTGGGCATTTGCATCGTCTAATCGAAATGAAAGCAATAAGAGCGCGGCCCCAGAGAAAGTTGCAATTCCAAGAGCCGCCCCAGGGATAACGTTTTTCCCAAACCGCTTGAGTACAAATAACAATATGAGCGGCCAAACCAAATAGAACTGAGTCTCTACCGCAAGTGACCATGTGTGCTGAAGGAGGGGAGGACGCCCGATTGAAGCGAAATAATCTTGGTGCCTATAAACCAGCGCCCAGTTCATACTTCCGCTTAATACATAAGGTAAGTCAGAGAGGAAACGCCTAATTGCTTCTGGCGCCCATACTCCAACAAAAAGTGCCGTGGAGAAAATCATGAAGATGAGCGCAGGAAGTAGCCTGCGAATTCGCCCTGCGTAGAAACCGCGTAGATCTAATCCGCCGCTTCGTTGAATCGAATCCAATAGTAAACGAGTGATGACGTAACCAGAGATTACAAAAAATAAATCTACGCCGAGAAATCCGCCTGGTAACCAAGAAAATCCAAGGTGATAAAGCATGACTGCGATAACGGCAACTGCACGTAGACCATCAATCGCGGGTATATGTCGAATACCCCGTTTATCATCCATTCAAAACTATTTCCGTTTAGGTGGTGACTTCTTTGCTGCCTTCTTCGCAGGTTTACGCTTTGGTGCTTCTAGCGCAGGTTTTGATCTTTCGCTGGCAACGTTGATTGGGCCACGGTTTAACAAAGTTCCGTCTTCATTGAGGTTCTGTTGTACTGCCTTTTGTAATTCATTGAGACGCACAAATGCAGTCTCTAGTCGAGACCTAGATTGCTGTATTGCACCTTCTGCTGCATCTAGAGATTGAGTTTGAATTTTATAAAGGCGCTCTGCTTCAGAAATTACACCCGAGAGCCATTGGCGATATTCGATAACTTCGCGCGCAGCATCGGTAATGATTCGCTCACCTTCACGCCGTGCAGCTGCCGCCAATGAAGCGGCTTCACGCTTCTTGCTTTCAAATGCTGATGCAGCTTCCAATTCAGCTTTTTCAATCAAGTCCTGTGCATCAGATTCTGCGGCTTGAATATATTTGCGCCCACGAGTTTCCGCCGTGGCTAGAAGAGCTTTTGCTTTCTGATCAGCACTTTCAATGGCGTCTTTTGCACGGCGAGCAGTCTCATTAATAACTCGATCAGAAGTTGCCTGTGCTTTAGCCTCACGCAATTGTGCCGACTTGATCATCGTCATTGCGGTTTCAGTGGCGAGAATTTCGAACTCTTCTTTAGACAAAGTTTTTATGTCGCGTCGAGAATTGAGGTCAGCTAATTTGGATTCAAGCTCTCTAATGCGGTCAACAGACCCAGGCGCATCAACCTCTTCGCCTTTGAAACCAATCCAGCTGAGGAAAGAATTCTTTTCGCCCATATTCAACTGCCTCACTATCTGTAGGTGCTCAGGTTAGAGCACAAATGCTTCTTGCCAAAAGACCTAGCCGCTCACCCCAAACTCTCACGCAGACTTATGTCTAGCGGAATTCACGATGCGTTAACTGGAAGGAATTACGGCAAGCGTAAAAACAAGGGTTACAAGCGCGAGTAGAGCTAACCCGATTGCACTCACCCATAAATGGGCACCCGATTGATAGTAGGCCACACCAAGGGCGATCAAGTTTGCCAATACAGAAGGAGCGCGCCCGTAGTTCCTACCTGCTCTAAAACCTTGGCCCGCAACGAGCAATCCCGCGCCACCCAGAAATGCAAAAACAATTACCCCCAGCAACGCTGACATTGATTCGATGTGTGAGGTCACACCTTTGATAATTAGAAAAATTCCTAGGGCTAACACGATGACACCTTCGAGTGTGAGAAGGGTTGCCACGATAGCGCGACGCTTATGCATCTCAGGAAAATGAATCTTCATACTAAAACGATAGCAATGATTTGAGAGCAATGAGTCAGATGGATGGGATCTTTTCACACGATGGCGTGAAAGACGCGCTCACACATTGCGCATCGCCCCCGTTCTTTTATCAAAGTTTGAATCGGGAGATTGCACTTTCAGAGAGAAAGGGTCATATTTTCTCGCTGATTCGAATAGTTCTGAATATGAGTTCTGACTATGAGGTGAAGATTATTGAATTTTCTCACGTTTTAAGAAACCTTACGAGGGACGAAGACTTGGTTGCTCGACTGGGAGAATTGGAATTCACAATCTTGCTTCGCGGGGAAGAACGAGAAGCTGCTACATTCCGCAAACGCATCGCGCTCCATTATGAGAACGAAATCATTCGGGGAATATCGCAAGTTACGGTTGTGCCTGGAGAGGGTGCTCTCGAAATCCTCAATAGATTGGATGCAGAAGATTTGCTCTCCCTTTCCTAGTAAGTAATTGGCTACTTAAAGTAGTTTGATTTCCACACGAGGAAGTTACAGAGATAAATTCGTATCAACACTCTTTTAGAGTGCTCAGATGTCAACACATGAAATCGAAACAACGTTTGGTCCGCTTGCACAATTCATGCGAGATCCCGAGATCGAAGAAATTTGGATCAACTCACCTGAAAGAATTTTCATTGCTCGTCATGGAAAGAACGAATTAACAAATCTGCTCTTATCCAGCGATGATGTGAGAAACATTGTCGACCGTGCCCTTATGTGGAGCGGGCGACGCCTTGATCTTTCACACCCTTTTGTTGACGCTCGCTTGCCGGATGGCAGTCGTTTACATGTTGCAATCCCGGAAGTGACACCAGAACATTGGGCGGTCAATATTCGTAAACATCTATTGCAAACTCTGTCGTTACGAGACTTAGCAAACCGCAATGCAATGTCGCCACAGATTGCTCGGCTTCTAACAGAAAGCGTTTGCGCGGGTGTAAATATCCTGGTGAGTGGCGGAACGCAAGCAGGGAAAACTACATTGCTCAACGCTCTTGTTTCGGCGATTCCGCTACAAGAGAGAGTGATCACTATTGAAGAGGTTTTTGAACTTAAGCCCAATCTTCCCGACGTTGTTAGTTTGCAAACAAGAAGTCCAAACCTTCAAGGAGAAGGAGAAATCCCTCTTCGACGACTAATTAAAGAATCACTGCGCATGCGACCTTCAAGAATCATTGTGGGTGAAGTACGTGAAGCAGAAGCGCTAGATCTTCTAATTGCACTTAACTCGGGATTACCTGGAATGGGAACAATTCACGCAAATTCTGCAAGGGACGCCATCGTTAAATTGCAAACATTACACTTGCTTGCAGGGGAAAATATTTCACAAAAATTCATTGCCCCAACTGTTGCATCTGCAATCGACCTTATTGTTCAGGTTCGCCTTGATAATTCTGGCGCTCGACGAATCACTGAAGTAGCAAGTGTTACGGGCCGAGTGGAAAACGATCGCATCGAAGTCGAAACGTTATGGAGTTGGGTTGAAGATCATTACGAACGCGGACTAGGAACTCCTCCAAAACTCGAAAGGTATGCCTCTGTCGGAATTAGCGCGAAGAACTGGTGGATCGAATGAATCAACAATTAACTTCTCTCTTCCAACCATTTTTCATTGCCACGGTGGTAAGCGCCATGTTTGGTATCGGCTACGGACTGATGAATAAAGATGCCGCTGGGTTTAGACGAAAGGAAAAACGAATCCCAAGTCACGCCATGCACATCATTTGGCCGAGTCACAAGGAAGAAATTATCTATTCATCCTCTGTAGGTTTGGCAACTGGCTTGCTCGTTTCACTGTGGACAAAATCCTTCATTCTTGCAACCCCATTCATCATTCTTTCCGCCACCCTTACATGGTCGATTGTGCGTGCGCGTGCAAAAAGAGCTGAACTTGCACTAGCAAATATCTGGCCAGAAGTAATTGATCATCTGATTTCTGGTATCTATTCTGGACTTTCACTTTCGGAAACGCTTGTTGGTTTAAGTACTAGAGGCCCCGAAGCGCTCCGGCCGGTCTTTTCAGAATTTCATAAGGAGCTACTCCAAACCGGAGATTTTTCGCATGCAGTTTCCCGTCTTAAATCGAGATTCGATTCGCACAGCAGTGATCAAATACTTGAAGCGCTCTTGCTCGCAAAGGCGCTCGGCGGTTCTGAACTGCTTCAAATTTTTCGAACTCTCGGTGACTTTTTACGGGAGGATCTAGCTTTACGTAAAGAAATTGCAATTAAACATGGTTGGATAAAAAATTCGGCACATCTTTCCTCGGCTGCACCTTGGATATTGCTCTTGCTTCTCTCAAGCCAACCAGGCACCGTTGATTCATTTTCGAGCCCAGGCGGAATTGCAATTCTTGTAATTGCGATGGTTATGACGACCGTTGCATACCTTTGGATGGGTCGCCTTTCGCGCTTACCCAAAGTTCCACGAATTTTTGCAGAGAGCAGGTAACTAAATGAGTCTTCAAATTGTGCTGCCCGTATTTCTAGCCTCTGCGGGTGCACTCACTCTATTAATTGAACCCTCCATCTCTCGCCAGAGAGTGGAATCTATAAGAGACAGTTCGGGCGTTCGTGAACGACTTTCGCGAATCGGAAGAGCTAACAGTTACGAGAGTTTCCGAATCAAGCAAGTCACTCAATCACTTGTTGCAACTTCATTAAGTTTCTTAGCCATTTATATGCTTTCCCAATCGCTTTTTATTGCAACTCTGTTGGGATTAACATCTGGAATTGCACTCTATTTTTTGATCGATCGGCAATTGAGTCAAGAAGTTAAGAAGTACCAACAACGGATTGAAAATGAGTTTCCAGCAGTTGTTGAAATGTTAACTCTTGCGCTCTCGGCCGGAGAGACGCCCCTGGGTGCCATAACTCGTATATCTAAACGAGCTCACGGACTTATTGGCAACGAATTTGAACTGGTAATTTCGGCAGTTCGCAATGGAACCCCTTTTCATGTCGCACTCGATGCATTCTCTCGCCGAATTGATTCCATCGTTATTCGCCGATTCATTGATGCGCTCATCACCGCGATGCTACGAGGCGCACCATTAATCGACGTTCTATCTCGCCATGCCTCCGAAGCAAGGTCGATGCAACGTAATCTACTGATGGATAAAGCAGGGAAAGCGGAAATTTCAATGATGATTCCTGTTGTCTTTCTTATCTTGCCAATATCAATACTTTTTGCTTTGTATCCATCGATGACTCATCTCAATCTATTTGCGGCCTAGGCCCAGCCCCAACATTTCCGTAGCGATGATTTGTTATTGAAACACTTTGCTCAAGAAGCCAACGAGGAACCTCTACATGTCCAGCACCAACAATCGGGCGCGTATCAACACTCACTCCTCTATTTAGTAATTCCAAGGTCGGGCTTGCTTCGTTGCTCAGCCACCGAAGTTTTTGATTTCTTGTGGTTCTAGCAATCAAAGCTTCGACACTTTCAATCGACTGACTCGCTACACCAACTAATTCAAAAAGCGAACTTAGCTCGACTTGAATCTCAATCTTTTCTGCCAACCACTGGACGTATTCAATGGCAATGTGTGGAACCGTTGCGTCAACGCGGACAATAATCGGGTGTAAGGGCTTTCTATACCGCTGATAATTTCTTTCTACACTCAGCGCAGAAGGGTCTAGTGCACGGCTTCCTACATTGCTCCACCAAATACTGGAACTTGCAGTAGTGGAATCAAGCGAACTGATCTCTTCCCAATTCCGGAGATTATTGAGGTAATTGACTCCACCTGCTTTAGAAGTTGGCCCAACACTGCTTTGCTTCCAACCGCCAAATGGTTGTCTGTTTACTACCGCTCCTGTAGTTCCTCTATTTATGTAGAGATTTCCTGCTTCAATCTGTGAAGCCCAGAGCTCGCACTCGACTTGATCTAGCGAATGAAATCCTGCAGTGAGTCCGAAGTCAACATCGTTTTGCCACTTGATGGCTGTCTCTAAATCTTCCGCGCACATTATTCCTAGAACGGGCCCGAACCACTCATTGCGATGGCTCCAAGTGTTTGGTTGGACACCCAACTTCACGCCGGGGGACCATTGATTTCCGCTGGTATCTAATTGCTTTGGCTCTACCAACCAACTCTCACCATCATCGACAGTTGTTAATGCGCGCAATAGCGCACCAGTTGGTGGATTGATAACCGGCCCCATTGTTGTTGCATAATTAAAACCGGGCCCCACCCGAATACTCTCTACCGCGTCTTTGAGCTGGCGAATAAACGCCGGATTTTCGAAAATGCTTTTTTCGACAATACCTAAACTTGCAGCGCTACATTTCTGTCCGGCATGGCCGAAAGCTGATTGAACTAAGTCTTTCACCGCCCCATCTATATCTGCACTTGCTGAGATCAATATTGCGTTCTTTCCGCTAGTTTCTGCCATCAAACGAATATTAGGTTTCCATGAAGTAAACATTTGTGCAGTTGTAAAGGCTCCAGTCAAAATTACTCCAGCCACGTCTTGATGCGTTACAAGATGTTTACCAACTTCATCATCTCTGGTTGAAACAAAATGCAGAGCCTCTTTGGGAACGCCCGCTTTCCAGAGTTGTTGGACTAATTGCCACGAGGTTGCAACTGTTTCTGGCGCTGATTTAATAATTACGGTATTTCCAGAGGCAAGCGCCGAACAAATTCCACCGGCGGGAATTGCATAGGGAAAATTCCATGGCGGAACTACGACGATAACTCCGAGTGGTGCTGATGTTTGCATCTGTTCTCTTGCTGAGATTGCATAGAAGCGTGCGAAATCAATTGCTTCACTGACTTCAGGATCTGCTTCAGAAACCGTTTTGCCCGAATCCCGAGCCATTACTGCAATTGTGATGGCTCTTTCTGATTCCATAATTGATGCAGCCTTGCCAAGAATTTTGGATCGAGCATCAGATCCAAGGCCTTCCCAAAAACTAACTCCAGCCTTTGCTCGAACAACCGCTAAGTCAACTTGTGCAATATCAGCAACGCTGTATTGATACCAAGTCTGTTTATTATCGTTTGGGTCAACACCATTCTCGCAGTCATCGGGCTTACTTAAAGATTGGCCATCTATCACAAGAGGAATCAGGAAATTTGCTCTATTAAAAAGTATTGGCCACGCGAGGGAAAGAGCATTTCGATAATGTGGATTTGTTGCATCTCCGTCGGATTGATTCTCAAATTCACCTAAAGCAAACTGTGTTTCACTTTTTTCAATTTTGGTGGCGTGCCTTCTGGAAGAGACGCTGATTTCGTGGCGTTGCGCAATGGATTTTAGGAATCGTTCTTTCTGATCCTTAAATCTTGGATTTCCAATACTCATTTCAAAGGATGCTCGTAAGTAGTTTTCGATTGAAGTGTTTTCATCCAATCTTCGAACGAGATAGGCAACGGCAACCGGGAAGTCAGACCTCTTCGTGACTGGTGTATACAAAAGAATGGCGCCAGTAAGGTTCACAATCGCCAGCGCCTCTGCGTTTGCCATCCCTTCAAGCATTTCAATGTCGAGTTGTTTAGTGACTCCACGTTTCTTGGCAACTTCGAGAGCCCAAGCAACATGGAAAAGGTTATGACTGGCAACACCAATGCGAACGGCTTCTGCATTTTCTGGCCTCAAGGCAACATCAATCAAACGGGCATAACTTGCATCTACATCAGCTTTAGTTTCATATGGCGCCGGTATCCATCCGTGAATCTGCGCTTCGGCCTTCTCCATTGCCAGGTTTGCACCCTTTACTAAACGAATTTTAATCCAGGCCCCAGTGTCTTTATGCCTTTGGCGGGACCATAAAACCAAATCGGCAAAGGCCGAATGCGATTCGGGTAAGTAGGCTTGTAAAACTATTCCGGCGTTGAGAGATGCGAATTCGTGCTCACTCAATAATTTCTTGAACACCTCAACAGTGATGGCAAGGTCACGAAATTCCTCCATGTCCAAATTAATAAAGACGCCGTGTGCAACTGCCTCTCGATAAAGTATTCGTAACTTGTCGCAAACTCGCGAGACGGATCCATCATGATCTATCGTTATTAATTGACTTGCGATTGAGGAAATCTTCACCGATGCATAATTGACATCGGATCGTCTAATCATTTCAATCACTGACTGAAGTCGCTCGTCAGCCTCATGATTTCCCAATACTGCTTCACCTAGTACGTTGATATTCAATTGAATTTTGAGGGTATTGCGCTTGTGAATATGACGGGCCAACAACGTTTCCTCTGAAGGCAAAATGATTCCCTTGGATGCCATGCGCACTCGTTGATCAACAATCTTCATGACTAGAGATGGTGTAAAGAAGGATGTTCCACTGATCAATTTCAAGCCCGCGGAGTCAAATAAACCAAGTCCCCGCGCGCTAGCTTTTTTGGAAATCCTGCGCAATGTTCTTGATGCGCGGATAGAAGAATTCATGCGCATTACTTCATCAGTCAGTGACATTGTGAGTGAGATAGCAGAAGCATCTTTCAGTAGTCGTGCAAATCGATTTCTATTTGCAATGTCTCTGCGCGTGCGCAATTTCTCAGATTCTTTAAGAAGATCTTCCACAAGGCGCAAAGATTGATTTGTTACTTGATCAATGTCTTCTAAGGTTTGAAAAGTTTGGTCCGATGGTGGATTTTCCTTCACCTATTGAGTATAGGGAGAGCCTTTGATCGCCTTAGGTCAGAGAAGAATAGTGAGAGCACTCATTATGATAATTGTCAGCGGAAGTGTTTGAATCATTCCTTGTAGCGTTGCAACCGTTGCACCTGGTCCAAACCTTCTTTGGTTAAAGGCACCCAAAACTGAAGTTATTACCGGATATGTTGAAAGTGCTCCTGCAACACGTGGCCCTAACAAACTTGCAAAACCAGTTAAGAAAAGAATGAGTAGCACTGTCACGATGAGTCGTGTTGGCAGTTCCCAACGGGGGGCATTGCTTGTGCGCGGTGGATTTTCAAACTTTGGCCAAAATTTTGTAGCGAGAATCCATGTACCAATAAGTATTGGCAGCAAAATTTGTAAAGGAATACTAAAACTCGTTAACAGCGCACCAGAAGAAATACAAGCGAGCGTCCCAATAGAAAGTGCTTGCGCCCAATTCATTCGAAGAGCGCAGAACGAGTACACCCATGCAAATATGACAAGTGAAACTTGGCCAACCAAAACACCGTGAGCAGCTTTTCCCGCAAAGCTTGCACCTTCTTGAATATAGATAATGTAAACAAAAGGGCCAGTGGTCAGCGGCAAGCCGATGAGTCTGCCGCCGATTCCGTCACCCCATCTTTTTTGTATGAAGCTCACCAGGGCGACGAAGAGTGGTGCTAGAAAAAGCTTTAACAGCAAAAGTGAATTCATTACTTGGAGTTAATTAACTTTCGAGCAGAAGTTATTTCTTCAATGAAATCGTGATCAATCTCCACACCAATGCCAGGACCTTGAGGAACTCTTAATTGACCTTCTTCCATAACAAAGGGGGTTGTGATGTCGCGTTTAAAGAACCTGGAAGATGCACTTGTGTCTCCTGGCAATGTGAATCCAGGAAGTGATGCAAGAGCTACATTTGCCGCCCGTCCGATTCCAGTTTCAAGCATTCCGCCGCACCACACAGGAATATTATGCTCAACACAAAGATCATGAATTTTTAATGATTCAAGGTATCCGCCAACTCTTCCGGGTTTGATATTAATAACTGTTGTTGCTTTAAGCGCAAGAGCATCACGAGCAGATTCATACGAAGTAATAGATTCATCAAGGCAGATTGGCGTATCAACTCTTGCCGCAAGGAGTGCATGGCCCACGATGTCGTGTTCGTCGAGTGGTTGCTCAATAAGCAATAAGTCATAAGCATCTAGCTTCTTCAAAAGCTCTGTGTCATTGCGTGTATAGGCCTGATTTGCATCCACTTGGAGTGGAATAGTGGGCCACATTCCACGGATCACACTGACTGGTTCTATATCCCAACCTGGCTCGATCTTTAATTTGATTCGCTTATAACCCTGGTTAACGTAATCAGAAACTTCTTCAACCAAAGATTCTATGGATGGTGCAATACCTACCGATACTCCACAGTCAATTAAATCTCGCGAAGAACCCAAATACGATCCAAAGGAAATACCTTCTAATTTTAATTGCGCGTCAAGAATCGCGCTCTCAAGTGCTGCCTTAGCCATTTGATGACCAAGAAAGGGGCGAAGAGTGCCGGCAACATCTTCTGCGCGGATATCACCGAACGCAAATAGATTAGGAAGTAGAAATCTTTCCATTATATCTTGGCACCCTGCAGTAAATTCTGGGGAGTAAAGAGGCTCTGACATAGCAACGCATTCAGCCCAACCTTCAACCCCATCGTGCATAGTAATTTTGATTAAGAGAAGTTCGCGATCATTTTGTGTTCCGAAAGATGTACGGAATGGACGCACTAGAGGCAAGGCAATTGTGCGAATCTCAACGCTTTTAATGTTCACGATTTAACCTTTCCTGGGAGCGCTCAGTATGTAAGCACCATCGTTGGTAAACCCTGAGATATTCCAGCCACTGCTCAATCGGGGATGCAATTGATTACGTAGCGCCATGCGCCATTTGAGAGAAAGAACGGGATCCTTGGAACGTATGTCAATGATGTCTTCGGGTAGGTAACATAAAACTTTGTGCACGTTTTTTTCTGAATGAGCGTTTTCTTTAGGATTTCCACCAACATTTTCTAGTGCCACTGGAATCCCTTCACTATTTGTCTCTGCAACGTGCGCGCTTTTCAGAGCCCAACGAGCCATGCACCTGTCTGTAGGGTCTCCAGCGTTAAGAGCATCCGGCAAATCCCCGTAAAAATCTGGAAAATAATCGTGAACCTGCACACCAAGTTTGGTGATATTCAATTTTGCGTTGCGGCGAACTAAGGGATCGAAAGTCCAGGTTATTTCGTCATAGCCACGATCTAACGCCCAAGTCTTTTGATGATATTTAAGCGCAGTACCAATATTTTGATTGCGAAATCCCTCTTTGATTCCAGCCATATGTGAATGCAAGTGCAGGTGGCCATCTTCATCGACAGAGGGGAAAGCAAATGCTGCTCCCACTACTTGTCCGTCAATAAACGCGCCTGCTACGTATGTTCCGTTATGCACCATGGCTTGTAATAAGTTGGCGGTGATTTGAGTTCCCTCATCACTTGGCCAGACATCGTCGAAAATCTCACGGGCAAAGTTTTGCTCTTTTACACCGACAAGAGTTCGAATTTTAAGGCTATTCATCTGCACTTTTGCGGGATCGCTTTTGTGCTTTCTTTACCTTTTTAATAAAACGTCTCAGTCTTTTACCTTCAACATATAACATTATATAAGGATTCAAAGAGGTAGAAAAAGGCATGTACAAACTATTACCGTCGTTAGTTTTAATAACGAGTGCATTTTTGTCAATGAAGGGTTTAAGAATAATTCCGATGAGAACGATGGAAAGAACAATCAAAAATGGTTGAAGGAGGGCTTGTGAGTGAACCATGTAGGCGAAAAATTTAATCTTAAGTAGTTCCTCATACATTTGATCGCGCGAAATGATCTGTTGCCCGTTGAATAATTTTTGAACATAGTCCGGAATCTCAAATAATGTAAGGAGAAGGAGCGGTTGCAAAAGAAAATACAAATAGATAAGCCCATAAATTAATCTAAATATATTTAGAGGAATTTTAATGAAGAGAGGGCGGGGATCCTTTGCCTTAATCGATTTGATATCACCGACTGCAATTTTACCCGTTGGGATTTCAACAACTCCATCGATTAGTTGTGCTTGAATTTTAACTCTTGGCCAGTATCCAAGTTTTAGATTGAGTACTTCACCATCCACAACATCACCATCTTGACCGTAATAATATTTACCTTGGGGAGTTTTGCCTTGTAGTGCACGTCTTATTCGCATGAAAGCCCAAGGAACTAATACGAAAAAAACACAGGCAACAAGCACCGCGGTTATGGCATCAGAGCTCTTTGCACCTGGTGCAGTAAGATTTGCATAAACTGAATATGGAATTACAAGAGCTGACCAAATTGCCCATTTCTTACTAAATACGTAAGGCTTCCTAAATGGGTTGCGTGCCATTGGGCAAAGTTAGCAATCATTGACTCAAATCGGTAGATGGAACCACCTTTAATCACTTAAGGTGGAAGCATGAAAGCAATCAAAGTAAGTGCCTTCGGTGGTCCAGATGTTATGGAATATGTAGAAATGCCCGACCCGGTGCCAGCACTGGGGGAGAAACTTATTGAAGTGACATCAATCGGGGTTAACTATGCCGATACTTTACAAATCGATAACAGTTATCGAGTGCCACAAACTCTTCCACTTTTTCCAGGGCTTGAAGTAGCCGGAACTACTAGTTCGGGATCTCGTGTTTTGGCATCAGTAGCTCACGGGGGTTATGCACAAAAAGCTGTTGCTAGTGAAAGTCACATTATTGATATTCCAGATTTGATTACTGACGAACAAGCGCTTGCCATGCTGGTTCAAGGAACAACTGCTTGGCATATCCTAAAAACTGTTGGGCACATTCAACCAGGAGAGACTGTAGTAATTCATGCCGCTGCTGGTGGCGTTGGTTCGATTGCAATTCAGTTAGCCAAGATGTGGGGCGGAAAAGTTATTGCCGTTACTTCTGCTGGACCAAAACAAGAACTAGCCAAATCACTTGGAGCAGATGTAGTCATTGATGCGAATTCAACAGACCTGCAAAGTGCAATGCGTGAAGCCAATGGTGGAAAGCGTCCCGAAATGATTTTAGAAATGGTTGGCGGCAAAACCTTTGATGACAGTCTTGCAGTCCTTGCGCCATTTGGTCGTCTTGTAACTTTCGGAATGGCGTCACGAATTCCTCCCACACTTGTGCAACCAGCAACTCTTATTGGTGGGACAAAAACAATTGCAGGATTTTGGTTAGGAAATTGTTTTAATAGTAAGGAACTTCTCAACGATGTGATTGTTGAACTCTTCGGACTCATTGCACAAGGTTTGATCAAACCTGTCATTGGTGAGGTATTCCCTTTGAGTCAGGCAGGCAGAGCTCATCGTGAGATTGTTGGTCGCAGAACAACTGGCAAAGTCACGCTAAATCCGGCCATTTAACGCTTGCAATTCACGAAACTTTTCTTGATTTTCGAAATGAAGTGTCCAGCCTGTACTCTCGCTTATTGATAAACGCC
>CAILKF010000115.1 GCA_903834705.1 uncultured Actinomycetes bacterium
AGTCAAAGTGCGATCGGGGGCTCTGAAAGTAAGGGTGAAGGCTAATGAAATCTTCCCTTCGCCAATTTGATCGTACCTATCAAACAACTCAATCGTTTCGAGCATTGTTCCAGCACCTTCTCGGAGCGCATCTTCAACATCGCGCGCTGGCACGTGCGCATCAACAATCAATGAAATATCTTGAACAGCGGCGGGCATGGTTCCTAAAAATTGTGATTTAACAATCCCTGCAAATGGAACAGCGGTGAGATTGATTAGAAATGCGCAAGCACGAGCAGGTAAACCAAACTCGCTAACAACTCTGGGATGCAACTCACCGGCATGTGCAATAACAATCCCGTCTACAAGTAATTCTGCGCAACGCCCAGGGTGCCAAGGAGCAAAGTCAGAACGTTTGACTTCGAAATCTACGCGAAATGCGGTAAGTAAAGTTTGCGCATGTGAAATCGCATCGCTCCAATCGAACGGGCGCCCTTCACCTTGCCATCCTTGCACTTCAGCGCTCCCGACCAGCAAACCACCTACATGTGTCGGTTGAGAAGGAACGCTCGCGTAAATAGCATCAACTATTTTCTGCGAAGGTCGAGTGCTCACGTCAGGTGACTGCGAAGGAGCCATATGCGTTGGCTTTCGAAATACCGATCCAATTTCGAATAGTGCAAAATTTCGAAAGCCTCGACTGAGATTGCGTTGAGCAGCCTCAACGAGCCCAGGAATAAGGTGAGGACGAAGTAGTGGCACGTCTTCCGACATCGGGTTAAGAATTTGGAAAGTCGAAGCCCTCTCTCCCGTGAAACCCATTTTAGTAATCGTCGATTGCGAAACGAATGGATAGGTTTGAACTTCAACAAAACCACGCTCTGCTAAAAGATTTGCCACAACTCTGCGACGAACTTGTGTGGGAGTTAAACCAGGACTCACCGGCCTAGGCGGCAAGATTGATGGAATCGCGTCAAAACCAATCATGCGGGCAACTTCCTCAACAAGATCCGCAGGCGCTGCTAGATCTGCTCTCCAAGAAGGAGGTGTGACTTTCCATAGCGTAGCTTTTGTATCTGCGATAGAACATCCAACAATGGTGAGCTTTTCTGCCACAACTTCATTAGAAATTTTGGCTCCAGTTAATTCTTCAGGGTAACGAGGATTGAAAACGACAGCAGGTAAAACTTCGATCTTCCCTGCAGTTTGAGATCCAACATGCTTAGCTCCACCGAATTCAATAATTAACTGTGCGGCTCTGGCAGAGGCAACGCCAGCCATCTCAGGATCCACTCCCCGTTCAAACCTTCGTGACGCTTCAGTTGAAAGTTTGTGAGATCGCGCGTTCTTGGCAATAGCAACAGGGTCAAAACGAGCGGCTTCTATCGCAATACGTAACGTGCCTGCAGTAACTTCAGATTTTTCTCCACCCATAGTTCCAGCAAGAGCAAGAGGTTCTTTATCATCGCAAACCAGAAGATCAGTTGCATTAAGGGTACGAACTTGTCCATCCAGCGTTTTGATTGCAGAATATTTATTTGCTCTTCTAATGTGGATAGAACCGTTAATGTGGTCTGCATCGAAAGCGTGTAGAGGTTGGCCCAATTCCAACATCACATAATTTGTTACATCTACAGCGAATGAGATGGAGCGCATCCCACATTTTTCGATTTTTCGACGCATCCACAACGGCGTGGATGTTGCTGGATTAAAACCATCGAGGGTTCTGATGTGAATCACGCTTGCACCTGTTGAGTCCTCTATTTCAACAGCGATTCCGTCTTTTCCGGATTTAAATACTGCTGTATCAACACGGTTTCCAGGGTCAGTAAATTGGACGACGAAGGATGCAGCAATTTCACGCGCTAGGCCGCGAATTGATAACGCGTAACCACGATCTGGATTAACTGCTACATCAAAAATAACGTCAGAAATTTCTAATAATGCAAGAGCGTCATCCCCCGGCTTGGCACTTCCCGGTGGAAGAACAAGAATTCCTGAGTGATCATCTCCCAGCCCCAATTCCTTAGTCGATGCAATCATGCCGTCACTAATTTTTCCGTAAGTTTCCCTTTGTGAAATTGCGAATCCACCAGGGAGCACGGCTCCGGGCAATGAGAGGACCACAAGATCGCCAACTTTGAAATTAGTAGCTCCACAAATAACAAAACGTTCATTGCCGGTCCCAGAATTCAGACCCACCCACCTAATTGGCTTCTTGAATTCGGTTATCTCTTCTATCGAAATCACTTGTCCCACAATGATCGGACCTGAAATATCCTTGCCCGTTTCAGTAACACCTTCAACTTCGAATCCCACACGTACAAGGCAATCTGAGATGTCTTGAGGGGTCGCAGATTGAGGAACTTGGGCGAATTCCTTAATCCAAGAAAGTGGAATAAGCATCAGAGTCCAACTCCAAATTTCCTACTAAATCGAATGTCGCCTTCGACGATATCGTGCATATCCGTAATGCCATGACGAACCATCAGCGTTCGTTCTAAGCCCATACCGAAAGCAAAACCACTGTACGTTTCACTATCAACTCCACATGCTTGCAGAACTTTGGAATTTACCATCCCGCATCCACCCCATTCGATCCAACGTCCGTTAAAGAAAACATCTACTTCGGCACTCGGTTCCGTGAATGGAAAGAACGAAGGTCGCAAACGAGTTATCGCTTGATCGCCGAACATTTTCTGTGCGAAGAGATCCAAAGTACCTTTGAGATGGGCCATCGTGATTCCCTTGTCCACCACCAAACCTTCAACTTGGTGAAAAACTGGAGTATGGGTTGCATCAAGTTCATCAGCTCTGAAAGTTCGCCCAGGACAAATCACATATATAGGAGGTTTGTTTTCGAGCATGGTGCGGATCTGTACAGGCGAAGTATGTGTTCGAAGAACAAGATGAGCATCACGAGGTTCTATAAAAAATGTATCTTGCATGGTGCGAGCCGGATGATCTGGCGCAATATTGAGAGCATCGAAGTTCAACCATTCTGATTCCAGCTCAGGACCTTCTGCAACAGAATATCCTTGCGCAATAAAGAAATCATTTATCTCATTCTTCAAAATCGTTAGAGGATGTAGACCGCCTTTATGCCCACGTTGTACTGGGAGTGAAACATCTACAACTTCCGTTGACAAAACTTTAGCGTCTTTTAAAGTTTCCAACTCCTGTGTTTTTGTTTCGATAGCAAGCGCAACTGTTGCCCGTGCTTCACCGATAATTTTGCCCATAGATGCTTTTTGATCTGCCGGAAGCGAGCCTAAGAGGCGACTTTGACCTGCAATAGGTGATTTATCACCTGCGTGCGCCAGTCTGGCAATTTTCAATTGATCAAGGTCTTGCGCTTGAGAGATATCGGCCACTGCTTCTGCAACAAAACGTTGTAGGTCGGCCTGCGCGGTCATGGTCGCAGTCTACTGTGACAGGTTACTTTGATGCCGAACTAACACGAAACAAAGTGATGGCAACTGCCGAAGCGAGATTAAGGCTTTCAGCATTGCCCGCCATAGGAATGTGGACACTGGTGACATTGCTTAGAGATGCAAGACCCTCTATGCCTCTTGCTTCATTGCCAAATATCCATAACGAAGGAGCTTGTGGATTGATATCCACTAAGGATTTATCTCCATCCGCGGTAAGTGCGTAAATCGAATCATTGGGCCATTTCGAAATTAATTCAGTGAGTTCCACTCGTTCGTAAACTGGCAGGTGCCACAAAGAACCTGCACTTGCCCTTACTACTTTAGGAGAATAGATATCCACACTATTTGCTGATGTAATTAAGCCGCTGAATCCCATCGCATCTGCACTACGCAAAATTGTTCCGGCATTTCCGGGATCTTGTATTTCATGCAGGTATACATATTTCGAATTTTCTGCAATGACTATGTCTTCAATCTCCCACAACGGCATTTCACAAATAGCCAAAATTCCCTGCGGGGTAACGGTTTCACCCATAGCTGCCATCACCGCATCGCTGACATCAACAGCTTCGAAAGCAGCGATGTCGATTTTTTCCGAAGCGATTTTGAGTCGACCTGATGCAGTTAAATACAACGTCTGAATTCGCGGGCTAGCATTTTCTTGGGCTGCTTCACGCAAAAATTGCAAACCTTCTGCAATAAAGACCCCGCCTTCTCGTCGCTCTTTTTTTCCACGAGAACCAAGAAGAGCCTTCACTCGCGCAATATGCGGCGAATGAAGGCTCTCAATCATTGAGGTTTGCTATTAGTTTGAAACGAGGCTTTTACGTGCCACTTCAACCAAAGTCTTGAAAGTTTCTGGTTCATGTGTTGCAAGCTTAGAAAGAACTCTACGGTCGACTTCAACACCAGCAGCTTTTAGGCCTTGAATGAAACGGTTGTACGTTAAACCATTTTCACGGCTTGCGGCGTTGATACGTTGAATCCATAGTTGACGAAAGTCACCCTTCTTATCTTTGCGGTCATTAAACGCATAAACCATGGAGTGCGTGAGTTGCTCTTTTGCTTTTGCATAGAGACGTGATCGTTGTCCTCTATAGCCACTTGCACGCTCGAGAGTTGTACGACGCTTCTTGGCGGCGTGAACACCGCGCTTAACTCTTGCCATTCAGGGCGCTCCTTACTTCAGGCCAAGCATGCGCTTGGCTGTAAATGCTGTAGTTGGTTTGGCAGTTGCATCACCGGACAAGCGTCGTGTGTGACGTGATGACTTGCGCTCAAGAAGGTGGCGCTTGCCAGCTCGCTCGTGCATGATCTTTCCAGATCCGGTAACGCGGAAGGTCTTCTTCGCGCCACTGTGCGTTTTCATCTTTGGCATGCTGCGTACATCCTCTCGATCGTTTAGAACTACTTATTCAACCGCTTCAGAGGCAGCTTTGGCTTTGCGGGCCGCTTTCTGCTCTGCAACTGCTTCTGTCTTCTTCTTCGTTGGACCTAGCACCATCGTCATATTGCGTCCCTCTTGCTTGGGAGCAAATTCGATGAAACCAAATTCAGCAATGTCTTCAGCCAGACGCTGCAAGAGTTTGTAACCTAACTCTGGCCTTGTCTGTTCGCGACCGCGAAACTGCATCGTAATCTTTACTTTGTCGCCTCCGCGAAGAAACTTCTCAATATGATTCCGTTTGGTGTCATAGTCGTGAGCTTCAATCTTTGGTCGCATCCGAACCTCTTTAATCACAATGTGAGTTTGGTTCTGCCGTGCTTCCCGTGCTTTTTGCGCGATCTCGTATTTGTATTTTCCAAAATCCATGATCTTGCAAACGGGTGGAACAGCATCAGGAGCAATCTCAACAAGGTCGAGACCAACTTCATCTGCCATTCGCAACGCGGTATCGATATCGACAACTCCGATTTGCTCAGCGGTATGTCCGATGAGACGAACTTCGGGGACGCGAATTCGATCATTGATGCGGGCTTCAGTTGTGATAAAGACTCCTTCTCGGTCGTGTGCTTGTCAGAAGATTATCTCTGCAAGGGAGCGCACCGCGAAGAGCTCAAAAAGAGCTTCGACATACCAACTCGCCAAAGCGATGGAGGTGGGAGCGCTAACTCCTCTTGCAGTGAAAAATCCACTGGTCTGTCACGAAGGGTACTAGAGAGTGGGGAAAGTGAGAAATCGGGGCTAAATCAGCCACCCATAGCGTGGACGCCACCATCAACATGGAGAATCTCGCCTGTTGTTTTCGGTAGCCAGTCTGAAAGCAGCACAATCGTCGCCTGTGCTGCAGGTACGGGATCGCTTACATCCCATGTGAGGGCGGAACGTTCGTTCCAGACGTGTTCAAATTCTTCGAACCCGGGTATCGATTTCGCCGCCATTGTCTTGATAGGACCTGCGGCAACTAAGTTCACGCGAATGTTTTCAGGGCCCAGGTCGCGAGCTAAATAACGTGACGTTGATTCCAGGGCAGCTTTGGCAACGCCCATCCAGTCATATTTTGGCCAGGCAACACTGGCATCAAAATCTAAACCCACGACAGATGCGCCATTTTCAAATAGCGGACGTGTTGCCATCGTTAAAGACTTCAACGAGAAAGCTGAAACTTGTAACGCCGTGGCAACATCTGGCCAAGAAGTATTAAGAAAATTTCCACCTAACGCTGCTTCTGGAGCAAAACCTATGGAATGAACAACTCCATGCAAATTGGGAACATGTTCACGAACGCGTTGTTCAAGGGCTGCTAAATCATCCTCATTAGTAACATCTAGTTCTATCACAGGAGCTGGCTGTGGCAAACGTCCGGCAATTCTTTCAGTAAGTCTCAGGACTCGACCGAAAGAAGTAAGGATTACGGTTGCGCCTTCTTCTTGTGCCAATCTAGCAATATGAAAGGCAATCGACGCATCAGTCAGAACTCCCGTGACCAGAATATTTTTACCTTTAAGTAATCCCACTTCAGTGTCCCATCCCTAATCCGCCATCAACTGGTATTACCGCTCCGGTAATATAACCCGCTTTTTCACTTGCAATGAATGCAACGACGCCAGCAACCTCCTGCGGGCTACAGAATCTTGCCAAAGGCACCGCAGCCTCAATTTCATCACGTCTTTTTGTATCAAGTTCTGCTGTCATGTCAGTTTTAACAAAACCAGGAGCAACTACATTGGCAGTAATCCCCCGTGATCCGAGTTCCTTTGCAAAGGATCGAGCCATTCCTACGAGCCCTGATTTGCTGGCAGAGTAATTAACTTGTCCAGCGGCTCCGACTGAACCGACAACGGAACCAACAAAAATAAGGCGACCTTTCTTCAACTTGAGCAAACCTCGTGTTGCTCTGCGGGCTACACGAAATGCACCTGTGAGATTTGTATCTATAACATCCACAAAATCTTCATCACTCATTCGCATCACTAATCCATCGCGTGTTATTCCAGCATTTGCAACTACTACTTCCGGGAAACCAAATTTTTCTTCAATGGAAGTAAATCCATCATCAACACTTTTGGTAGATGTAACATCCATCGAGATTGATTCAAAACCAACCGGGGCGGAGCCAGAGCGATGTGTGATAACAACAAGGAAGCCTTGATCTTTCAATTCTTGCGCTATTGCTAAACCGATTCCTCTATTGCCTCCAGTGACAAGGGCGACAGGTTGCGACATGGGTAAAAGGTAGTGGCTACTCAAGCGTAAGTAACAATTTCCACGCCGAAGGATTCAAATCCGACGACAAATACGGATCGATCAAGATGCGTGAAGAAGAGAGAGGACCTAGGGTTGAGCCATGGCTGAGGACTTCCACGACATCACATCTGCTCAACCAGCATTGAGTGATGATTTGCCAGGAAGAAAGCGTAGATATTTCATTTCTATGATGATTCGCACAGCGTGTTTCATTGCAACACTTCTCACGCCCAGCCCTATCCGCTGGTTTTTCCTATTTGGGGCTGTAGTACTTCCATATTTTGCGGTTGTTATTGCCAACGCTGGTCGCGAAACTGTTAAACCTGGAGATTCAGTTATTCATGAGCGACGCAAAAGCATCAACTAACAACAAAGAGAGCCATCCTCTTGTTGCAACTCTTTTAGCACTTGTACTAATCGGACTTTGTTTTTGGGCTAGTTCTTGGCAATACTCGCGAGGCGTCGCACGTCATACCTTAAATGCGCGCATTGCTTCCCATATCGATCAAAAACCAGTTGATTTCGCGACCATTAAATCTCGTCTTGAAGATTCTGAATGGAGACAAGTAAGCGTTAGCGGTTACTTCGATTCATCCCATCAAATACTTCTCCGTAATAGATATTCAGAAGGTAAATATGGTTTTGATCTGTTGACACTTTTCACCGCAAAGAGCGGGGAATCGTTCTGGGTAGATAGAGGCTGGATACCTCCCGGAGAGAATGCGACCGTAGCCCCCGTTTTGCCTAATACTTCGCAAGCGGAAATTGCAATAGTTGGAAGAGTTCGCCTCGATCACTCACTTCCGCAAGGATCCTTCTTTGCTATTTCTACAACCCATCGCGATAAATTGGTTTCGGAGTGGAATGCGCAAGCAAAGAATTCCCAGAACACTGAAAGTTTTTATCTGGATCTCTTAGATTCCAATGACCCCGAACTCGTTCCCGCTTCACCGGTAGAACTTCCAGATCTCAGTGATGGACCACATATGGCTTACGCTCTGCAGTGGCTTTTCTTCGCCGGTCTTGTGATTTACGCTCGCGTACGTTTACGCAGGGGCAGATAAATCCTGGCGGGCATAAAGCTCAGCATACAAACCCTTTTTTGCCACTAAATCTTCGTGCTTACCTCGTTCTACGATTGCTCCCTTATCGAGGACCAATATCTGATCCGCTTCTCTTACAGTACTGAGGCGATGCGCGATAACGATGCTAGTGCGACCTTTTAACGCGATACTTAACGCTTCGTGAACCAGCGCTTCGTTTTCAGAATCTAAATGTGCGGTGGCCTCGTCCAAAATAACCACAGAAGGTTGCTTCAGAAGAAGTCGTGCAATCGCAATTCTTTGTTTTTCGCCACCAGACAAACGGTGTCCACGTTCGCCTACCATGGTGTCAAAACCATTTGGTAATGATTCGATCAAATCCCAAATTCGTGCCGACTGGCATGCACTTCGCATTTCTTCGAAAGTGGCATCTTCTTTTGCATAACGCAGATTGGTCGCGATGGTTTCATGGAAGAGATGAGCATCTTGCATAACTACGCCTATAGAACTACGTAAGCTCTCCATTGTTAACTCTCTAATGTCAACTCCACCTACAAAAATCGCACCAGAGGTCACATCATAAAGACGTCGAATCAGAGCGCTAATAGTTGTTTTACCAGCGCCCGATGGACCAACAACTGCAGTGAGCGTCCCCGGTGCTGCAACGAATGAAATGTTCTTCAAAACCTCTCCACTGGGAGTTGTTTCCGGTTTGGAAACAGATTCCAGCGACACCAAAGAGATTTCATCAGCACGAGGGTAAGCAAATGAAACATCTCGAAATTCAATTCCGGGATTCTTTGTAGACAAAGCAACCGCGCCAAGGGCATCTTGCACCATTGGTTCAAGATCCAATACTTCAAATACTCGTTCAAAGGAAACAAGCGCCGTCATGACATCTATCCGAACATTTGATAACGCTGTTAAAGGTCCATAAAGTCTAGAAAGTAAAGCAGTGATTGCCAATAAGGTTCCAACGCTCACAGCACCTGAGATCGCTAGGTGTCCACCAATGCCATATGCAAATGCCGTTGCGACAGCTGCCACGCTAGTGAGAGCAACGAAAAAGATTCTGTTGAGAAGCGCAATTGTGATACCGATGTCGGCAACTCTGCGTGCCCTCGATGAAAAATACTCATGCTCATTAGATGGTTTCCCATAGAGAGCCACAAGCATTGCTCCTGAAACATTGAAACGTTCAGTCATGGTGCTCGACATCTGCGCATTCACTTCAAAAGATGACCTGGTTAAGGACTGTAATTTTCGACCAACCCATTTTGTTGGTAGGAGGAATAGTGGCAATAGGACGAGTGAAACAATTGTAATTTGCCAGGAGAGAATCAACATAGTTGCTGCAACTAAAATCAAACTGACAACATTGCTAACAACTCCGGACAAAGTAGATGTGAATGCTTGTTGAGCACCAATAACATCCGAATTGATACGAGAAATGAGTGCGCCAGTTTGAGTCCGCGTAAAGAAAGCGATGGATTGCTTTTGCACGTGAGAAAAGACTAAAGAGCGTAGATCAAAGATGAGGCCCTCCCCTATCCGAGAAGAGAACCAGCGACCAACAATGCTCATCAAAGAATCGGCCACAGCTAGCACGCCGACGATTATTGCTAGCTTCGTTACTAGTGATCCGTTATGCGGAATCACCCCGTCATCTATAAGTTGGCGAAGCAACAGTGGCGTAGCCACGATCAGGAATGCATCGATGACGACAGTAATTAAGAAGAATATGATTTGCCATCCATAGGGGTTTGCAAAACTTGCAATACGCTTGATTGTTCCGGCTTTGAGTTTCTGATCCTTAACTGATGGATCAGCCGTAATCGAGCGAAATGTCATCCATGCTGCATGTTGAGACAATTTCTAAACCGTGAATCCCAACGCTCTTAGTTGGTCTCTTCCATCGTCAGAAATTTTATCCGGACCCCAAGGAGGCATCCACACCCAGTTGATTTTCACATCTGCCGTTAGAGGAGCAAGCGCTTGTCTAGTTTGATCTTCGATGACATCTTGTAGTGGGCAGGCTGCAGAAGTGAGTGTCATATTCAAAACAGCAATGTTGCTTTCATCAACCATGACGTCATAAATCAAACCGAGATCAACTACGTTGATACCCAATTCGGGATCCACGACATCTTTCATTGCCTCAGTGATGTCATCAATCTTTGCTTGCATGTGACCTACCTACTCTCCATGAGATTGCCAATTAGCAACATTACTTACTTTTCCCTTGAATCTGTAAAAAAGCATCTTTATAAGCCATCCAACCAAGTAGGGCGCATTTGATTCGCGCTGGGTACTTAGAAACACCAGCAAATGCGACCGCATCCTCTAAAAGAGCTTCATCTCCTTTGCTAGTGCCCTTACTTTGCATGAGTTCCATAAACGATTCAAGAATCTGTGTTGCCTCCTCAGGTGATTTGCCCTGAAGTAGCCCGGACATTACGGAGGCGCTTGCCATCGAAATTGAGCAGCCTTCCCCATCCCATGAAACATTTGCGATAACTCCATTGTTGAGCGACAAATTCAAAGTTATTTCATCACCACAACTTGGATTTACGTGATGAACTTGAACATCCTTATCAATTGAAAGTTGCTTATTCTCTGGATGTTTGTAGTGATCTAAGATTACCTCCTGATATAAATGATCTAGGTTCATTTTTTCGTCCCAAAGTAGCGTTGAGCGCTGCCAATCTCTTCCAATAGAACGTCAATCTCGGATTCCAGGTTGTACAGATAAAAGGAAGCGCGCGTAGTGGATTGAACTCCAAGTGCTTTATTGAGAGGCCATGCGCAATGATGGCCAGTGCGCACCGCGATGCCTTGGTTGTCGAGAAACTGACCCAGGTCATGTGGATGGATACCTGATACAGAAAACGAGATGACGCCTCCGCGAGAGTTCAAAGTTTTCGGACCAAAAATTTGCACATCCTCTATTGCCGATAGCCCATTTATTAATCTTTCAGTGAGAAGCATTTCATGATCGTGAATCTTTGATAAACCAATTCTCTGGAGGTACTCCAAGCCTGCTTGCAATCCAACTGCTTGAGCCATGTTCGGTACTCCGGCTTCAAACTTGCGAGGTGCTTTCGCCCACGTTGAATCGGTCATTGTTACTGTTTCAATCATGGAGCCACCAAACAAAAATGGTGGCAATTCATCTAGTAATTCGGCCCTCCCCCACAAAACTCCGATTCCAGTGGGTCCTAGCGCTTTATGTCCTGAGAAGGCTAAGAAATCAACATCCAATTCCGCAACGTTCAATGGTAGATGAGGAGCAGATTGACAAGCATCCAGCACTACTACTGCTCCCACCTCGTGCGCCCTGGTAGTTATGGAGCGCAGTGGATTAATAGTGCCTAAAACATTGGATTGGTGAGTGACTGCGACAACTTTAGTTTTCGTATCGATAATCTGTTCGATTTTGGATAAATCTAATCGACCTTCATCGTCTATGGAAAACCAAGAAAGTTCAGCGCCAGTACGTTTGGCCAGCTCTTGCCACGGAATGAGATTGGCATGGTGTTCCATCTCTGAAACGACAATGCGGTCTCCAGGTTTAATCGCAAATCTATTGCCTTCTGGGGCGTTACCCATGGAGTATGCCAATAAATTTATACTTTCGGTAGCGCTTTTCGTAAAGATGATTTCTTCTTCTTGGGCTACCAGGAAGGACGCCACACTTCTACGTGCACCCTCAAAAGCATCTGTGGCCTCTTCTGCTAATTGATGCGCTCCACGATGTGCTGCAGCATTGTGCAATCTGTAGAAATTGGATTCTGCTTCAATTACTTGATTGGGCTTTTGACTTGTAGCTCCACTGTCGAGGTACACCAATTGCTTTCCGCCTCTTACAGTTTTTTGCAGAATCGGAAAATCCTTACGGATTTCAATTACATTCAGCGTCATGGGAAGCGATTAGTGGATTAACTACCCACGTATTCGGCATAACCCTTCTCTTCAAGTTTGTCGGCTAATTCCGATCCGCCCTCTTCAACAACGCGACCATTGGCAAAAACATGAACAAAATCTGGCTTTATGTATCTCAGAATTCGGGTGTAGTGGGTGATAAGGACAACTCCCAAACTATTTGCCTCTTTAGCTCTATTGACGCCTTCAGAAACAATTCGCAACGCATCTACATCTAATCCGGAATCTGTTTCATCCAAGATTGCAATTTTTGGCTTTAAAAGCTCTAGCTGCATGATCTCGTGACGCTTCTTTTCGCCTCCCGAAAAACCTTCGTTGACATTACGCTCTGAAAAAGATGGATCCATATTCAAAGCATTCATTGCTTCTTTGACTTCACCAACCCATGTGCGCAATTTTGGTGCTTCACCACGCAATGCGGTTGCTGCTGTTCTGAGGAAATTCGAAACGGAAACGCCTGGAACTTCAACTGGGTATTGCATTGCCAAGAAAAGTCCGGCTTTTGCTCTTTCATCTACAGTCATTTCTAAAACATTTGCGCCGTCTAAAGTTACCGTTCCACCAGTTACGGTGTATTTAGGGTGTCCTGCAATTGAATAAGCCAGCGTCGATTTACCTGAACCGTTGGGGCCCATGATCGCGTGAGTTTCACCGGAGGCGATAGTCAGATCGACTCCGCGCAAGATTTCGATCGGACCCTTTTCAGTAATGACTGAAACTTCGAGGCCACGAATTTCTAATGTGCTCATAAAATGTCTTCTTTCGTTTGAGTTGACTTAGATTTCAACCGTGACGGAATCTCCGTCAATAGCCACTGTATAAACTTCCAAAGCTTGAGTGGCTGGCGGTGTAACCGCTTGGCCTGTTCGTAAGTCGAATTCAGCTCCGTGTAGCCAGCATTCAACTTTGTAATCCAATACATCGCCTTCGGACAAAGACGCCTCTGAGTGCGTGCAGGTGTCTGCTACAGCAAATACTTGATCGCCAATACGTGTCACACATATTGATTTGCCGTTCTTCTCCAACTTAACTGGCTTGTTGTCTATCAATTGCGACAAATTGAGATCTGTCATTTCATGCACCTGCCTTTGTCAGTTCGTCATCTATACGATTCATAAGTCTTTCTTGCACAGTTTCGTTGGGGATTTTAGAGATTATCTCTGCGAAGAATCCCCGCACAACCAAACGCCTAGCGTCATCCATTTTGATTCCGCGAGACATCAAGTAGAAAAGTTGCTCGTCGTCGAAACGTCCCGTTGTACTTGCATGGCCGGCACCGACTATTTCACCGGTTTCGATTTCTAGATTCGGAACCGAATCTGCCCGGGCGCCATCGCTGAGTAGTAAATTGCGATTGAGTTCGTATGTGTCAGTTCCCTCGGCTGCGCTTCGAATTAGCACATCACCAATCCACACTGTATGGGCACCGTCACCTGCGAGAGCGCCTTTGAAATTTACGCGAGACTTGGCGTTTGGGACGCCATGATCTACATGGATGCGATGTTCAAAATGCTGGCCTTCTGTTGCAAAATACACTCCAAGAAGTTCTGCACTTGAGTTCGGAGCTAAGAAATCAACCGTAGGCAACACTCGTACAAGCGATCCCCCAATTGTCACTGTGATAGATGTAAAGCTTGCGTCTTTATCAACCATTGCGTGATGTCTGGCTGCATAGACACTTGCAGAATCCCATTCCTGCAACGAGATGAAAGTTAGCTCAGCACCCTTTCCAACGTAAATCTCTATATCTTCGCCAAGCACTACTTCGCCTGAATTTTCAACCAATACGGTAGCTTGCGAATTCTCTGCGATCGAAATACGCACTCTAGAAAGTTCTGCACCTAAGGGTCCGGTGAGTAGGCGTTGTAGATGGATAATTTCAGAGACTTTTGTATTAGGTGCAATTTCCAATAAAGCGATGTCATTGGCTTCAGCGTGCACTCTTTGCACAATCACGTCTTCACTAACGGATTGCGGGGAAAGCAGTTCCCGGCTTACACGTTGAAAAGTAACGCCCTTTTGAAGAGTGCCCGTCGATGACAAGGATTTACGGTCAGTTATTGAAACAGAACCGTCGTGTAATCCACTTAAGCGACGAAGAGGGGTGAATCGCCACGCTTCTTCGCGTCCGGTCGGTGTTAGATAATTAGTAGTGAGCAATGCCATTATCCAACAGCGCCTTCCATTTGCAGTTCAATGAGGCGATTGAGTTCAAGTGCGTACTCCATTGGCAATTCCCGTGCGATTGGTTCGATAAATCCACGAACAATCATGGCCATTGCTTCATCTTCGGAAAGACCGCGTGACATCAAATAGAAAAGTTGATCATCACTAATTTTGGAAACAGTCGCTTCGTGACCCATAGAAACATCATCTTCACGAACATCAACATATGGATATGTATCAGAACGTGAAATGGTGTCAACAAGTAGCGCATCACACTTAACAGTGCTTTTGGAATGATGAGCACCTTCTTGTATCTGCACAAGTCCTCTGTAGGAAGTTCTTCCTCCCCCGCGAGCAACCGATTTCGAAATAATCGTTGAGGATGTATATGGAGCAGCATGAACCATTTTCGCACCTGCATCTTGATGTTGACCTTCGCCGGCGAACGCGATTGAGAGCGTCTCGCCTTTTGCGTGAGGTCCCATAAGAAATACAGCTGGATACTTCATAGTTACCTTGGATCCGATATTGCCATCAATCCATTCCATCGTTGCACCCTCTGCACAAGTGGCGCGTTTTGTGACCAAGTTGTACACATTGTTAGACCAGTTTTGGATTGTGGTGTAACGAACACGAGCACCCTTCTTAACGATGATCTCGACAACAGCAGAGTGCAAAGAATCTGACTTGTAAATAGGAGCGGTGCAACCCTCTACATAATGAATGTAAGAATCTTCATCAGCAATGATTAAGGTTCTTTCGAATTGGCCCATATTCTCGGTGTTAATGCGGAAATATGCTTGTAGCGGAATGTCCACATGTACGCCCTTTGGAACATAGATGAAAGATCCACCGGACCATACAGACGTGTTCAGTGCAGCAAATTTGTTATCGCCAACTGGAATAACGCTTCCAAAGTACTCTTTGAATAACTCTGGGTGTTTCTTTAATCCTGAATCAGTATCAAGGAAAATAACTCCCTGCTTTTCGAGATCTTCGCGAATAGAGTGATAAACAACTTCGGATTCATATTGAGCAGCTACGCCTGAAACAAGTCTCTGTTTCTCGGCCTCTGGAATACCTAAACGATCGTAAGTATTCTTGATTTCATCGGGCAAATCGTCCCAAGTAGTTGCTTGCTTCTCGGTAGAACGAACGAAATATTTAATGGTGTCGAAGAAAATACCAGTGAGATCAGAGCCCCATGTTGGCATTGGTTTCTTATCAAATAAGGCTAACCCTTTTAGACGCATGTCTAGCATCCACTGTGGTTCGGATTTCTTCATGGAAATGTCACGAACTACGTCTTCGTTGAGACCTCGACGTGAATTGGCTCCGGCAGTATCAACATCAGACCAGCCGTATTCATATTTTCCAATACCTTCAAGTTCAGGGTGCGCGATAGTCATCGTTTTCCTCTCCTAGACGATTGGCTGTTTACGGGAATGTTTGGAATATATGTGGTGCAAACACCATCACCGTGAGCGATGGTTGCAAGTCTTTGAACATGCGTTCCAAGGACACGAGAGAGTGCTGCTGTTTCGGCTTCGCACAGTTGTGGAAATTGAGCGGCAACATGTGCGATTGGACAATGATGTTGACAAATCTCTTCGCCATGTTCGCGCTTCAATAACGTCGCTGCGTATCCTTGAGCAGTTAATGCCTGTGTTACGGCAAGCGGGAGCGAAACTTTTTTCTGTGAATTCTTCACGGAAGCATTTACTTTTCTTTCCATCTCCTGCGCACGGGACTGAGCAAATGCAACTAACGACGCATCACTTGTTTCCGCAGCCATGAATCTAAGTGCAGAAACTGCAAGATCGTCATACGAATGTTCGAACTTCTCACGGCCGTTATCAGTCATAACGAAAACCTTTGAAGGCCGGCCCCGACCGCGAGTGGATTGCATGTGTGGTTCGCGTGCTTCAAGAACCCCGTCATTAACCAAATGATCAAGATGTCGGCGAATTCCAGCAGGTGTGAGAGCCAATCGCTGAGACAAGACCAATGCGGTCATGGGCCCATTTTCCAAAATTGCGCGGGCCACTAACCCACGCGTACGGGTGTCCTCGCTTCCAAGGGTTTGGGTCTTTTTCACAACAGAAGTGTGTCGTAATTCCCATACTTTAGCCAATCAGACATTGGTGTCCCCTGCCACAACGGCCCCCATGCTCACCTACCCTGAAGATGGACACCCACGTCCTAGGCTTGCCGTCATGATGAGAGTTCGGATTGAAAGAGCACTCTCCCCAATTCTGGGAATTTTACTTTTCTTACAATCGGGAATTGTTGTCACTGGCGGAGCTGTACGTCTTACTGGTTCTGGTTTGGGCTGTCCAACATGGCCGCAATGCACAGGTTCTTCTTACACTCCGGTTCCTAATCAAGCCCAAGGTCAAGTACACGCCTGGATCGAATTCGGAAATCGACTACTAACATTTGCTCTCATCATTGCATCCCTCGCCGCTCTCTTCAGTGTGCTCTACCTCAAGAGACGAGATATCCGTGCTTTAGCAATCGGACAGTTGCTTGGAATTCTGGCGCAAATTCCACTTGGCGGAGTCACCGTACTGACACATCTCAATCCCATTCCCGTAGCCGGACATTTTCTTTTATCGATAATTTTAATTGCTGCTGGCACTTCGCTGTTTGCGCGCCGAAAGGTCACGCAAGAGAGCGAAATCATTCCCACCTCGATGATGAATTTTCTTCTTGCTCGAGTACATCTGATTCTCACGGCGATAGTAGTAATTGTTGGAACAGTCGTAACCGGAAGCGGTCCTCATGCCGGAGACATATCCGCCCCTCGTTTCCACATCAAAATTCAAACAATTGCCTGGATACATGCCTACCTTGTGATTGCACTCATGATTTTGACAGTTGTACTTTTTCTCTCGTCAAGGAATCAACCAATACTCAATAAACGGGTATTGCTATTTTTCGCCATAGCAATCGGTCAAGGTGCCATAGGATTTGTGCAGTTCTATCAAGGATTACCAGAATTGCTTGTTGGAGCGCACCTTATTGGCGTAATTCTCGTTTGGATCGGTGCTTGGCGCATACATCTTTCGACTCTACGATAAAAAGGGAATGGGTAACCGCGTGATACAAAATCCATGGAATGACCAAGACGATAAAGCGGTTGCTTACGCACGCGCGTTAGCTATGGATGCTGTTCAGAAAGTGGGCAATGGTCATCCAGGAACAGCCATGGCTCTAGCGCCAGTTGCCTACACCCTTTTCCAGCGATTTTTACGTCATGATCCTTCAGACCCTCAATGGCTAGGCAGAGATCGATTCATTCTCTCTTGCGGACATTCATCGATGACTTTGTATACTCAACTTTTTTTCAGCGGATATGGCCTTGAGTTAAAAGATTTACAAGAATTTAGAACCTGGGGCGCGCTCACACCTGGTCATCCTGAATATGGTCATACTGCCGGCGTAGAAACAACTACTGGGCCATTAGGACAAGGCATTGCTAATGGCGTGGGAATGGCAATGGCTGCACGATATGAGAGAGGTCTTCTCGATCCTGATGCAAAACAGGGTGGAAGTATTTTTGACCACAATATTTGGGTTCTCTGTTCAGATGGAGATTTGCAAGAAGGCGTAAGCGCCGAAGCAAGTTCACTTGCAGGAACGCAAGAATTGGGTAATTTGAATCTCATTTACGATGACAACCGCATCTCAATCGAAGGTGACACCCATGTTGCTTTCACAGAAGATGTTTCCGCAAGATACAAAGCCTATGGTTGGGAAGTTCTAGAAGTTCCAGCACGTAAAAATGGAGATGTTGATCGGGTTGCACTTGAAGAAGCAATGAAGAAAGCGATTGCCCAATCCACTAAACCAACACTTATTCGATTAAAAACAGTTATTGCATGGCCAGCGCCAAATGCACAAGGAACCTCTAAATCGCATGGCTCGGCCCTTGGCACATCAGAGATTGAACAAACCAAACAGGCGCTAGGACTCAATCCTGAAGATAGCTTTGCAATGCCAGCGGACATTCTTGCCCATGTACGTGAAGTGAAAACTCGTGGCGCAGAACTTAGAAAACAGTGGGATGGGCAATTTGCATCATGGGAAAAAGCAAATCCAGATCGCGCGAAATTACTTAATCGTTTGCGCAGTAGATCCTTACCTACTAACTGGAAGAACTCTCTTCCAGTCTTCTCCGCCGAAAAAGAAGTTTCAACTCGCAAAGCATCTGGAGATGTCATTCAAGAATTAGCCAAAGTTTTGCCTGAAATGTGGGGCGGATCTGCAGATCTTGCCGAAAGTAATAACACAACAATCGAGGGTGGCGGTTCGTTCTTGCCAGCAAGTAGTTCGATGAAAAACGCCAACCCGTATGGACGAATCGTTCACTTTGGAATCCGCGAACATGCAATGGGTTCAATTCTCAACGGTATAACTCTCCATGGCCTAACCCGAACATTCGCTGGTACTTTCTTGGTTTTCAGTGATTACATGAGGCCTTCGGCCCGCCTAGCTTCTTTGATGAACTTGGGAGTTACCTTTGTTTGGAGCCACGACTCAATCGGGCTTGGAGAAGACGGTCCAACTCATCAACCCGTTGAACACATTGCTGCTCTAAGAGCAATACCTGGATTTGCAGTTATCCGCCCAGCAGATGCCAACGAAACTTCGCAAGC
>CAILKF010000116.1 GCA_903834705.1 uncultured Actinomycetes bacterium
AGTGCGCCAGCATCTAAAACTGTTGGCTTCCCTTCGTTCAGCGCGCGAATGATTTCTCTTTTTCTTGACCAGGAGATCTTTTTGGAATCAATGCCTGAACCAATTAACCATGCGTTTGTTCTTCCTTCAACAATCACAACTTCTGGACGTTGTTGTAAAACTAGAAGTTGAGCAAACCGAGGCCCGAAATATCGCACCATACCGATGCCCGTGCGCATAGCACCTTCGCAATTGAGAACACTTGCCCCGGGATATTGTTTAGAGCCACTGATAATCCCTAAAACTCCACGAGAATATTTATGGTCATCTATAGATGGAATTTGTATACATCGTGCAGATTCACGGGAGGTCCAGGTTTTCCAATTTTGAGTTGCCATAGCTCCATCATAGAACTCAATGTCGGGAAGTTTTTCTGAGAACGGGGTCCAATTGAGTGCTAGCGCGGTTAGTATTGCGGAGTTGAATGATGCTCAATGTGGGGGAGAGTTGTGAATCACGTTGTTTGGACACAGTGGGATGACTTGCGAGTGCCTTCGTCAATAACAAAATTATCACCTACAAATACGCCGATAGAAACTTCAGATTTATCTCAGATTACTTTTTATGTACCGCAATACATGGGCGGAAGGCCAGCTCTAGAGTTGACACGAAAGATGAACAATCTGAGAGTCTTACACATGCCCAATGCAGGCTATGACGATGCGCTTGAGTTTGTAAGACCCGGAATGACTTTATGTAATGGTCGCGGGATACACGATGCATCCACTGCAGAGTTGGCAGTAGGTATGACAATTGCATCACTGCGAGAGTTTCCTGATTTCATTACCTCACAAAATAATGGTGTGTGGGCGTCTCACGGCGGTCGTTCAATCAATGATCGTAAAATTGGCATTGTTGGGTATGGCGCAATTGGTCAAAGAATTGCCCGTAATCTCTCCGGCTTTGATGTAGAAATTGTTGGTTTTTCAAATTCTGGCGGCAATGGATCAATAAAGATGGCCGATTTTGATAAGCATCTTCCAACGTTAGATGTTGTCATTTTGATCATGCCCCTAACAGATCAAAGTCGAGGGTTTTTCAATAAGGAGCGCTTAGCCCGTATGAAAGATGGAGCACTCCTTGTCAACGTTGCACGAGGACCAATTGTTGATACTGATGCACTTGTTGCTGAATTGAATTCTGGACGAATTACAGCAGCACTAGATGTAACGGACCCAGAACCACTTCCTGCTGGTCATCCTTTATGGAGTGCGAAAGGAGTTTTCATTACACCTCATATCGGTGGCAACTCGAGCGCCTTCGAACCACGTGCTCGCAAACTCATAGAAAGTCAGTTACAACTTTTGGCTGCGGGCAAACCTTTGGATAATGTGATTATTGACGGATTGAAGTAAAGAGTTCTAGTTGCCCCAATTAATGTAAGCAGCTAGTCCTGGATATTTACCTTGCTCCACTAATCCGAAAAGCGTTTGCACACCCGCGTTAGTTGCCTCATGACGATCAGCCAGTGCTTCGATCGGCATTGCATCGCCACGCATAAGATCTAACGTTGATTGCATGCGCTCTCTTGTCCAGCCAGATACGAAATGGACAGTGAGTTCTTGCTTTTGTAATTCAGCCATGTCGCCCCAATTGCTTTCCCCATCTGGAGTGTGACCGCTGTAAATAATCTGACCAGTACCTTGGCTTCGTGCGCCAAGGGCTTCTTGTGCCCATGTTGCGGGCAAAGTTTGTCGATACATGTCGAATGCTTCTTTGTTTTGAACTGTATCTATAACCGCACTTGGTGCGAAGTCCTTGAGTGTCGAGATATCAAGAGTTCGTGCATTTGCCGTTGCAATACCCAAGTTAGCTAACTTAGAAAGTCGCGAATCATGACGGCCAATGACCATGACCTCGCGGCCGAGTGCGCGCGATGAAAGTGCGGCTGAAGCCCCAATGATTCCATCGCCAATTACTAAAACTCGAGTTTGCCTTCCACCTAGAACTCGCGAAGATGCGTTGAAGCCAACTTGAGCTACAACTCCAAAACTGGCACGTTCAGGATTTATTCCTGTTGCATCAAAAACTTCATGTTCTTCGCTAATTCCAATACTTGTATGCGCACCCCAACCTGCCGTTGCATTAAGAAAATCAACGCTATTTGTAGCGAAAACGCTTTGCCCCACGGAAAGAGTAGATACGTCAGAACCAATGGCTTCTACGGTTCCCACTCTTTGGTATCCAGGGATCAAAGGAAAGGAAAAGGAACCCCACTCGAAGCGTCCAGAAATGACCCAGCGATCAGTTCCAGTGCTAACCCCAGAAATATGGGTTCTAATGAGAACTTGTTTAGGTTTTAACTCCGCAAGCTTTATTTCTTGCAGTGCGCAATGAGCGGGCTTACTAAATACAACCGCATCCTGACGGAGAGACATTCTTATTAAAACTTCGCTAAGAGTCCGCCATCTGCAACGATTGCAGAGCCAGTGATGAACGTCGCCTCTTTAGAGAGAGCAAAACTGATTGTGTCTGCAAGTTCTGCAGGGTCAGCAATACGTGCGATATCCGAACTTCCTGCTGGAAAGCCCAACTCAGCAAGAGTTTTTCCTTCACGATCTGCATGTTGTTGCAGCATTGGTGTGTTAACCGCACCTGGTGCCAAGCAGATGACGCGAATCTTATCTTTAGCAAGATCAAGGGCCATGGTGCGGGTGAGTGCAAGTACGCCACCCTTTGCTGCGGCATACGGGGCGACGCCAGTAGAAGTCGCATATGCATGAACTGATGAAACATTAATGATTGCACCGCCTCCTGCTTCGCGGATATGAGGTAGTGCGTATTTACTCATCAAGAAAAGACTTGTGAGGTTAATTGCAATGATTCGATTCCATTCATCGAGGGATGTTTGTTCAACACTCATGTTGAACGCACCAACTGCAGCATTATTGACCAGACCCTTGAGAGGCAATCCTAAAGTTGAAGCAGCGTTACAAACTTTCTTACAGTCATCTTCTGAGGTCACATCTGCGGCTATTGCAACTGATTTGAACCCTGCATCTGCGATTCGCTTCGTTGTTGCGCTTAATTGGGATTCGTTCTTATCTACAGTAACTACTGTCATACCTAATGAAGCTAACTTGAGTGCTGTAGCTGATCCGATCCCACCACCGGCTCCGGTAACGATGACGACTGAATCCTTAGTGACAAAACCATGTTCTCTCATGTCATCTCCTTTTAGTGGCGGGTATCTATACTGATTGAACGTTTTGCGTGTGCTTGATTCCTTCTGCTACTGCGACACGAACTTGACTCAGGTGCATCTGCATTGCGGCTTTCGCAAGCTCTGGATTCTTGGCAGAAACCGCTTGTGCGATCTGTGAGTGCCATTCAATTGCGCTTTCGATCGCTGAGGGGGAGGAAGAGGCGGCGGTACGAGTTTTCATACCTAAATTCGCGATGGAGTTATGGAGTTGATTTAGAACTGGATTATGTGTTGCCCGAGCGAGGGCTAAGTGCCATTCGATATCTAGCTTGGCATGCGCTTGTGCATCGCCTGAGCAATTTTGCTGAAGCGTGAGCAGTCTTTGAAGTTCAGCAATATCTTCTTCAGTTGCATTTTTGGCTGCTATGTATGCTAATTCTGGTTCTAGAAGTTCGCGAGTTTCTTGAAGTGAGTCGTAGTAACGGACTCCGCTGTTAACTTTTAGCCAAACTCCGTCTAGAACATTCCATTCATATGAGTGTGCAACGG
>CAILKF010000117.1 GCA_903834705.1 uncultured Actinomycetes bacterium
AGATTCTTTCGGCTGAGTTTTGCAATCGTATGCCGGGTAAGATCATTAACATTCACCACTCTTTCTTGCCGGGCTTTAAAGGCGCTAAGCCTTACCACCAAGCACACGAACGTGGCGTAAAAATCATTGGCGCAAGTGCTCACTTTGTTACTAGTGATTTAGATGAAGGCCCAATCATCGAACAAGATGTTGCGCATGTAACTCATATTGCAACCCCTGAAGAGTTAATTGCTATCGGTCGCGATATTGAACGCCGGGTTCTAGCAAAGGCAGTAAAGCTTTACTCTGAAGATAAGATCTTTGTAGTTGGCAAACGCACTGTCGTTTTTGCTTAAAATCCAAAATTTTTAAATCTAGAAATGTGTGTCCCCGGCGGGAGTTGAACCTGCGACCTACCGCTTAGGAGGCGGTTGCTCTATCCACTGAGCTACGGGGACTTAAACCTATGTGTTAGTTTTTTTATCAGGGCAAGGATACTCGCAGAATATTTGAGTGATAGAACCTTTTTTTTACGCACAAAGTTGGCTTATCTAATGCAAATGGCTAACATGGGGAATCTAACTGATCAGGAGTATTTTCCTCATGGAAGGCCAACAATGAAGGCGCTTGTTATAGGCGCGGGTGGCGTTGGCAGAGCAATCGCAAATATCGCATCCCGAAGGCCATTTATTTCATCTATGGTCATTGCCGACCGCAATTTGTCTCGCGCTGAAGAAGCCGTTACCCGTGTGAATGATTCACGTTTCTCTGCAGCACAAGTAAATGCAGCAGAACTCGAAGATATAAGAGAGTTAATCCGTAAAGCGAATCCAGATGTGGTCATCAATGCTGTTGACCCTCGTTATGTCATGCCAATTTTCTTAGCCTGCGAAATTGAAAATACTAACTACATCGACATGGCTATGTCTCTTTCACGCCCACATCCTCACTACCCAAACACTGAAACTGGTGTGAAGCTCGGTGACGAACAATTTGCTCGCGACTGGAACTGGAGTGAACGCGGAATCTACGCTCTAGTTGGAATGGGTATCGAACCCGGGATGAGCGATGTATTTGCTCGATATGCCTCTGATTATTTATTTAGTCGCCTGGACTCAATCACTGTGCTCGATGGCTCTAACCTGACAGTTGAAGGACATAACTTCGCGCCTTCCTTCTCCATTTGGACCACCATCGAAGAATGTCTTAACCCGCCATTGGTTTGGGAAGATGGTCGTGGTTGGTTTACGACCGAACCTTTTAGTGAGATAGAAGTTTTTGATTTCCCTGAAGGAATTGGGCCAGTTGAATGCGTCAACGTCGAGCACGAAGAAGTTGTGCTCATACCTCAAAAAGTTGATGCTAAAAAAGTAAACTTTAAATACGGGCTTGGCGCGCAATTCATCACGACTCTAAAAACAATCCATATGCTTGGCATGGATCGCAAAGAGCACGTTGACGTGCAGGGTGTTTCGGTCTCACCGCGAGATTTGTTAACGGCATCATTGCCAGATCCAGCAACTCTAGGTGAGCGCATGCGTGGTAAAACTTGTGCAGGCACTCTCGTTAAAGGGTTGAATAAAGAAGGAAAGCCTTACGCTTGTTATATGTATAACGTGATTGATAATGCGTGGTCTATGAAGGAATATGGCGACCAGGCAGTGGTGTGGCAAACAGCAGTCAATCCCGTTATCGCTATGGAACTTATTCATACCGGAGTTTGGCAACCTTCAGGAGTAAATGGTCCTGAATGGTTTGATGCAAAACCATTTTTAGATTTGCTCGAGCCATATGGAACAACATGGACAATTCGAGAAGAAGACTCGAGCGGAATCGAGATTTAAGGCTATGAATCATGAGTTTGACGTCATCATCGTTGGCTCTGGTTTTGGTGGTTCTGTCTCTGCATTACGTCTTGCTGAAAAGGGTTATCGGGTGGCTGTTCTTGAAGCGGGTAAACGCTTTGAAGATAAAGATTTTCCTAAGACATCTTGGCGTCTGCGAAAATTTCTTTTCGCACCAAAATTGGGTCTTCTAGGTATCCAAAGAATTCACGTACTTCCTGATGTGCTGATCCTGGCTGGCGCAGGCGTTGGTGGAGGATCCCTTGTATATGCAAATACTTTGTATCAACCCGGGGATGAATATTTTCAAGATCCACAATGGTCTGCAATTACAAACTGGAAACAAGAGTTAGAACCTTGTTACCAACAAGCGCGTGCAATGTTAGGTGTAACTCAATATCCATATTTTTCTCCAAGTGATCAAGCAATGAAAGATGCAGCGCAAGCCATGGGGGTAGGTCACACCTTTACTCTCGCTCCCCTAGGAATTCACTTTGGAAATAAGCCCGCAGAAAAAGTAAGTGATCCTTATTTCGGTGGAGTCGGTCCCGATCGCGAAGGTTGTGTTGGATGTGGCGGTTGCATGACAGGTTGCCGACATAACGCTAAGAACACACTGCCGAAAAATTATTTGGGACTTGCAGAACGTGCCGGCGTAAAGGTGTTTCCATTAACAACAGTAAATCGAATAGTTCAAGAATCCGGCGGAGGCTGGGTTGTTAGCGCCTCGAAAACAAACGCATGGACCGGTTCGAAGTTAACTTTTACCGCGCCTCAAGTAATCATTTCTGCAGGAACCTTTAATACACAGAAATTGCTTCACCGAATGAAAGATTTGGGCAAGCTTCCTAAAATTTCAGATCGATTAGGTGATCTCTCGCGCACAAACAGTGAATCGTTGGTAGGGGCAACCATGCCGACAACGGAAATCAATTTCAGTAAAGGTCCAGCAATAACTTCGTCGTTCTATCCTGACGAACATACCCATGTAGAGCCTGTCAGGTACGGTAAAGGAAGTAATTTCATGGGGCTCATGCAAACACTCATGACAGATGGTGAATCTTCAAAAGTTCGCCGAAAGCAATGGTTACTTACTTTCATTAAAAATCCTTCTCTACTACCAAAAGTTCTTAACGTTCGTCATTGGTCTGAACGCACAGTAATAGCACTCGTAATGCAAAACATAGATTCAGCAATTAAAGTGCGAGGTAAACGTGGTGTATTCGGCTGGAGATTAACTTCAGCAAATGATCCGCTTAAACCCAATGCAACATGGATTCCTGCGGCCAACGCCACGGCGCGACAGATTGCATCGCAATATGGTGGCATTGCAGGTGGACATATAGGAGACCTGATTAGCGCTCCATTTACCGCACACTTCGTTGGTGGGTGCGTCATTGGAGATTCACCAAATACTGGCGTGATTGATCCCTATCACCGTGTCTGGAATTACCCGACTCTTCATATTATTGATGGTTCAACAATTACGGCCAATCTCGGTGTTAATCCATCGTTAACTATTACTGCGCAAGCAGAGCGTGCCATGTCGATGTGGCCAAACTGTGGCGAAGTTGATAAGCGCCCGGAGCAGAGTGAGCCATACAAAAAGATTCCTGCAATTACTCCTCATTCACCAGTTGTACCGTTGGGTGCTCCCGCGCAATTGCGGATACTCTAATAATTGTGTCTACGCGGAGTAGTTCTGGCTATGCGCTCATTACCGGTGCTACAGCAGGGATCGGTGCAAGTTTTGCCCAACTACTTGCCGAAGAAGGTTTTAATGTAGTACTTGTGGCACGTGATAAATCGCGTCTGGATTCAACTGCAGATCATTTATCCAAAACTTATGGCGTCACGTGCGAAGTAATCCAAGCAGACCTATCAACTGATGAAGGTGTGAGCAGAACGGAAAGACGACTCATGAGCCTGTCTGAGCCAATTAATGTACTCATTAATAATGCAGGATTTGGAATTAATAAAAGTTTCTTATTGAGTGACATAGAGGCAGAAAAACAATTACTTGAAGTCCTGGTTCAAACGCCTATGCGCTTGATGCACGCTGTAATGCCCATCATGAAATCTGAAAATAGTGGAACAGTAATTAACGTTTCCTCGGTTGCAGGCTGGATAGCAGGAGGAACGTACAGCGCAGCGAAGTCCTACTTAACCGTGCTCAGTGAATCTCTCCATACTGAATTACGCGGTACAAACGTTCAGGTCACTGCGCTGTGTCCTGGTTTTACGCGCACTGAATTTCACCAACGTGGCCGGATGAAAATGCAAGCGCTTCCTTCCTTCATGTGGCTCAAATCTGAGGATGTTGTTGCTCAGGCTTGGAAAGATTCACAAAAGGGGAAGGCTTTATCGGTGCCAGGTTGGCAGTACGTAATTTTAAGTTTCATCACTCGTTTTGGTCCTCGACCAATGATTCGCAAAATCGGTATGAACGTCCGGGTGCGACAAAGGCAAAAATAGCCAGTACCTGTAGGTTTCACAGTCAATTCCTAGCTAACGAGCGTGGGCTTACCTAGCCATCGTCGCAATCATCGCTAACATGAGGCCATATCAGATCTCTTGGGGGTTTCCATGTTTGCCAAAGTCGTTACCGTCTCAGTAGCAGGCCTACTTCTTGCAGGGTCATTTGTCGCTCCGTCGGCAGATGCTGCTGTAAAAATTAGTAATGGAGTTGCTTGCGCGAAATCTGGCGCGACGACGAAAGTCAAAACGACAACGTATAAGTGCACCAAAAACCCAACAGTTAAGAACGCAAAACTCACATGGGTTAGCAAAGACTGCCTAAATGCTGATGCAACATGGATTAAGTCCAATAAGGATTATCAGGATTTAGCAAAACAAATGCCAACTACTTTGGCTGATTTAGATCAAAAAATTCTTGATGAAATTGCCAATGTTGCCGTTCAAAATGCCAAAGCAGACGCCCTTGATTTGCAAGTGAAAGCCATGACGGACACTGTCACCGTGCTGACTGCAAGCCGAGAAAAACTCATTGCTGATTCCGCCAATGCAATTAAGAACAAGCCTGCAATCACTACATACGCTCAGGCGATTACCACATATAAGAAAACAATCGCCTCGCTCACTTCATCAGCTGCTCTCTACCGCAAGACTGGAAAGTCTGTCGAGACAATGAAGAAAACTCGTGATTACGCAGCAACTCAACTTGATCAAGCCAAGGCTGGCGTTGGACAGTCATTGACTATGCGATCAATGATTTGCGATAAAGGGCTATAACCCACCTCCTCTTTTTAAGACTCGTAGAGTTTCGAAAGGGTGTTACTGAGGTAAGCACATGTGTGCTTCCTGCTATGGCTACCCTTATTCATATTTATCTCTAACCTGACTTAACTGCCAGATATGGGCAGTTTTGTTCTCCTTAGATTTCTGACTCCCGTGCTTTTACTTGCACATGTTGCACTTCGCATAGTGAATCCCAATACAAATCTATTTGTAGATCTGTTTTTGTACAACGCTGTCGCGATTGCAGCTCTTTCTATCATTTACTGTAGTTTGCAAAAAGAAGATCGAATAGCGCGTTTTGCTCTACCGCTTGCGATTTTGTTGTGGAGTGTGGGATCCATACTCACAAGTGCAGGAGAATTCTACGTATTGCCGAGGTCTGGGCCGATTGTTGCAAATATCCTTTACGTACTTTTCTACCCTTGTATTTTCATTGCAATTCCTCGGTTATTCCTACAAAAAATCATTTTTGGTTTAGTTGAAATTCTCGATTCCGCAATCTTATGTTTGGGATTAAGTTCGGTTGGTGCAGCCTTCGTCCTCGAGCCAGTATTGCCACATTTTGGAGGAGATGTAAGTAAGACATTTTTTGCAATATTTTTTGCTATCGCAGATGTGATTCTGCTTTCGGTCAGCATGTCGCTCTTTGTTTCAAGAATCTCACTCAAGTCTGGTTTATTTGCTCTCGGAATTGGAGTCTTTACGATTTCCGATTTTCTGTTTCTATGGCTAGATGCAAATAATCATTACTCCCTGGGACTCGTTAGTGATGATGGTTGGTTACTTGGAATAGCGTTAATCACCTTAGCCGCTTCAATGCGAACTAGAAATGCTCGAACTATAGAAACAATCAATCCTCTATACATTGCTCTGTCCGTCATGATGAGCGCGACACTACTTGCCATCAACTCGCTTCGGCCTGGCTACTTCCCTGATTTCATATTGTTTCCCACCATTGCAACTCTACTTCTTGCTTTTCTTCGTATGACAATTGCGCTACGTCAAGCCAGATCTATTGGTGATGAACGTGCCTTAGCGAGAACTGATGATTTAACAGGTCTTCCTAATAGGCGACGTTTTATTGCAGAACTTCAACTCATTTCAAAAACGTCTGGGATAGAAAGTGCTCTTTTGTTACTGGATTTAGATGGGTTCAAACCGATTAACGACAAGTTCGGCCATGAAGTTGGAGATGAGTTACTCAAGCAAGTATCGCAACGATTTTCAAGGGCTCTTCCAGCCACTTCGCTCCTTGCACGTTTAGGAGGAGATGAATTTGGCGCAATCATTCGAGGAGATCGCCAATTCACGATTGAAGTAGCGCAGGCGCTGAGAGCAACGCTGAGCTATCCATTTTTGATAGGGAATGAGGAGATAAGAGTCGGAGTAAGCGTGGGTCACGTCAGCAATGACGGCGCTCCAGATTTAATGCGCCGAGCAGATAACGCCATGTACCAAGCCAAAAATGAATCACTTGGGGTGTGGTCCGAGCAAGCGCTCCAGTGACTTATGCCGAAAGATATTGGGGTGGATACCACTCAGAAGCTGCGGATTGGGATCCAATGAAGAATCGAAATGATTTGTTTAAGGGTTGGAATGGTCGTCAATATGACGAAACCGATCCTTGGCAGTTCACTAATTTTTTGGCGTAATTTCCTTCAACTCAGAAAGTCTTGCTAAAGATTCTTGCCTTTCAAGACCATGATCGACAATTCTTTCTGGATATCCGTTCTTTAATCCTTCTGTGTACAACCAAGGTTCATGAACTTCCATGGCGGAAAGGTGAGATAACTCAGGAACATATTTCTTGATGTAGTCGCCCTGTTCATCAAAGCGTTTTCCTTGCTCGATTGGATTGAAAATCCGATAGTAAGGAGATGCATCAGTGCCACATCCAGCAGTCCACTGCCAACCATGTGCGTTGGAGGCAACATCAAAATCAACTAAATGCTCCCTAAAGAAATCTGCTCCCAACTGCCATTCCAGGTGAAGATCCTTAACAAGAAATGATGCAACAACCATCCGTGTGCGATTGTGCATCCAACCCTCGTGGACTAGCTGACGCATTGCTGCATCAACAAATGGAAATCCAGTCTTGCCTTCTTTCCATGCTGTGAATTTAGAATCAGGAGCGTCATAACGCATCTCGGAAAATCTTGGTGCGTAGTAATCCTTCTCGGTATGTGGATTGTGATGGAGTACATCTGCATAAAACTCTCTCCACGCTATTTCTTTGCGAAAAACATCGTGAGCACTACTTTCACCAAGGTGCGCCAAAAGTGTTCGGGGGTGAATCTCGCCCCATTTAAAGTGAGCACTTAAGCGACTCGTGCCATCCATTCCAGCAAGATTTCTTGTTTCATCATAGCTATCTAAAATTTCTTCACAGAAATATTTCCATCGAATATGGGCGTTCGCTTCACCTGCGAGTGAAACTTTTGCATCCAGAGGCATCGGCCAGTCAGGAAAATTTCTCTCACTTTCACTTGGCGTGATTGCATTTATATGTTCAGGTTGTGGAGCTGGCGGCCGCCATCCATGTACACCCCATGCTTTATAAAAAGGTGTGTAAACGCGATAAGGAGTTCCATCACTTGGTTTCCTTACCCTGCCTGGCGCAACGGCGTAAGGACTTCCGGTTCTGGTTAACGCGATTCCACTTGACTCAACTCGTGCATCACGTGTTACTCCATATGGCTCGTATTCTGCAGAAATATGAATAGAAGTTGCTCCGTAACGCAATGATAATTCCTTTAGAACTTCGACTTGATCACCAACCATGACGTGCAATCTATTTTCTAGTGATTCATCTAGTGCTCGCAATGACTGACCTAAATAAGCAAGACGTTTGCTGCCTGTTGCGCTAATGAGTTTTTCATCCAATATAAAGACCGGCACAATGTGATCGGCGCTGGCAAGTGCCTCAAGGAGTGCGGGGTTATCGGCTAAGCGCAGATCCCTGCGAAACCACATGATGCTCGTTTTTGCCACAGGGTGATTAAATCACTATCGAGGCCGGCAAGCATTTTAGAGTGAATCTACTCAAAGCAATCATGCGAAATTACTCAAGAATAATTAAGAGTGAAGCTGAATTAC
>CAILKF010000118.1 GCA_903834705.1 uncultured Actinomycetes bacterium
GCAACAGGCAAAGCTAAAGCCAAATCAGCCTCGGCTGACGAATAGTTCTGGGACTACCCTTACCTCGTGGCACGCACACTTCCAACTCCGGCGGCACCTGGCCCCGAACAAACTCGCGGCGTTATGGCAATTCCTGCCTTTGCGCGTTTGTGGAGAGCGATGGCATTTTCATCGCTTGGAGATTGGTTAGGACTCCTTGCAACAACTGCGTTAGCACAACAATTATCTGGTGGAAGTTATGCAAAAGCTAACTTTGCAATCGCAGGTGTTTTTATTGCGCGTTTATTGCCATCAGTTTTCTTAGGTCCACTTGCTGGAGTTATTGCCGATCGTTTTGATCGCCGAACCCTCATGGTTGTTTGCGACATTATTCGTTGCGGGCTTTATGTTTCAATTCCCATTGTCGGCAATTTTGTGTGGCTCTACACAGCGACGATTTTGGTGGAGTGTGTCACTCTCTTTTGGTCACCAGCAAAAGAGGCAACTGTTCCAAATTTGGTTCCCAAAGAAAAACTCGAAGGTGCAAATCAAGTGTCGCTTTTGGCGGCATATGGAACAGCACCAATCGCAGCTGGTCTTTTCTCACTTCTTGCTTTGATTGCTGGCTCTTTAGCTGGCACAGTTCCGTTCTTTGCAAGTAATTCAGTGGATTTAGCTCTCTATATCAACGCCTTAAGTTTTGCATTTTGCGCATGGACCGTGTGGGGACTGCACGAAATTCCTAAAGGCGCTGCTGCGAAAACTGCTGGCGATGTTGGCGTAGCAAAATCATTGCTCGAAGGTTGGCGCTTTGTCAGCTCCTCAAAAATTATTCGGGGGCTCATAGTTGGAATGGTTGGTGCTTTCATTGCAGCGGGCGCAGTTATTGGTCTTGCGCGCACATTTGTAGGAGACCTTGGCGGTGGAGATGCTGCTTACGGCGTGCTTTTTGGTTCCGTATTTACAGGCCTTGCAAGTGGTATCGCATTTGGCCCAAAGGTTTTTGCTCAATTCTCTCGTCGCCGTTTATTTGGTGCATCACTGACAATTGCTGGAATTTTCTTAGTGCTTCTGGCTTCAATCCCTAACCTCGTTATTGCAGTCATTGTTGTTGTACTGCTTGGTGCATTTTCTGGAATCTGTTGGGTAACGGGTTTCACAATGCTTGGAATGGAAGTTAAAGACGAAGTTCGAGGACGCACATTCGCATTTATGCAGTCCTTAATTCGCGTGACCTTGGTTGCGGTGTTAGCCATTTCTCCTCTTATTGCCGCAGCGGTTGGCCAGCACACATTTAAATTTCAAAATACTCAAGTGAGTTATAACGGCGCTGCAATTACTATCCTCATTGCCGGGTTGATTGCCTCACTCATTGGAGCGATTTCATATAAGCAGATGAAGGATCGCCCAAATGTTTCATTTTGGAGTGATATTGCAAGTGCGCTTAAAGGTGAACTTGGTTCAATTACGGGCGCAACAACAAAAGGATTGTTTATTGCTTTCGAAGGTGGCGAAGGTTCGGGCAAATCAACACAAACAAAATTGTTGAAGAAATGGCTGGAAGATCAAAGCCATGGCGTTGTTTTAAGTCGTGAACCTGGCGGAACTCCACTCGGAAATGATTTGCGAGATATTTTGTTATCTCATAAAACCGGAGCAATTTCGCCAAGAGCTGAAGCGCTGTTGTATGCAGCTGACCGCGCACATCATGTGTATTCAGTAATCAGACCAGCGCTAGCCAATGGCGACATCGTTATTACCGATCGCTACTTTGATTCATCGATTGCCTATCAAGGTGCTGGGCGTGTGTTAGAGCCAGGTGAAGTTGCACGTATTTCTCGCTGGGCAACAGAGTCACTTTTCCCAACGCTAACAATCATTTTAGATATGCCAGCAGAGGTTGGTCTAGGTCGCTTAAAGAAGTTTGATCGCTTAGAAGCCGAACCACTTGCTTTCCACGAGCGAATTCGTCAAGAGTATTTGCAGTTAGCCCTCCTTGACCCAGAGAGATATTTAGTTGTCGAGGGACAAATGACCGTTGAAGATATCCATAGCGCAATCATTTCTCGTGTTGCCGAATTACCAGCGTTGAGCAAAGTTCCTAAAAAAGAAAAAGTTAGCCGACGTCCGCATCCTTTGCGTGCAATCGCAAAAGTGAGCAAGAAAGTTAAGAAGTAGCTATGAGCGTCTTTGACCAACTGATCGGACAAGGACACATTGTTAGTGCGCTGAGCGATGCGATTACATCTGCGCGCAACGGCGGCGAAACTCAAGAAATGACACATGCATGGTTATTTACTGGCCCTCCCGGAAGTGGCCGGTCGAGTGCGGCTTTAGCATTTGCTGCAGGACTTGTTTGTCCGCAAGGTGGGTGTGGTGATTGCATTGAGTGCCGCACCGCTTTGGATGGCATTCATGGTGATGTCGAAGTAATTAGAACAGAAGGTTTGTCCATCAAGATAGATGAAATTCGCGAGCTATTAGTACGCGTTGCATGGGCGCCAAGTGTTGCTCCATGGCGCGTTGTTGTTATGGAAGATGCTGATCGCCTCACGGAATCTGCAGGCAATGCGTTATTGAAAGCAATTGAAGAACCAGGTGCAAGTACTGTCTGGTTGTTATGTGCGCCAACTTTGCACGACGTTCTGCCAACAATTAGATCGCGTGCACGCCATTTACAGTTGCGCACACCAAGCACCGAAGATGTCACACAAGTTTTGATAGAACGTGACGGAGTTTCGCCAGCAATGGCTGACTTTGCAGCGCGCGCCAGCCAAGGACATATTGGGCGTGCTCGACACTTAGCAACAGATGATGCGGTGAGGTCTCGCCGCAATTCGATTATGAAGTTGCCTTTTGGCCTGTCCAATATTGCTTCGGCATACAAGGCAGCTGGAGTGCTTGTTGATTTAGCAACGGCCGAAGCAAATGCCTTTTCAGAAGTAAAAGATGAACAAGAATCCCAAGAATTAGCACAAGCGTGGGGACAAGGTGCAATTGGTCGCGGAATGGTGAGCGGTGGATCTAAAGCGCTTAAAGAGTTAGAAAAAGAGCAGAAGTCCCGAGCAACGCGAATGGTGAGAGATTCTCTCGATGGTTCGCTTTTGGATTTAGCAACTCTTTACCGTGATGTCATGATGGCACAAGCAGGAATTTCAGACACATTCATTAATAACGATTTAGCTGAGCAGATTTTGCGATTAGCACAAAACACGACTCCTGAAGCAACGTTAGAAAAAATTGCAGCAATTATGCAGGCCCGCACAAATTTGAGTTTTAACTCTGCGCCACTTTTAACGATGGAGGCTTTGATGTGCATACTTGCAGAGCCTTCACATCATGCCTCCGCGGTTTAGTTTTCAAAGGTTTGGCATTCAACAGTTGAGTTTTCTCCGGTCTGGCATCTGGCACTATAAGTTTCGAAGGAAAGTTATTGCAAGTGGAATAGCCGTTGTTCTAGTTTTTTACGGAATATCTGCCTACAAATCGACCCATCCAAGCTTTAAGTCATTAAGTGATTACCAGCGCCAAGTTCTTCATTGGTCATCGTGTTATGACGTCTTTGAATGTTCATCAATCAAAGTACCCATTGATTACAGCGACATGACTACAGGTTCATTTACTTTGCAGGTATTGCGCCATCGCGCAACGGATGCCAAGAACCGAATTGGCTCACTTGTCGTAAACCCTGGAGGTCCTGGGGCGTCGGGGTTTGATTATGCCTACAACGCCGAGTCAATAGTGAGTGATGCAGTTTTAGAGCGTTATGACATCGTGGGCTTTGATCCACGTGGTGTGGCAAAGAGTGTACCTATTCATTGTCTAAATGACAAAGAAACAGATGCAAGTTACGCCAGCGACAGTAAGCCCGACAACCCCCAAGAGTTGGCACAGTTAGTTAAACAAGCAAAAAACTTTGTCGCAAAGTGTGAAGCAAAGACGCCTTACCTAGCAAGCTTTAGTACTGCCAATTCTGCACGAGATATGGATGTTTTGCGCTCGGCGCTGGGTGATAAGAAATTAAATTATCTAGGTAAGAGCTATGGCACCTATCTTGGGACCCTTTACGCACAATTCTTTCCGCAAAACGTCGGACGAATCGTTTTAGACGGAGCTATTGATCCGCAGATTTCGGC
>CAILKF010000119.1 GCA_903834705.1 uncultured Actinomycetes bacterium
ACAAAATGCTGCATCGATTGCTGCACTCTTCATTACAACTGACGCCGTAATCGCAGATAAGCCAGAGAAGAAGCCAGCAATGCCTGCTGGTGGACCTGGTGGCGGAGATATGGACTTCTAATTCACTAAAAATTAGATTGCAGTAAGCGTGAAAGGACTCCCGATTACCTCGGGAGTCCTTTCTGCTTTACCCTTACCCCATGGCACTTTTCCGTAAGAGCACAAAAGTTCAGACATTCGATGCGCAAGATCTTGCGCGCGATGCTGCTTTAGCTGATGCTGGAGATGCACAATTAGTTGGCGAATTTGTTAGCGTGGAATTTGATGATGAAGGTCGTATCGCAAGTTATTTATTTGAAGCACACCTATCTGCATATAAGGGTTGGCGATGGGCAGTAACTGTTGCCAAAGTCGATTCTGATAGTGATGCAACCGTTTGCGATGTTGTCGTACTGCCAGGACCAGATTCATTACTTGCACCAGACTGGATTCCCTATGTTGATCGTTTGGCACCAGGTGATGTTGGAGTTGGCGACATCGTGCCATCATCCATTGATGATGCACGATTAGTTCCTGGATTTGCAGCGTTGCCAGCAGATGAAGATTTGGATGCAACACAAATCTGGGAATTAGGTTTGGGGCGTCCACGTGTTATGTCTATCGAAGGCCGCGATCAAGCAAGCAAGCGTTGGTACACCGGTGATCGCGGACCAGAAAGTGACATTGCAAAAGCTTCACCAAAGCCTTGTGCGTCATGCGGATTTTTCCTTGGAATTTCAGGTTCACTTCGAGGAGCATTTGGTGTTTGCGCAAATGCGATCTCGCCCGAAGATGGTCGCGTAGTCTCAGTTGACCATGGTTGCGGTGCGCATTCTGAGGCGACTTTTTAAATTCTTGCAGGGCTAAGCGTGACTTGTGGCCAGATTTAAGCGTTAAAACTCCTGTACAACAAAAGCCCACTCTGAGATAAACTATCCCTCTGCCCGCAACGAGCGGCCTACACGAGTTGAGTAGTGAATTAGAAGGAGCGTCCCATGCCTACAGGTAAAGTGAAATGGTTTAGCCTGGAAAAAGGTTTTGGATTCATCGCATCTGATGAAGGCGAAGATGTTTATCTCGCCGCAACTTCATTGCCAGAAGGTGTAACAACCGTTAAGCCAGGTACTAAATTGGAATTTGGTGTCGCAGATGGTCGACGTGGGCCACAAGCACTTTCTATTCGAATCATTGATGCACCGCCATCATTGGTTGCCAACAATCACGTTAATAGTGATGACCTTGCAGCGATGATTGAAGACACCATCAAGATTTTGGACAAAGTTGGAAATGGACTTCGCCATGGTCGCCATCCTTCGGCAGTTGAAGCTGAACGACTTGGAAAAGTTTTGCGAGGAATTGCAGGGCAACTAGAAGCTTAAATATCGCTTCTACGAGCTCGTCGTATTGTGTAGCGAATTCCGGTAAGGCCTAATCCTGCGCCCATGACGCAGGTCCATAAGACTTTGGCCTCTGCTCCTATAACAATGCAGACAATCAATCCAATTATCCAGAGTGCAACTCCTGCGCTTATCAAGGTAACTACAGATTTCACACGGGGTTCCATGTCTTCATAGTAGACCCTCCCGGTAGAACACATCTAGCGATAAGGTGTTCTTCGGAGGCAAACTTGTGCAGATAGATCCAAACGGTAATTGGCGCGCATTCCGTCACCGCAATTTCAGAATTTTATTTGCTTCAAATGCGGTATCTAATATCGGAAGTTGGGCGCAACGAATTGCCCAAGATTGGTTAGTTCTCGAACTCACTCATAGCGGAACATATTTGGGAATTGTTACTGGATTGCAATTTGCTCCGGTTCTTTTCTTCAGTCTTCATGGTGGCGCACTCGGTGACCGTTTCGATAAACGAAAAGTCTTGGTCATCACAAACCTTGGGGGAGGGATTGCATCTGCAATTCTGGGACTCCTAGTAATTACACATAACATTCAAATTTGGCACATATTCCTTTTAGCATTCGCCTTAGGAGTTTCAAGCGCTGTAGATGCGCCTGTAAGAATGGCTTTTAGCGCTGAAGTTGTTGGCAAGGATGATGTTCCCAATGCAGTAAGTCTCAACTCTGCGAATTTCAATTCAGGTCGAATCATTGGTCCAGCTTTATCAGGATTATCCATTGCCGCTTTTGGCACGGGCCCCTCATTTATCCTCAATGCTTTTTCATACGCCATAATCATTTTCGGCCTTCTAAAGTTGCGCAAAAGTGAGTTCTTCTCAATGCCACGAGGTACCGGAACGGCAAATGTGCGTGAAGGTATGAGGTATGTAATTGCTCGGCCAGATCTTTATGCGATCATGATTGTGGTCTTCTTTACGGCAACTTTCGGACTTAATTTTCAAATATTCAACGCCATGATGGCAACAGAAGTCTTTCACAGAGGAGCGGCATCCTTTGGGTTGTTAGGAACTGCCCTAGCTGTTGGCGCACTTTCTGGAGCTTTACTGTCGGCAAGACTAGAAGGTTATAGAAAAGCGATTTATATTATTTACGCCAGCATTACTTTTGATATCTCCCTTATTGTCCTTGCATTCATGCCAACGTACCTACTTTATGCACTCTGGCTACCCGTGTGTGGTGTCACCGCACTTACAACGATGATTGCCGCTAACTCTTTGATGCAATTCAATAGCGATCCAGTAGTACGTGGTCGAGTTATGGGAATCTACCTATTTGTATTTATGGGAGGCACTCCTTTTGTTTCGCCTTTAGTTGGCGCAATGTCAGAGCAATTTGGGGCAAGAACTACGATTATTATCGGTGGCGTGATTCCTGTGCTTGCAAGTCTTGTCGTTCTATCAAAATATAGAAACCGAGTTGAAGTCCCTCAAGATTTTTCGATAGATGTAGTTTTACCGACCGCTTATGAAAATAAGGGCTAAGAGTCCAAAAAGAGTTAATACAGTAATGAGCCTTCGGGTTTTGTAACTCATGCATGGCTCCGATCATCTACTTCGTTAGATGGAACAATAACAATTGCAGAGAATGCGATAACGATAAGTATCGGAACCATGAGGTACGCGCGTGAAATTCCAAAATGATCGCCAAGTACACCAAGTATAAAAGGTGAGCCAGCAATTGCAGAGCCTGCAGCAAGGGAACTTCTACCAATTGCTAAATCCGGGCGGTTGTCACTGAATCCAATAAGTCGAAGAGATGAGAGAGGAAATTGCATAGAAAGCCCCATGCCTACAACACAAAGTGCGATAAGCGAGATGAATAACGTGTGGGAAAACCAAACAACGCTAAAACCTACCAATTGCACAGAAATGACTGTTTTCAATTTACGATTTAATTGATATCGAAAGAGCACTTTAGGACCAAACCATCGCCCTAATCCCATTCCAGTACCAACTGCCATGATGGTGATTGTTGAAAAAGCAGGGCTTGATCCAATCCGATCTCTAATAAGCGCTGCTGCCCAAAATGTAGTTGCAAACTCGCTTGCAATACATGCCACGAATCCAACCCATGCAAACCAAAATTTGCCACTCATTGCACCACGCTGAGGTCCGCCTTCGGCCGGTATGTGCTCATCTGCAATTTCGTGACGCGATTGAAAATACAAAAGGATTGCAACTGGTATAACTGCAAGCAAAGCCAAACGCCAACTTATCCCGAGCGTTGCCAACGTACCAACACTGAGCGTTCCTAAAATGTAGCCAATGGATCCAACAGCGTTTCCTTGAGAAAGTGCGTTAGAGGCGCTCTTTCCAAAGTGGGTAGTGAAACGCGTAACCATCGCATTAATAACTGTAGAAGTTCCATAACCAGCAACCAAGGTTGCTAGGAGTGTGAACTGCACTGCGGGAGCGAAAACAAAAGCAACTAAACCTACGAGAAAGAAACCCATACCGATCCACGTTGTACGTGGGCGACCAAATCTGTGAACCAACAACGGTCCTGTGAATCCAGCCAGGATGGATGCGATTCCCATTGCAGTGCCATGCAAACCAGCTACGGCTAGTGATGTGTGCTGCTCGATGCGCAATAGTGGTTGAGCGGGGCCAAATCCGCCTACAAAAAATACTACAAGGGATGCTTGGAGCGATCCGAGCCAAAAAACTCGATCGCGTTGAAACATAAAAATCTCAAAGCCCGAAAGCTATAGAGCGTTTACTACATATTCAATAGAGGCAATTAGTGCGTCGATGTCAGAAGGCTCAACAGCCGGAAACATGCCGATACGCAACTGGTTTTTACCTAGTTTGCGGTATGGCTCGGTATCAACAATTCCATTTGCTCTCAACGTCGCAGCAATTTTCGCAGCATCAATTGCGTCGTCAAAATTTATGGTTCCGACAACATTTGATCGCATTGATGGGTCGGTCACAAAAGGCGTCGTGTATGAAGTTCTCTCAGCCCATGCATATAGCCGTGATGCTGAATCGGCACTTCGTCCTGCAGAGAATTTCATTCCCCCGTTGGAGTTCATCCATTCAATTTGTTCAGCTAATAAAATAAGAGTTGCAACTGCAGGTGTGTTATAGGTCTGATCGAGGCGACTATTTTCGATTGCAGTAGTGAGATTGAAAAACTCAGGAACCCATCGCTCTGAACTCTTAATCTTTTCAACTCTGGCAATTGCGGCAGGGCTCATGAGCGCAATCCAAAGCCCACCGTCGGATGCAAAAGATTTTTGTGGGGCAAAGTAGTAGGTATCAAACTCTTTGGCATCAACTACTAGGCCACCTGCAGCGCTGGTTGCATCGACGAGAACTAAAGCACCTTCAGTACCCGAAGGGCGTTTGATGGGCATGGAAACACCCGTGCTTGTTTCATTATGTGTAAGTGCATAAACGTCGATTCCTGACTCGGCTTTAGCTTGAGGATGCGTACCAGGTTCGGATTTGATCACGGTTGGCTCGCCAAGGAATGGCGCATCTTTAGATGCCGTTGCAAACTTTGATGAGAATTCACCGAAAACTAAATGTTGCGAACGTGATTCAATGAGTCCGAAAGTTGCAATGTCCCAAAACGCCGTAGAACCACCATTACCGAGCACAACTTCATATCCATCGGGAAGTTGAAACAGGGAAGACAAACCTTCGCGCACTCGGTGTACAACATTCTTGACCGGCTTTTGACGATGTGAAGTTCCAAGTATTGAAGTTCCACTATTAGCAAGAGCGCTTAATGATGCAGGGCGAATTTTAGAAGGACCGCATCCAAATCGACCGTCGGATGGTTTGAGATTATCTGGGATTTTAATTTCTGTGCTCACAGGCAGAGCCTAGGGGTAGTAGCGGGAAATCTCCCAATTGATTTGGTCGGTATGTAATGTGTTGCCTCTCTCAAATCGAACTCTGTCGTGCAATCGCGAATGTCTTCCCTGCCAAAACTCAATCTCCGATGGCATAACGCGATACCCGCCCCAATGTGGCGGAATCGGAACGTGTGAACCCTCTGGCCATTTCTCAGATGCCGATTTCCATCGCTCTTCTAATTCTTCGCGCGATGAGAGTGGCAAAGATTGCTGACTCGCCCATGCACCGATCTGGCTATTCCAAGGTCGGGTTACAAAATATTGCTCTGACTCTTCTCTTGAAATCTTTTCCGCTTCTCCATTGATAATTACTTGACGTTCGATTGCATACCAGGGAAAGAGAAGAGTTACTTGTGGATTGGCATGTATTGCCAGAGCTTTTCTTGATGAGTAATTTGTGAAAAATGTAAATCCATTATTTGATACATCTTTAAGCAAAACCGTTCTTGTTGAAAGTTTTCCATTGTGATCTTGCGTAGTTAAAACCATGGCATTTGCTTCGACTATTGCTGGGTGCTCATGGGCTTGCGCAAGCCATTTCGAAAAAGTGAGAAATGGGTCCGACGGCAAGTGCGAGATTCCTTCCTCCCCATATGTCCTCCGCATTGCCGAAATCTCCTTGGGGGTGAGTTCATTTGCCATACCTGTATCTAACGTCACTTTCGTTGCCTTGGCACGTTGTGCGTGAATGAGCGCTGGCAGGGGCAAGAATGGTCGCGAGCACCCCACATGTGGGGGCAGAATTACACCAGTACTAGCGCGATAAAGGGGAGCTAACGTGTCTGACGATTTCAAACCAGGCCTTGAAGGTGTGATTGCTTTTGAATCTGAAATTGCTGAACCTGATAAAGAAGGAAGTGCACTCCGTTATCGTGGAGTAGATATTGAAGATCTCGTAGGTCGAGTTTCATTTGGAAATGTTTGGGGCCTACTTGTAGATGATGAATTCAATCCTGGATTACCTCCAGCTGAACCGTTCCCGATTCCTGTGCATTCAGGTGATGTACGAGTCGATGTTCAATCTGCAATTGCAATGTTGGCACCAGCTTGGGGACTTAAGCCACTTCTAGATATTTCCGATGAAGAAGCGCGTAGTAATTTAGCGCGAGCATCTGTAATGGTTCTTTCTTATGTGGCACAGTCTGCACGCGGAACTAAGCAGACTGAAATTCCAGAGTCCGAAGTTGATAAAGCACACACAGTTGTTGAGCGCATGATGATTCGTTGGCGCGGAGAACCTGACCCACTTCACACTCGCGCAATTGATGCGTATTTTGTTTCAGCAGCAGAGCACGGAATGAAC
>CAILKF010000120.1 GCA_903834705.1 uncultured Actinomycetes bacterium
GGCGTCCATCTCGCCCAAACCTTTATAGCGCTGTAAAGGCTCTGTCCATTTCTTTCCGGCTTTTGATAAATCAGCCAGCACCTTCTTCATTTCATCATCGGAATATGTGTAGTTGAAATCGCCCTTCTTCCCACCTGAACCCATGACTTCAATGCGATGTAACGGCGGAATTGCTGCAAATACGCGGCCTGCATCGATGAGCGGACGCATATATCTGTAAAGCAAAGTGAGTAACAAACAACGAATATGTGCGCCATCCACGTCCGCATCTGACATCAAAATGATTCGGCCATAACGGGCATCATCGAGTTCAAAGGAGCGCCCCGACCCTGCGCCAATGACTTGAATGATTGAGGCGCATTCAGTGTTATCGAGCATCTGTGAAAGAGATGCTTTTTGTACGTTCAAAATCTTTCCCCGAATAGGCAAAATTGCCTGGAACTCAGAATTTCGAGCGGCCTTTGTTGTACCTAAAGCAGATTCGCCCTCAACAATGAATAATTCGGTTCGCGAGACATCTTCAGAACGGCAATCTGAAAGCTTTGTAGGCAATGATGAATTTTCAAGTGCATTTTTACGTCGTTGTAGATCTTTATGTGCGCGAGCAGAAATTCGAGTACGCGATGCAGCCGCAACTTTTTCAAGGATTAACCGACCGTTTGCTTTGTCGATTCGTTTCGTTGTTGCAAAGAATGCTTTCATCTCATCTGCTACAACAGAGGCGACAATGCGTGTAGCGGCTGCTGTGCCGAGCACTTCCTTGGTCTGACCCTCAAACTGTGGCTCTGACATTCGAACCGTTACAACTGCTGTCAGGCCCTCCATGATGTCGTCTTTAATAACATCGGCTTCTGAGTTCTTGAGAGTTTTCGTGGAGCGAAGCGCCTCATTGAATGCCTTAGTAATTGCTCGCTCAAAGCCGAGCATGTGAGAGCCACCTTTGGGAGTAGCAATAATGTTGACGAATGATCGGGCTGTGGTTTCAAAACCATTTCCCCACTTCATCGCAATATCCACGCCCATGTCACGTTCGACTTCTGTAGAAACCATATGTCCTTGATCATCAAGAACAGGCACTGTCTCTTGATAATGCCCGCTACCTGTTAAGCGAATGACATCCCCCACCGCTTCATCGGGTTGCAAGAATGTGCAGTACTCGGAGATTCCACCCTTATGAAAGAAAGTTTCTGTTGTCTTTGTTTTAGTCCGATTATCATTAACAATCAGCGTCAAACCCGGTACCAAATAAGAAGTTTGGCGCGCACGAGAGTAAATCTCTTCTAATTCAAGCTCTGCTTCCTTAAGGAATATCTGTTTATCGCTCCACCATTTAATACGAGTACCTGTTACTTTGTGTGGAACTTTTCCGACTACACGCAAACCTGACGACGGTGTAAATGGCGCTTTTGGACCTTCGCCATCGAAAATTCCTGCAGCGCCTCGTTGAAACGACATCCAATAAATCTTTCCATCGCGATCAACTTCTGCATCAAGTCGAGAAGCAAGTGCATTAACAACAGATGCACCAACGCCATGTAATCCGCCGGAGGCGGCATAGGAACCGCCACCAAATTTTCCTCCAGCATGCAATTTTGTTAAAACTACTTCAACACCCGTTAAGCCGGTTTTGGGTTCTTTATCTACAGGAATGCCTCGGCCATCATCATGTACTTCGACAGAGCCATCTGACTCCAAATTAATTTCAATCTTTTTACAGTGTCCTGCTAGAGCTTCATCCACTGAGTTATCAATGATTTCCCAGAGGCAATGCATGAGGCCGCGAGAATCGGTAGAGCCGATATACATGCCCGGGCGCTTTCGAACCGCATCCAAACCTTCGAGGACGGCAAGATCTTTGGCGGTGTAGCTCGCCTCTATTAAGTCATTATCTTTGCTAGCCACGGGCGCAAAGGTTAGCCATCTATTGCCTCCTGCCAAGTTAAGCGCGCCGTATGTATCTCAAATACTGAAATAGGGGCGCAAATCGGTTGCAAAAGTCGATTTTCATGGGGGTGACTCAACACACTCACAGAAAAAACATTTAGTTTGGCGAGCGGGGAATAACCAATACATGGTTTGATGTTCTCTATAACACAGAGCCGTTAGGCCCAATTGTGAGGAGAGCGCAATGACAGAGCAGATGATCCTGGAGACAACTCCACTCAATGCAGTAGACCGTTGCGATCGTTGTGGCGCACAAGCATATGTTCGCGCCGTATTACTTTCAGGTGGAGAACTTCTTTTCTGTGGCCATCATGCAAAGGAATATGCAGAAGGCCTTAAGCCAATTGTTGCTCACATTCAAGATGAAACAGAGAAGTTAGTAGAGGCTCCTACTCACTAACTCGCATTGGTGGCCTTAAAGTTCTGGCGCCTCAAAATCATGTGACTTATGCGCGCCATCGCAAAAGGGTTTATTTGCTGAGTGACCACAGCGGCACAGTGAAAAATCAGTTTCAGTCTTTATTACTTTTCCATCAGCATCTACGAAATCAACAGTTCCAGTTACGCGGATTGATCCGTTCGCCTTAACGCGCATGCTCACTTTTTCGCTCATGGGATTGCCTTTCGATTTAGTCGAGGTAATCGCGTAATACTTGCGAACGCGATGGGTGGCGCAATTTTGACATTGTTTTAGATTCAATCTGGCGGATACGTTCGCGAGTTACCCCGTAAACCTTGCCAATTTCATCGAGAGTCTTTGGTTGTCCATCGGTGAGACCAAAGCGCATTGCAACTACACCTGATTCGCGATCAGAAAGTGTGTCGAGAACTGAATGTAACTGCTCTTGCAAGAGAGTAAATGAAACTGCATCTGCAGGAACAACCGCTTCTGAATCTTCAATCAAGTCACCAAACTCAGAATCGCCTTCTTCTCCCAATGGAGTATGCAAGGAAATCGGTTCGCGACCATATTTTTGAACTTCGACAACTTTTTCTGGTGTCATATCGAGTTCTTTTGCTAGCTCTTCAGGCGTTGGTTCGCGGCCTAAATCTTGCAACATCTGGCGCTGTACTCGAGCCAACTTATTAATAACTTCGACCATGTGAACGGGGATACGAATGGTGCGGGCCTGGTCTGCCATTGCGCGGGTGATTGCTTGGCGAATCCACCATGTTGCATATGTTGAGAACTTATAACCCTTTGTGTAGTCAAACTTTTCAACTGCGCGAATTAAACCGAGGTTACCTTCTTGAATAAGATCAAGGAACAACATTCCTCGACCTGTGTAACGCTTTGCAAGAGATACAACCAGACGTAAGTTTGCTTCGAGCAAGTGGTTCTTGGCGCGCTTTCCATCTTCGACAATCCACTCAAGTTCGCGCTTGAGTTTCTTCTCAATCTTCTTGGTGTTCTTCAA
>CAILKF010000121.1 GCA_903834705.1 uncultured Actinomycetes bacterium
AAGGCCGCCCAACGGTTCGGCCAAGCACATAACCAATTTGGTCACCCAGGAAGGCGGCAACAAAAACCACAAAACAAAGAAGAACAACGTTCACATCATGTCTAGATGCAGCAACCAAGCCGGCGCTAAAGAGAATTGAATCTCCGGGAAGGAAAAAGGCAAGTAGAACAGCAGTTTCAATAAAAATTATTGCTCCAATAATTATATAAAGCAAGAATGGCGTTATGGGTGAAAGTTGAGCATCAAATGACGCTGCAAGGTCGGTCAAACGCATTTCCTAACAGCTGCAGCAACTGCTGTTACAACATTGGGATCGAATACGCTTGGCACAATAAATGATGCGTTGAGTTGCTCTGGCGATACACAATCAGCAATAGCTTCAGCAGTGGCAATCAGAAGTGCATCTGTAATCTTATGAGCGTTGGCATCGAGAAGTCCGCGGAAGATGCCAGGGAATGCCAGCACATTATTAATTTGATTTGGCTGATCACTGCGACCTGTAGCCACAACGGTTGCATATTTGCGAGCGATGTACGGGTCAATTTCCGGATCTGGATTGGCCAACGCGAACACAATTGCACTCTTACCCATTGAAGCGACATCACTTTCTTTAAGGATGTTAGCTGCACTTACACCAATGAATACATCGGCTCCAACCATGCCCTCTGAGAGCGTTCCAGTAAAGTTTGATGGATTGCAATTGTCAATAAACCAATGACGCATAGGGTCCTCAGTTTTTGTACCCTTATGAATGACACCTTTGGTATCGAAGGCCATGATGTTCCGTGCTCCACTTTGCATGAGTAACCGAGCGATCGCAGTTCCGGCAGCCCCAGCACCACTCATGACAATTTTGCAGTCCTTGAGTTCCTTCTTAACTAACTTCAAAGAATTTCTTAAGGCTGCAAGCACAACGATTGCAGTTCCATGTTGGTCATCATGAAAAACCGGAATATCTAAGAGCTCGCGCAAACGACGCTCAATTTCAAAACAACGAGGTGCAGATATGTCCTCAAGATTAATCCCGCCATAAACAGGTGCAATTAACTGAACCGTTCTAACAATTTCATCAACATCTTGAGTGTCTAAACAAACCGGCCATGCATCAACATCGGCAAATCTCTTAAAGAGGGCAGCTTTTCCCTCCATTACAGGCAGCGCTGCCGCTGGGCCAATGTTTCCAAGTCCCAGAACTGCTGATCCATCGGTTACCACAGCCACTGTATTGCGCTTGATTGTTAAACGTCGGGCATCACTTGGGTCATCAACAATTGCCTGGCAAATACGCGCTACACCAGGGGTGTACGCACGGGATAAATCATCGCGAGTCTTCAATGGAACCTTCGATTGAACTTCTAGCTTGCCACCTAAGTGAAGTAAGAATGTACGGTCACTAACTTTGCGAACTGTTAATTCTGGATTAGCACTAATGGCTTTTGTAATTTGCTCTGCGTGTGCTGCATCAATGGTGTCACATGTTACATCGACAACAACTCGCTCAATGAGTGATTCAACAACATCGAGTGCAGTGATTGTTGCACCGGCATCTGTAATCGCAGCGGTAACAAGAGCAACTGGTTGCGCTAAAGGAGAACCCTCAACACGAATTGTGATTCCGTACCCTGGACTAGTTGATGCCATTTATACAACTCCATAAAGTCTGTCGCCGGCATCTCCAAGACCCGGAACGATGTAACCGTGTTCATTGAGTTTAGTATCTAACGCACCAGTAACAATAGTTATTGGAACATCCGAATTTTCGAATGCTTTTTCAACATAAGAAAGTCCTTCAGGAGCGGCAAGAATGCAAATTGCTGTGATGTCCGTCGCACCAAGATTTAAAAGAAATTCAAATGCAGCAACGAGTGTTCCACCTGTTGCCAACATTGGATCAAGAACAAAACATTGTCTTCCCGAAAGATCATCAGGTAAACGATTTGCGTAAGTGCTAGCTTTCAAAGTTTTCTCATCTCGAACCATTCCGAGAAAACCAACTTCAGCAGTTGGAATCAAACGAACCATTCCTTCGAGCATTCCCAAACCAGCTCGTAAAATCGGAACAACTACAGGTCGAGGATCTGCCAACTTTAAGCCTTGTGTTGTAGTTACTGGAGTCTTAATGGTTACGTTCTTAGTTCTAACATCGCGAGTGGCCTCGTAAGCAAGCAGAGTTACTAACTCTTCGACCAATCTACGAAACGTTGGAGAGTCAGTCCTTTCATCTCTTAACAGCGTCAATTTATGCGAAATAAGGGGATGGTCTGCGATGTGAACTTTCATATTCCTACCTTACAGGTCTTTCTTTCCTTTGAAATGAGTGTCACTATGCAACCTGTAGGCCAGGTGAAGTCAGGAGGATGCCGTGAACGACGAAGTTGATATTGCGGTTGCTGCCTGGCATGAAAATGGTCGCTGGACGCTGGCTCAATTACCTAATGCGCATGACTTAGCACACATTATTGATCGTCTAAAAAGTCAGCAAACTAATGGCGGAGCAATAGCACTCATTGCAATAGATGAAGAGTTTTTTATGCTGGTAAGAGTTCTTGGCGCTCACATAAGCATGATGCTCAGTGATGCAACATGCGCACTTGATTATGAAGTTGCCGCAGAGTTTGTTGAGCTAGCAGATCTTCCTTTTCCTGAAGAAGATGACGAACCAATCCCAACAGGGCACATTGATATGTTGGCAGACCTTGGCATGAATCACATGGAAATTTCTGCTCTATGCGATGATGCTGAATTATTTCCAGACCAGCAACTTGATGCAATTGCCACCAGGCTCGGCTTTGGTGCAGAGTTTCGGGAACTACTTGACCTGTAAGATTGCGCAATGAATTCAACTGAAGCAATGAAGGTTGCTATTGAACTTGCAATGAATTCACATGTAAATGACGTACCCGTTGGTGCTGTGATTTTGAATTCTTCGGGCGACATTGTTGCAACTGGTACCAATGAGCGCGAACTTCATAAAGACCCCAGCGCTCATGCAGAAGTTGTGGCAATTCGAAAAGCTGCACAAGAAATTGGAGATTGGCGTTTAGATTCACACACTCTGGTAGTTACGTTAGAGCCATGTGCGATGTGTGCAGGAGCTATTGCCCAAGCCAGAATTCCACACCTAGTTTTTGGCGCATGGGATAAAAAAGCTGGTGCAGTTGGCTCAGTATGGGATGTTTTGCGTGACCCAAGAGCGCTACACAAAATGGATGTAACTTCTGGAGTTCTAGAAGTTGAATGCGCGCAGTTACTTACCTCTTTTTTTAGGAAAGAACGCGAAGCAAAATAGTTGCTGTATCCTCACTTTTGGTGGCGTGTCCGAGCGGCCGAAGGAGCGCGCCTCGAAAGCGCGTGTTGGGGAAACTCAACCGTGGGTTCAAATCCCACCGCCACCGCTCTAAAGGCTAGATAACAATCTCATACGATGGATTGAGAATTGTTAGCGAACCATCCGCTTCGCCAACCATTCCTTCTGCACGAAGTTGTGATCCCACGTCCAGTCCTGCAATTTCCCGACGTCCTAGGAATTGCAGCGTTACTCCGCCGGTTTCATCCCAAATTTCTACTTCGACAGTTGGGGCCGAACCTTGTGCAGCTGAACGAATTGATGTCACACGGCCTTGAACGTGAGCGCGATTACGCCATGTGATTGAACCAATCGGAATCATATTTTCTGCATAGTGACTAATTGGTCCTGAAATTTTTGGAGCCATCGCTTTTACGGGCGATGCGAGTGGTGCAACAGGAATTGCGTCGGGCTCATAGCTTGGTACGAGAACAGATTTTCCAGAAATAATTTTTGCAACATCAAAAGGAACAATCGTCGCTACGACTCGAGGTAATTGTGAGATAGGTCGAGCGATATCTTCAGCAGTTTGATCATGTAGTAATTTTCCAAGAACTGGTGCATATGAACGTCGAGGCAATAAAAGTGTTAACTCAACGTCGGGGGCAATAGTTGTGCGAATAGCGTAATCAACTGCTGCGTTTGCTAAACGACGATCCGGGCAATCAATAAGCTCAAGCATTACATCATCTAGCGCATGCGTACTCGCCCATTGCTCTTTAATGCTCTCAGCACGTTTATCGTCAATAACAAAATGTACCGCTGTGAGTGAGTGTGGTTTCAAACTACGGGCATAACGAACTGCACCAATTGTTGCGACATCCACACTATCAACCAGAATAGTTACATCGTGCCGCCCGATAGAAGTTGCACGTGAGGCTGCAGGTTTTAGATTGAGAACAGCTTGTTCATTTCGATATTGACGATTAAGTCGCAAGAGAGACACGATTGCGATTGGTGCAATCGCCAAAACAATCCATGCGCCTTCGCTGAATTTAACAATCGCAAATACAAATACCACTATTACTGAAATAGAACCTGAGAGTCCATTGATCAGCATTCTGACTTTCCATGCACCGGTTCTATGAACGTAGGCGTGTTTTGCCATGCCAAATCCTGCAAGGGTGAAGCCTGTAAATACACCAAGTGCATAAAAAGCTACTAGGTGATCAACGGATGCCCGAGTAAAGAGCACCAATAACATTGCGGATCCCGCAAGAAAGATAATTCCGTTTGAGAATGCCAAGCGGTGTCCACGCTTACTAAGTTGGTGGGGAAGATAACCATCGTTAGCTACAAAGTTACATAAAATTGGGAAAGCGCTATACGTTGTATTAGCGCCTGCAAAAAGAATAAGCATCGTTGCTGCCTGAACAAAAATAAAGAATGCTTTTCCAGCCGGACCATCACCGAGGGCTATCTTTGCAATTTGCGAAATCACGGTTGGTGTACCTGATTCATAAGGCATTGCATGGATTCGTTGCGCGAACCATGAAACACCAATCACTAGAGTTCCAAGGATTGAACTCATTACTACCAGGGTTCGTTTTGCGTTTACATCTTCAGGAGTTTTAAAGAGTGCAACTCCATCAGAAATTGCTTCAAGTCCAGTTAACGAGGATCCTCCGTTAGCAAAAGCACGGAGGAGGATAAAGATTGCGCTAAACGTAAGTAAACCTTGGGCTTCTCCAACTGCGACAGCTCCGGGAAGATTTGTATCTAGTTGAGGAAGGTTGTTGCTGAAAACTCTATACAGACCCGTGACAAAAACAACTGCCATAGCTCCCACGAAAAGATAAGTTGGCAATGCAAAAGATTTTCCAGCCTCTTTTACGCCGCGTAAATTTCCGTAAGTTAGTAAGAGAATTACACCAAGAGTCATATAAATCTTGCCTGGGTGTAAGGAAGGAAATGTTGAAATAATTGCCGCAACACCAGCTGCCGATTGAATGGCGACAGTAACAATGTAATCAAGCATTAGCGCTACGGCAGCAACAATCGATGTAATGGGGCCAAAGTTATCTCGGGCAACGATGTAAGCGCCACCTGTTTTGGTGTACACAGAAATTACGTTTCGATAATTCAATGTAACAATGATCAGAATTCCAATAATCACTGCAGTCATTGGCATCATGAGTGCAAAAGATGCCAATCCAAAAGCGGGAAGTAGTGCAATAAGAATTTGTTCGCTTCCATACGCCGATGATGAGATGCAGTCACTCGAAAGAATTCCAAGTGCGTACCTCTTACTTAAACGTTGGTGACCTAATGAATGTCGGTTAAGTGGGTTACCTAAAAGTCTGCGTTTCACCCTGTAAGAAAAAGGGTCTTTCAAGTGTGCGTGTTCTTGAAGCACCCCTGGCGTTGGAGCGCCATCAGTCCAAGACTTAGGCACGGATTCTCCCCTGTTGCGCGCGATAAACGCTTTTCACTCTCACCATCTTAGAGCGTATGCTCACCTTATGCGCTCAAAGCTATATATAAATGGTGCGTGGGTTGATGGAACCTCTACGGCGCCCGTATATGACCCAAGTGATGGATCTGTTATCGCCGAAGTAGCACTAGCTGGCGAAGCCGAATGTGAAGCAGCAATAACGGCCGCGCACAACGCGCTTCCTGAATGGTCAAAAACCTCTCCGCGTTTTAGAAGTGAAATTTTACGTAAAGCCTACGAAATGATCATTGCTGAAAGCGATGCAATTGCCACTCTGGTTTCTCGTGAGAATGGAAAAGTATTTGCGGATGCAAAAGGCGAAGTTACTTACGCTGCAGAATTTTTCCGTTGGTTTGCAGAAGAAGCAGTGCGCGTGCCAGGTGATTTCCGTAAGTCTCCAAGTGGGGATAAGCGAATTTTGGTTACACATCAACCAATTGGTGTTTCACTTCTTATAACTCCCTGGAACTTTCCAGCCGCAATGGCTACACGAAAAATTGGTCCTGCGCTCGCTGCTGGTTGCACAGTAATTTTGAAACCTGCAGGTGAAACACCACTTACGGCAATGGCAATTGTTGATGTTCTTGAGCGCGCTGGTGTGCCTAAAGGTGTTGTCAATTTAATATTACCTTCGCCAGTCGGCCCAATGATAAGCAAGATGCTTCATGACCCACGAGTAAAAAACTTATCGTTTACCGGATCAACAGAAGTTGGTCGCGTCCTTTTGCGCGAAGCTTCCGATTGCGTTATTCGATGCTCCATGGAACTCGGCGGAAATGCACCGTTTATTGTTTTCGAAGACTCAGATGTGACATCAGCAGTTCAAGCTGTGATGGCGGCAAAGATGCGCAATGGTGGCGCTGCTTGCACGGCAGCAAATCGCATATATGTTCAACGTCAAATAGCTGAAAAATTCACTGCAGAATTCACGAAAGCAATGTCGGCACTTGTTATGGGCCCTGGCATGTCAACTGGCGTAAACCTTGGGGCAAGTGTTTCTCTTAAGGAGCGCAACAAGATCGCAGAATTAGTTGATACTGCTGTTAAAGATGGCGCAAAAGTATCTATCGGTGGCAAAACCCCTGAGGGTCCCGGTGCTTACTATCCAGCAACTGTGCTTACTTGCGAGAAGAATAATGAAATTTTGAAGCACGAGATCTTCGGCCCAGTTGCCCCTGTTGTAGTTTTTGATACAGATGATGAAGCAATTGCTTTAGCTAATGACACGGAATACGGATTAATTAGTTATGTTTTTTCCGGTGATCTTCAACGAGCAATTCGCACAGCAGAAGCGTTAGAAGCTGGAATGGTTGCAATTAACCGGGGAGTTATTTCAGACCCAGCTGCGCCATTTGGTGGCGTTAAGCAAAGCGGTCTTGGTCGCGAGGGCGGCTTTGATGGCATTCATGAATTCTTAGAAACCAAATACATTGGAGTAGAGATTTAAGTAGTTTTAAAGATCTTCCGGCATCAAGATATTTGCTTCGGTTTTCGCAAAGAAATCAGGCAGGGCTTTTCTTTTCGCCTTTTTACCCCAACCGAATCGATTCCAGGATCTTTTTCCTATTCCCTTGCCTGAATTAGTCGCATCAAACCAACAGCCAGTTCTGTCTAGTGTGTACTTCACCGAGTACCCACTAAGTTCTAAC
>CAILKF010000122.1 GCA_903834705.1 uncultured Actinomycetes bacterium
GTTGGGTCTAGAAAATATGGAGACCCAATTGAGCCATAGGCCATTGCGACTACAAAAATTGCAATCGGACCGATGAGATGTCCAGGAACTTTAAATCGCGAATTGCGAACTGAAGTCATCATTTGGAAACCCTCTGCTTTCGGATTTCTTGTAGGAAATTTTGGTCCTGCTTTTTTCGAACCAGATTGTCGAGAGTCACCGCAGCCAAAATCAAAATACCTGTTGCACATGTCTTATAGAAAGGAGAAACGCCAACGACAGTAAGTCCATTGGAGAGAATTCCAATGAGAAGGCAACCAAGGGCTGTACCGAGAGCCGAGCCTGAGCCACCAAAGATGTTTGTTCCGCCGATGACTACTGCACTAATAACATCAAATTCGAGTCCGCGTCCAACATCTGCTGGATTGATAGTTGCATAGCGGGCCATGTACATGACTCCACCAAGACCGGCTAACGCTCCAAGGATTACAAAGACAGTGATGGTGATGCGATTAAATGCAAGACCTCGAGAGATAGCTCCTTCAGGATTGCTTCCAATTGCATAGATGCGCTTTCCTGCAAGTGTTCTGCGCGAGAGGAGACTAACGCCGCTAATTGCTAAGAATGCAAATATCAAAAGCCATGGCACCCAGATAGGAGAAGTGACACCAAGATCAATAATCTTCTTAGGTACGTCGTTTGGATCAATTTGAACGTTGTTGGAAAGCACGAAGATTGCTCCTCGAAAAACGGCAAGCGTTCCTAAAGTTGCAATGATTGACGGAATCTTTCCATAGCTCACTAATAGACCATTAATAAGTCCACAAAAACCACCGACAACTAATGAAATAAGAAGTAGGCCAATCGTTGGGAAAGTGGGGTGGCTTCGCGCGATCATTCCAACAGCCATCGCCGAAAGTCCCAACGTACTACCAACACTCAAATCAATGTTTCGAGTGACAATGACCAAGGTTTGGCCAGCCCCAACAATCATCAAGATTCCAACGGAGGAAAGAATTGCCCACAAATTATCTGAGCGGAAGAATCTAGGTTGAAGTGCACCAAAGGTTAGGAATAAGACAAGTACGAAAATAAAAATGCCGAACTCGCGCTTCTTGAAAATATTGGTGATCGCATGGTTTGGGTTAGAGCGAAGAGCGAGTTTCATTTCTTTCCTCCCGTGGATCCTGCAGTTAGCCCGGATGCAAGTCTTAGGATTGCCTCTTCGTTGATATCTTTGCCGCGAAGCTCGCCCATGATTCGACCATTTCGCATAACTAGAACGCGATGAGAGAGCTCAATGAGTTCGCGCATATCGCTACTGACCATAACTACTGACATGCCAGTACTTGCGGACTCGTTGAGTAGTTGATGAATTTCTGCCTTCGAACCGACATCTACACCACGGGATGGTTCATCAATAAGCAAAATCTTAATTTCTTGATTGAGCCACTTCGCGAGGCTAACTTTCTGTTGATTTCCACCACTGAGCTCTCGCCCAAACTGAGTTGCTTGTGAGATCTTAATTCTGAATTTTTCAATCAATCCTTGAGATAGGAGCTGCTCTTTTTTGAAGTTTCTCGTTCCCCATTTAGATGTAAGACCTAAGTTATTTACTATGAGGTTCTCACTCACGGATCGGTTAAGCGCAAGTCCATTGTGCGCACGATCTTCAGGTACTAATGCGATTCCGGCTTGGATTGCCTGCTGAGCTGTCTTGATGTGCTTACCTTGTGAATCGGTGACATCTCCAGCCGAACGATGACGCAGGCCAAATATGGTTTCAAGAAGTTCACTGCGTCCTGCTCCTACTAGGCCACCGATACCCAATATCTCGCCGGCTTTAACTTCGAAACTGACATCCGAGATAAAGCCAGGGCTCACGAGACCGTTAACGGCAAGCTGTGTTTGAGTCTTTAGATTCTCATGGCTCCATGTGCGCTGTTCAATATTGCGTCCAACCATGAGACGAATAAGTTCGTCCTCAGAAGTGTCTTTTGTCTTCTTTGTTGCAACAACTTCGCCATCTTTCAAAACGGTAACTCGATCGGAAATCTCGAGCACTTCCTCCAGGCGGTGACCGATAAAAATGATTGGGACACCGTTCTTATTCAATTTGCGAAGTGTTGTGAATAAGCGGTCAACTTCAGAAGGCGTAAGTGAAGCTGTTGGTTCATCAACAATGAGGAGTTTAAGTTTCTTGCGAAGCGCAGAAACCATATCAACCATCTGCTGATCTGCAACAGAGAGCGCACGCACTGGAGAGTTAGGAGAGAAAGAACAACCTAATTCTTCAAGGAGGGCAACAGTTTCGGCTTCAGCCTTTTTCCAATTGAATCTTTCGCGAGAAGTTGTCTTTACTTGATAATCAACGCAAACATTTTCCAATACTGATAAATCAGGGAACAAACGAGGTTCTTGGTGAATCAATGCAACGCCGGAATTTTGAATCTCTCGAATACTGGCGTGAGTTCTATCTGTGCCATTGGCTTGAATCTTTCCCAAATCCGCAGAAACCAGACCCGAGATGATTTTCACTAAAGTGCTCTTACCTGCACCATTTTCTCCAACGATCGCATGTATTTCATTTGCAGCGAGAGTGAAATTAACATTATTGAGCACCTGAGCTTCGCCGTACCATTTTGATATGTCCGTACACACGAGAGAATCAAGTGACATTTGCAATGCGCTCTTTTCGTTTGAATTGGACACAGATAACTCCACTTGTAAGACACTTGTCAAGAGAAAGTGCCTAATAGTTATATAAAGTTACGGAAACGGTTCCAATTTAAGCCTTTCATGCGTGACTTGTCGGATGAGTAAGTAGGTGTACCCCTACTTACTATTAGAAAGGATCACGCGGAAACGTAAATCGTGCTTTTTTTTGGCCAAAGAAGTCAATAGAGTCGATAGAAGACGTGTAATTTTTGGGTTATTAACCGCCAACACTAAGGAGTAGTCCAATGGTGCAAAGAGTTGTTTTCACACAATGGGTAAAAGCTGGGAGCCAAGAAGCCTATGTAAATCAACATAAACCAGAGAATTTGTGGCCAGAAGTAATTGCAGAATGCAAAGCCGCCGGTATGTCTAACTACACAGGTTTTATTGGCGGTCCTGATGGGCGACTTGTTGTTGGATATTTTGAAGTAAAAGATTTTGATGAAATGGTTAAGTATCAAGCACAAAGTAAAATAAATGTGGAGTGGGCGAAACTGATTGTTCCTCATATGGAATCTGGTGGAGATATCTCCAATGGATCAATGGACTTCCTAAAACCAATTTGGAGAATTGATTAAGAACTCTCTGGTTGCAATCTGCAGAAGTTCTTTAGTCCATTAGATGATTGAGCGCACGAAGCGCTGCTTCAACTGCTTCTTGCTCAGAATCAGGATGCCAGAGAGCAGGCTGGCAATACACCTGAGGTAATAGATCTGGAAGTGCGTATGTGTTTGGCCATTTCCAACCGCCCTCAGGATAATCTTCTGCGCGAGGCAAATACATAATGGTTCCGTTGGTATACCCGAGCACAAAAGTTTCTTTCCATGGAGAACGCTTTCTAATTTCTTCACCTGTTTGGTAGAAAGCTTCAACGCCTAAACCAACAAGTGTGATGTCACCGATTCGAAGCGCGTGGGCCATGAAATCACATGTTGGATTGGGCTTATCCAATGTTGCCAATACTCGAACTGTCCAGGCATGGATTGTGCGTGCTGCACGAATTTCCCAACTGAGCGCACCTCTCGCAGTGCGATCATCAATCTCCTTACGCCATTTCACTTCTTCACTTTCGATAACAGATCTTTCAGGAAGTGGTGAATATCTAAATGGCACTACTTCTTCTCGGCCAGAAAGTGTCATCTCTGCATGATCGGTGACGGCAGTCCAAGGCTTGAAAAGAATGTTTGGCACATTGTTGAGCAATACTCGCTCTTTTTGGTAGCGATGCGTTTCAATACCCAAAGCAACGCGAACAACTTCAGCGCCTAGCGCTGTGCCGACACGGTAAACAGACTCGGTGCAATCAGTTTCGTATCCGATACCCACTTGCGGATTAACGTTTCCACCGCAACCTTGTAAGAAGAGTGCAACGCCGCCAACTTTCTCTTCAATAATTCTCTTAGCAGGCCCAGGAAAATCAGCAGAAAGAGTGGGGGATGCAGCTCCATTAACAACGGGATGACAAGAGAATCTAAAGAGAGTTGCTATTGCTTTACCGGTTAGATCATCAAATCGGATAACGCCAACACTTTGATCAACTGGATGGTCTGGTACTTCTCCCAGAATATCTTGACCGTTGTTCCATTCACGGCGATAGATGTTGAGATCTGCCTCGCCCCATGCGTAACCCATGCGCGCCTCTTTCAAATTAGCTAGCGCAGCCTTAGTACACGTGGTTAAGTTTGCAAGGAGCATCGTGTAGTACTCAAGACTTTTTCTGTAATCCTCTTCCACCACTGCGTTGCCGTTGTTATCTGGAAGTGTTGGTGAGCTGTGATTGTGGCTGAGGTTAAATAGAACATGTGCCCGCTCGATTTTAAGTATTCCGGCTACTAGCTCACGGATTTCTGTAGCTTCCTTCGGTGTGGCATTTCCAAGATCGGAAGAAATAATTGCAATGCGACTGCCTTTGGATTGAAGAACAAGAACACCCAATTCCATATCGTCATCAATGGATGTGATGGGTTCTGCAAATAATCTAAAGCCACCCTTTTTCAAACCCATTTTCGGATTGATCTTTATTGACGAGGCTCCTGCTTGTAATCCGGACATAAATGTCACCTCTCCAGTGGCCGAGCGTTTGCAATTGAGTTATAGCCTAAGAATATTCGTTGAGGAGTTGAGTTACAAGGCTTTTATTAAAGTGGAAGCGCCTCGGAATTCAGATGATTTCCAGAGTTATGCCAAGGATAGGTCTGTACACAGATTCTCTTTTAAGGGGACTGAAAGAGAACTTCAAAGTGTGTGCTTGCCCGGTGAAGCGACGCGACCTACTTAGAAGAGTTCATAAGGAGTGCGCTCGTCAAGGAATCTCAAATATCACCCTAAGTGAAGGTGGCAACCACTCGATTATCACCGTGGGTCATTTACGTATTCCGATTCCACGACACAGGGAGCTTGGGGATTTACCTGCTCTTGCAATCATGAAACAATTGCAATCAATTCTTGGAGAGAGGTGGTGGGAGCGATGATTAAAACTACTTACAAAGCAACTGTGCAACCTGACGGAAAGTTTTGGTTTATTGACGTTCCTTCACTAGAAAATGTCTTTACACAAGCCCGCAATGAAGAAGAAATTGAACCCATGACCCGCGATGTGATTTCCTTGATGTTAGATATTCCTGCTGATTCTTTTGACTTGGATTTCGTATTTAAAGTTACCAGTTAGATCCACAGTGGGGCGAGTCGGGCTCGAACCGACGACGACGGAATTATGAGTTCCGGGCTCTAACCAACTGAGCTACCGCCCCTTGCAGGGAGTAACTCTATCGCTTGAATATTCTCACGCCTGCAATGTTCCCTCATGCCGAATCCCTTGTCTAATAAGGCCCATACTGATTAACTCGCCGTATGAGTTCATCGCGCCCAGTGGCCTTGGTAACCGGAAGTGGCGGATCCCTTGGTTCTGAAATGTGTAAGCAATTTCTTGATGACGGTTATGACGTAGTTGTCTCGGATCTTCGTGAAGATGCTGCGCAAGAAGTAGCAAAAGCATTGGATCCAAAAGGAGAGCACGTCTTTACAGTCTCCATCGATGTTGGATCTACTGAATCTGTAGATGCTGGTATCGCCAAGATAATTGAACGCTTTGGTCGCCTCGATGTATTAGTAAATAACGCAGGAAACTTTCGCCAAGGTTTAACACATACCTATAGTGATGAGGATTGGCGCTTTATAACTAACGTGCATTTAGATGGAGCATTTCGTTGTTGCCGCGCCGCGTATCCGCATCTGAAGAAATCTCCTTATCCAACAATTATTTCGATTGCATCAGTTGCTGCACGGATTGGATTACCAGGACGACTCTCATACTCAGTATCGAAGGCAGGACTCGAAGCGTTAACTCGCGTACTTGCAGTTGAGTGGGCACCTGACAACATTCGTGTGGTTGCAATAGCACCAGGATTTACAAAGACACAGAATCGAATTTTTGTTGATGGCAAAGAGGTAACGTACGAATCATTCGCTCAAGCAGTTCCTATGAAACGTATGGGACGGCCTGAAGAGCAAGCATCCGTTGTTGTTTTCTTAGCCTCTCAGAAAGCGTCCTATATCAATGGGCAAACCATCGTTGTTGATGGTGGTGCAACTATTGATTTAAGAGTGTAGAAAGTAAAGATTTCGTACGTGAAATCACTTGCATCACTTCTTCGCCAAGGTGGCATGCCACTTCCTTATGCAACATCAAGTCCACTTGAAATTGTTGAAATTGATTTAGCCCCACCCGGCCCTGGTGAAGTGCTCGTTAAAATTGAATCAGCTGGTATTTGTCACTCAGATCTTTCCGTTGTTAATGGCTCCAGACAACGCCCCTTACCGCTTATTGCAGGGCATGAATCTGCAGGAGTTGTACTCGAACTAGGTGCCGGCGTTAAAGGTTTAAAAGTTGGAGACCATGTAACAAGTGTTTTCCTACCTAGTTGTGGTTTGTGCAGTGAATGCACATCTGGCACCCCAGCATTTTGTTCTGTCGGTGCAACATCGAATGCACGCGGTGAAATGATTGGCGGGGGAACGCGAATAAGTTTTAACGGTGCGCCTGTGCAGCACTACAACGGAGTTTCTTGCTATAGCCAGTACGCGGTCCTTGATGAGCGCTCACTGATCAAACTTCCCGATGACATCCCATTTGATATTGCAGCGCTCTTTGGTTGCGCACTACTTACAGGAATTGGTGCTGTTCGAAACTCCGCACATACAAAACCAGGTCAGTCACTTGGAGTGTGGGGACTTGGCGGTGTTGGACTTTCGGCGCTCATTGGCGCAGTCATTTCTAAAGCATCTCCAATTTTTGCAATTGACCCTGTTGCATCAAAGAGAAAACTCGCACTTGAACTAGGTGCAGATTTTGCATTAGATCCACATGAAAACTTACGAGATCACCTTCCTGCCGGAGTTCTTGTTGCCATTGAATGCGCAGGTCGCGCCGATACTTTGAAAGCAGCATACGAGGCAACAAGTCGCGGCGGAACAACAGTTACCGTTGGTTTACCACCTGCTTCAGAGATGCTCTCGATATCTGCGCTTTCACTAGTCTCGGATGTAAAAACAATTCGTGGTTCATATCTTGGTTCTGCAAATCCTCGGGTAGATATTCCAGAATTTGTAGATTTCTGGAGAGCGGGCAAACTGCCCGTGGAAAAGCTACTCACATCCGTAAGTCCTATGTCGCAAGTAAATGAAGCAATGGACGCACTACATGGCGCACAAGTAGTGAGGCAAGTGATTCACCCGCATTAATGATGAGTACTTAACCAATTTCTCCAGTTAACAATTTGTTCTTCTTTTGAAATTAATTCACTTAAACCTCCTGGAATTCGCTCATCATGCTCGGGAACGTAGGGGATGATGTCGGGCTTTTGTGCCTTATCTGCGTAGAGATTTTTTACAGGTTTTGAAAAAACTTTACCGACAAGTTCTGCCCAAGCTATGAGTTCTTCTCCTTTATCTGACCCCACGTGAAAGACGCCTGTTTGGCGCAATCCCAAGATGTAGATGAGCGCACTAGCCATGTCAGTTGCGTGTTCATAGGATCTAACGGTGGTGGGGTTTACAGAAAGTTTAATTTCATCCTCACACATTCCTGAGTGCATGAAATTACCAATCGAATAGTGCTCTTGAAGTGGCACCCTTGGCCCCATAAAGGAAAAAAGCCTGGCGTTAATGCCTTGCACGGAACCTTCACTAGTTGCAGCCAGTATTAATTTTTCGGTTTCAATCTTTGCGCGCGCATACTCAACGTCAACGCTTTCGGAGGCTGCAAGATCTTGCATTGGCCATGTGAGAGGAATGTTCGTCAAATGACTCGGGGATTTTTTATAAACTGCACCAGAGCTCGTGTGTAAAAAAATTGGTGGAGCTGTTTGTTTTTTCGCAATCTCAAGGAGATTTCTTGCTCCTAATACACTTGACTCAAAGACATTGACTAGGTCACCAGCACGGGTTGCTGACGTTGTCGGAGTCGCAGTATGCACGAAGTGAGTAAAACTACCTTCAACTTTATTTAGCGTGCGTATATCTGACTCAATGATCTTCACATTCCCTGGGAGTAAATTAGTCCAGGTATTAATTTTGGAGGGGTTTCGAGTAATTCCCGTGATTGCGATCTTCAAACCAAACTCTTTATTAATATGCACCAGAGAATCCACTAACCACGATCCAACAAATCCTGTCATTCCAGAAATAAGAAATGAAGCGTTCTCAAGATCAACGTTGTTTTCTTGAAAGTACTTTGCAACCACATCAAGATCGGCTTTGGGCAAAGTTTTCATGTACGAATGCTATGTCTCATGAGAACAAGTCCACCCTCGTGATGGGATATGTTTAAACAGGTTGTGAAGTGTCACGCGCCTCATAGCGAGTTGGAAGTGTGATGGTTTTAGGTTTCTCTCCACCCAGAAGGCTGAGCATAAGATCGGCTGCTGTAGTACCAAAATTCTGGTAATCACGAGAGACTGTTGAAATTCTAGGCCTGAGTACGCGCAACCAAGGTAGATCATCGCAAGCCACAAGAGATAAATCATTTCCAGGTGATAGACCCAAGTCGGATAAGGCCTCCAGCACACCGATCGTTACATACGTACTTCCAGTGATAATCGCAGTCGGGCGCTTGGATTTTGGTAAATTCATAAGCTCTCGCGTTTTAGCTCTGGCAGATGATGGTGACAAAATCCCATCTATCGGCGAACCTACCCCGTTCTTAATTTTGGCTTCGTTGATCGCTCTCAAGAATCCGTTAGAACGCTCCCGTGCGGGTCTAATTTGCGCACTTCCATCCATAAGGGCAATATTTTTATGGCCGAGGGCAATTAAATCTTTTGTTGCTGAATTCACTCCTGTTGCATGATCTGCAAAGACTCGGGCTACATCCAAGTTTGTGAAATCACGATCTAGGAGCACGACGGGATTTCTGCAAGAAGAAATTGTCTTTCTAAGAAGTGGTGATTGATCAGTTACTGTCGCTAAGAAAAAGCCATCCATTCGCCTTTGGTTCAGCATCTCAATAATCTTTGAATCACCCTCAGCGTCCCCACTGCTGGTCATCATGAGTAAGTTGTAACCGGCGCTCATCATGGAATTCGCCAAGAAAGTTAACATTTCACCGTAGAAAGGATTGGAAAGATCTTTCATTAATAGACCTATTGTGCGGGTATTGCCCGTTCGTAAACTTTGTGCAACAAGATCAGGCTGATATCCGAGTTGTTTAACAGCTGCTTCGACTCGCGATTTCATGTTTGGACTTGCACTTGGATGGTTACTAAGAACGCGTGACACTGACGAGACTGCTACTCCAGCAGCGGTCGCGACATCATGAATCGTTACTCTTGGCGAATCCACGTCAGTAATCCCTTATTAGTTAATCGTGAAAGTGACGCGGAATTTTAATGCAATCCGACTTTGTCTGTCACCTTCAGGCATTATTGCCGGTACCGATCAACTACTTCTTCTCGAACTTCAATTCCTAATCCCGGGCGTGTAGTTGGGGGATAAAGCCAGCCATCAACATGCTCAATGGGATTTTCAACAAGTTCATGTTGCATCGGATTACGTAGTGGCTTTAATCCAAAGAGCTTGCATGAAGGTGAACTGAAACTTACAGCCAGGCTTGCCGCTGTCACGATTGCCGATGACCATGCGTGAGCATTGCCTTGTCTCTTGTAATGCTCTACTCGATCACAAACTTTTTTAAATCCAGTAATTCCCTCTGCGCGAGCTGGATCGACACCGAAGACATCGCAGGTTCCTGTCTCTAAGATTCGCTCGTAACCGGCAACATTCCACTCTCGCTCGCCGTAGGCAATAAGAGTTTGAGTTTTCGCTCGAAGGGATGCATAACCTTCGGGATCCCATGCACCAAGAGGTTCTTCAATCCACTCCAAGTTGTATTCATCGAAAGCCTGTACTCGTTTAACTGCCGTAGCAACATCCCATTTAATTGCGATACCGCAATCAAGCATGATTTTTTTATCGTCCCCTACTGCTTCTCGCATTGCCTTCATGTACTCAACATCGCGATCGTGCTCGTAACCCAATCGAGCATTTCCGCGTTTTCCAAGTCCAACTTTCATGCCCTTCATTCCAGTAGATAGCCACTCGATAGCTTCATCGGCCATTGCGGGAATGGATTCGTGATGTGCATGGGAATCAGCAATTGCGGGAAGGCGTTCGTGAACGGATCCACCCAGGAGTTCAAGAACGCTCTTCCCTAAAATCTTTCCCTTTATATCCCACAGGGCGATATCGATAGCTGAAATTGCATAGGAAGCGATTCCGCCGCCATAGCCGTACCACCAAGCTCGATCTTTCATTTGGCGCCAGAGAGCTTCAGTATTTACGGGGTCGCTACCGATAAGGAGTTCGGCCATTCCAGCGATAATTGCAGCTGTAGCCGGATTTGCCTCGGGAAATTGGGTAATGGACTCACCCCAGCCAACCACGCCCTCGTCTGTGGTGATCTTTACGAGGCAGAGATACCGGGTGGCGTTGTAATCATTGGGTTCGGGGTAGGCGACCGGAATTGGCTCGACCTTAGCTATTTTCATCGGAATCCCTTTTTAAGCGTATCGGTAACGATTCCCTACGCTATCAGAATATGTTTTTTTGGCAAGCCCTCGGATCTGGTCGAGTGGCAACCCCCTTTTGAGCGTGAATTAATTGAAGTCAGAACATATTGCTAAATGCTATTGACCTTTAGGCCATAAGCGAATTGAATAATCCCAGTTTCCTATGGAAACGATTCTATAATCAAGGGGGAAAGATGAAGAGTTTCACTAAGAAAGTCTCACTGCTTGCCGTGGCCTCACTGCTTGCTTTGGGATTGAACAGCACTAGCGCACAAGGCGCTGGAGTAGTAATCGGAATGAGTTCACCATCTCTAGCGGATGCTGGTCAGCAAGTTATTGCAGCCGGTGTTAAAACTTGGGTGGAGAAGCAGGGCTGGACATTAATTGCGAAGAACGCAAACGGTGTTGCCAAAGATCAGGCAACACAAATTGAAGCCCTAATTGAGCAAAAGGTTAGCGCTATCATCATGGTTCCAGCAGATGCAGCAGCAATTTGTGCACCTATAGCTAAGGCCGGAGAAGCTGGAATTCCTATCTTCGCAATCGATAGATTGCCAGATGGTTGCGCAGTAGCTGCAACCGTGTTGGCAGATAATTATCTCGCTGGCCAAGACTCTGCTAAAGCCATGGTTAAGCTTCTTACTAAGAAATATGGATCTGCCAAGGGTATTGTCCTTGAGATTCAAGGCGACATGTCAAGCATCACTGCACAAGATCGTGGAAACGGTTTTGATGACGTCATCAAGAAGTATAAGAAAATAACGCTCATCAAGAAGCCAACTAAATGGACTGAGGCTGAATTCTCCAAAGCCACACGTGACGTTGCATCAGCTAAAAACGTTGATGGCATCTACATGCACTCCGACTGCGTAGGTTCAGTTGTAGTTACAACGGCGCTGAAGTCGATCAACAAGCTCTTCAAGCGTGGAAATGCCAAACATATATTCCTTGCTGGAGTAGATGGATGCGCAGCCACAATGAAGGTCTTCCGCGATGGCTATTTTGATGCAACCTCAAGCCAGGCACTGCCTGATTTCGGGTCAGTAACAAATCTAGTCAAGATCGTTCTTGACGGTGGCAAAATCACAGAGGGTGCTTTCTCTGCCACTGGATCTTCAGGACCAATCGCTGGAAAGATCAAAAACAGCGCAGCTGGTCCAACATTGGCATTGAAGACGATTCCAGTTACACCGGAAAATGTTGACAACACAGCCTTGTGGGGTAATGCGTAATAGATTAAGTTAAATATTCTCTACGGAGAGATCAGAGATGGTCTCTCCGTAGAGAATTAACATTTTCGTATGGGTGGGTGGCGTACTCTTTCGGTTATTAATTGCTTGGAAAAGGATTCGTCTTGAAGAATGAAATGTGTTTGGAAGCCACAGGTGCTACCAAGATCTATGGCAAGACAACGGTTTTGCAAAACGTATCTATGAATGTTTTTAGGGGAGAGATTCATGGACTTGTTGGTCGCAACGGCGCTGGTAAATCCACATTAGTAGGTGGCATAACTGGGCTTGTAACGCTAGACCACGGTCAAGTAGTTCTTGATGGAGTAAAGCTTGAACCAGGCGATCCTGAATTTGCACTCAACGCCGGCATCGCACTTGTTCCTCAACAAATGAGTTCATTCCCTACTCTGTCGGTAGGAGAAAATTTATTAGTTGGCCGGCTACCAATGGGCAAGCATGGTTTGGTCAATTGGACTCAAGTGTGGGAGTTGGCCGAAACATCTTTGAAATTAGTTGGTCTTGATGTAAATCCAAGAGTTCCTATGGCAAGTCTCGGTGTTGCATCCCGACAGATGATTGCAATCGCACAGGCATTATCACGGTCCGCAAAACTCATCATTCTTGATGAGCCCACTGCAGCCTTAGCAAAACCTGAAATTAGCAGACTCTTTAAACTCATGAGGAATTTAGCTGACGCTGGCGTTGCAATTATTTATATTTCACACCACCTTCAAGAGGTTTTTTCGATTACAGACCGAGTTACTGTATTGCGCGATGGTTTATCTCGTGGCACTTTTCAAACGTCAGAAATTTCATCCGATGACTTGATTCGTGAAATGGGTGCGAGCTCTGCATTAACCAAGAGAGCTCGAAAATCCCAAACTCATCATTCAAGTATGGATTTTCATAAAGATAACGTTTTACTTGAAGTAAAAGATTTAAGTAAGGAGAATGCCTTCAGTAAAATCTCACTCACTATTCATTCTGGCGAGATAGTTGGGCTAACAGGGCTCGAAGGATGTGGAAAGCATGAGCTAGTTCAAACTCTTTTCGGATTACAAAAGGCATCAGGGGGCACGACCAATTTTGGAGGTTCAAGCAAAGTTGTGCAGCGTCCACGGGAAGCAATTTCACGGGGAATGGGTTATCTCTCGCAGGACCGTCGCGGTGAAAGCGTATTTGAGCAATTTAATGTGGCAGATAATCTCACGATGACTGTGCTTGATAGGTTGCAAAATAAATGGGGGTTTCAATTTCCCAGTAAAGCTGAAAAGGTAGCTAAAAATGCTATTAGCACTTATAGCATTATCTGCACAGGACCAGAGCAGAACGTTGGCACGTTAAGTGGAGGCAATCAGCAAAAAGTTGCTCTTGGCAAAATGCTTGAGTCGGGACCATCTTTGCTCTTGCTTGAAGAACCAACTCAAGGAGTTGATATCGCGGCAAAGGCAAGCATTACAACCATTGTTGCAGAGGCTTGCGAACGAGGTGCTGGAGTTCTTTTGGTTTCTGACGAAATAGAAACTCTTCTACAAGTAACAGATCGAGTTATTGTCCTTTATAAGGGCGAACAAATAGCTGAATTTGACACCGAAGATTTAGACGGTGAAACACTTATCCGAGCCATCGAAGGGATCGACGCATGAAAAAAACAATATGGATTAACCGATTGGTTGATCATCTTATTTGGATTGTCTTAACCCTGACAATTGTTGTGGTTGCGCTGACAATTGATGGCTTCTTCCAGTTCAATAATCTTTCTAATGTGCTACTTCATGGCACAGTTCTTGGCCTTTTATCTATTGCTGCCGCAATGGCTCTTATCGGAGGAGAGATGGATCTCTCCCTCGGTGTGAACATGGGTTTTGTTGGCTATCTGGTTGCCTGGATATCTTTAGGAAAAGGAGATGTTGGAAGTGGTTGGAATCTTAACCCCATTCTTGCAGGACTCATTGGCGTTGGTGTTGGTGTTGGAATTGGTTGGGTAAACGGATCGTTAGTGACTCGACTTAAAATGAATAGTTTTCTTGTAACTCTTGGAACACTTATTGTTTTGGGTGGACTTACCTATGTGATTAATCAAGCCAGAACTTTGAACGGAATTAATCCAGTTCTCTTGGTTTTAGGAGGAGAAAAAACATTTGGAGTTCCTAACTCAGTAATTCTTACTGCGTTTGCCTTTGGAATTGCTGTAATCATTTCTCGCTTTACAAGTGGTGGACGTCGTCTTTATGCAGTAGGAAGCAATGCAGTTGCTGCACGCGCTGCAGGTATCGATCCAGGTGCGGTCAAACGCCGCATGTTCATGGTTGCTGGAGGAGTTGCAGGTGTTGCCGGGTTATTAATTATCGGAGAACTTGGTTCTGCGCCAGCAAACGTCGGACAAGGTGTAATTTTTGAAGTATTTGCTGCAACTGTTATTGGTGGAGTAAGTCTCACCGGTGGTCGTGGTTCCTACTTCGATGTTTTGGGTGGAGTGCTTTTATTATCGATGATTGCAAATGCTCTTAATCTCACCGCTATTGATCCATTCTGGGTGGAGCCAATTAGAGGATTTATCATTTTGTTTGCCGTTTTCTTAGACTCCCAGCGCGAATCATTGCGCATGTGGCTCCTTAAGCATGCAACATCGACTAATCAAAGTGGGAGCGAAGCGGCTTAATGACAAATACAAAGTCTGCGGAAACGATGAAGGCGTTATTTATCACCGCTCCACAAAAGTGGGAGATTGTGGAAGTTCCTGTTCCTGAAATCACTTACGATGAGGTGCTTATTCGCGTTGGTTACGTTGGACTTTGCGGTACTGACTTAGAGCTCTTGAATGGCAAGCATCCATACTTTTCCACCAGTAATGCTTCATTTCCGATGCAAATTGGACACGAGATGAGCGGAACGATTGCTCAATCTACGAATGCCGCTTTGCCAGTTGGCACAGAAGTGATTATGGATCCCATCGTTGGTTGTGGAATTTGTGCGGGATGTAAAAATCGCGCAACATGGTGCCAAGAGCGCATTGAGATTGGCGTTCGACGCGGAGGACCTGGAGCACTTGCAGAGTTTGTAAAAGTTCCCGTTGGTAATGCACATCCAATTCCCAAAGGCTTGGCGCTTCGCGATGCGACTCTTGCAGAACCCGCAGTTACTTCGATTGCGGGAGTTTCTCGCATCAAGGCCGCAGGAGGCCGAGCACTTGTTATCGGAGATGGAACTATTGGGATAATTGCTGCGCAAGTACTTGCGCATCGCGGATGGGAAGTACTCATTGCAGTTCTTGGTGAACGAAGTGCAGAGCGCGTGCGTTCATTGGGTTTCGAACCAGTAATGCCAGATCAGATGCCATCACATTCTGTCAATGTTGTTGTTGAAGCAGCAGGAACAAATCGATCTATTAAATCCTCATTCCAAGCAGTGTGCGCTGGCGGCGAAGTTGTGCTTCTTGGAGTTCCGGATACTCCTATGGAAAGTTTCGATGTGGCAGATGTTGTCTTGCGAGATCTCTCAATCTATGGAGTCCTCAATGGACCTGGTAGATATAAGGAAGCTCTAACTCTCATTTCTGAAGGGGTTATTAAATCTCCCAAGATTATCGATCAAGTTTTTCCATTTGCACAGTTCGGTGATGCGATTGCGCTATTGGCAAATCCCGATAGGAAATTACCTAAAGTTCTTGTCAGCATGTAAGTGCCGGAGCGCTATGAGATAAGTTCTCATGTGTGTTGATTTTGATTGACGAAAACTTCGACAAATTCAATTTCATCGGTTGATGTGGCCCACTTGATTGCATCGACATATCTCACTCGCAAGTTATCTAATGAGGTATCTCCAGTTTGAAACGCGCTTGATTCGCCCTCGATAGGAAGGATTCCACTAGCAAACCAATTTCCTACTTCTACTTGGGAAATCTCAACTGAGACTCTGATCATTGAATAACCTCCATTGCTGCAGTATGCGAAAGTCCAATTTGATTCATAAGCAATGCTCGTACTTCACTTCCAGAAAGTTCTACAACATCGTGATATGAGTAGAGGATTCGAGGGAAATGCGACGAGACAAGTATACGGTGAGAACCTCGTTGCCTAAGAATAGAGTAATTCAGGGGCTCGCGCATCAAAACTCTTAAAACCATCTTGGATTTCATTGCCGGAAATTTTTCCATTCCGACAGTGTTCACATTGGATTAAGTGAGATCTTAGGACCTTATGGAAATTGTGCATAGAACTATTTAGCAGATTGCAATTGCCAAATCTGTTGAAGTTGCAATTACGCTGAGTCACTTTTTTGGAATATTTTTCACTCTAAGTTAAGACAACTCCATTTTTTCAATATCTTTAGGAGAAATTCCACAGCACCCACCAATAATTTCAGCGCCAAGGTCGATCCATTCGGCGATCATGTCCGTTGCAAATCCGCGCTTAGGTGAGCCAATCCATTGCTTGGTCTTTGCATCCCATGTGCGACCGGCATTGGGATAGACAATAAACGGCAGCGAAGAATGTGCAGAGCGCAAAAGTGGTGCAATCAATTCTGGCGCAGTGCAATTGATGCCAACTGCCATTGCTCCGGGTTGTTCGCACACAAGTGCAACCGCTTCGCTAAAGCGCTGTCCAGCATTTGTCAGCGCCCCTTCTTTGCATGAGTAAGCAACCCAGAATGGAATTTTTGTTTCTGATTGAGCAATGAGATCTACTAAAATTTCAACTTCGTCAATATCGGGCATAGTTTCTAGTGCTAAGTAATCTGGTTCGGTATTAATCAATATTTCAAGTCTTTGTTTATGAAATTCACGTATTGCTGATTTCGATGCCGCATATCTACCGCGGTATTCAGAACCATCTGCAAGGGCTGCACCATACGGACCGATGCTGACTGCTATTGGTACATTGCCATTAGCTGCTTCGCGAACAAGAGTTGTCGAAAGAATAAGCGCATCAATTACATCGCGATCACTCCACCCTCTTTCTGAGCATCCAGTGAAAGAAATCTGATAGGCCGAAGAGGTAATGATTTGCGCTCCGGCATCGACAAAAGCCCTGTGAGCCTTCTCAATTTCTTTAGGTGCAGTGCGTAGTAGTTCGCCAGTCCATAAAGATCCGGTGAGAGTATTTCCACGTTCTTCTAACGCCGTGGAAAGTCCTCCATCTAATTTACGCATAGAGGCAGTATGCTCGAAAGATGCAAAGAAAACTACTTCCCGTATTTGTCTTAACTCTTTCTTTCTTAGTGACACCATTTAATCCAGCACAGGGAGCCGTCAAGTATGCGTTCCCAGTCGTGGGTTGCACTTATACATATGCGCATTCGCACCACAATTATCCTGCAACAGATATTTTGGCAAAAAAAGGGTGCAAATTTGTAGCATCGACTAGCGGGGTAATAGATGAAGTTAATCGCGTAGATAAGTGGAGTGGCAAGACAAATCTTGGCGCAGATCGTAGTGGACTCTATGTATCGATGATTGGCGACGATGGTGTTCGCTACTACGGCTCCCATTTAGGCAAGATTGCTGATGGAATCGAACCCGGTGTTCGAGTTGCCGTTGGAGACTTATTAGGTTTTATTGGAACATCTGGAGATGCACGTGGCACTGCACCACATTTACATTACGGAATTTCTTGGCCAACACCACCCGATATTTGGTGGGTAAGGCGGGGAGAAATTTATCCGTGGCCATATTTAGATAAATGGAAAGCCGGATTAAATGCATATCCTGCAAAGGCTGTTGCAGCTAAGAAAGCAAAAGTTGGAGAAGTTCCCGAGCAAGTCGGTTATTAAAATAAGGAAAGCCCCCCAGTTTCCTGAGGGGCTTTCCTATTTAAAGTGGTGAGTATTAGTTAGCGTTCACTGCATCGGCCTGAGGACCCTTTGGACCCTGCACGACCTCGAATGAAACTGACTGACCCTCTTCAAGGGACTTGTAACCGTTTCCTTGAATTGCTGAGTAGTGAACGAATACATCTTGTCCGCCACCGTCAACTGCAATGAAACCGAAACCCTTTTCAGAGTTGAACCACTTA
>CAILKF010000123.1 GCA_903834705.1 uncultured Actinomycetes bacterium
AAGTATTCGGCAGAAGATGTAAAAAAGCTCCGCGAAGCAACCGCAGCAGGAATGCTCGATTGCAAAAAAGCTCTCGATGAAGCAGAAGGTGATTTCGACAAAGCAGTTGAAATCATTCGCGTTAAAGGTTTAAAGGGCGTCACCAAGCGTGAAGGCCGTACAACTTCTAACGGTCTTGTCATTGCAAAGGTTCAAGACGACCTAGGTGTCATGCTCGAGCTCAATTGTGAGACTGATTTCGTTGCAAAGGGTGAGCGCTTTCAGGCTCTCGCCGACGAACTTCTCGAGCATTTGATGAAGGCAAAGCTTTCTGATGTAGATGCTTTCTTAGCTTCGGAAATTAAGCCTGGACGTAAAGTGCAAGATGCAATCGATGAAGGAAATGCAACACTTGGTGAAAAAATTGAAGTTCGCCGTGTTGCAGTTCTTGACGGATCACCTGTTGGTATTTATCTTCACCGCACAAGCCCAGATCTTCCACCACAAGTAGGAGTTCTCGTCCAAATCACTAAGGACGCACTTGGCGTTGGAAAAGATATCGCCCAACACATCGCAGCGTTTGCACCATCGTATGTACACCGCGATGACGTTCCTGCCGATGTCATTGAAAATGAGCGTCGTGTTGCAGAAGAGACCGCTCGTAACGAGGGCAAGCCAGAGGCTTCCCTTGCCAAAATTGTAGAAGGTCGCGTAACTGGATTCGTTAAGGAAGTGAGCTTGATAGAGCAAGCTTTCGCAAAGGATGCCAAGAAAACTGTTAAGCAGATTCTCGATGAAGCCGATAGCGTCGTAAAGGCGTTTCATCGCTTCCGCGTGGGTCAGTAAAACATTCAAAAAGAGCCCCTAAACTCTTAGTAGAAAGCGAAAGGAGCACTCGTGCCCGGCAGTAGAGGTAAGTACGGGAGAGTGCTCCTTAAACTTTCTGGAGAAGTTTTCGGTGGCAAAAAAGGAATCGGTGTGGATCCCGATGTCGTTCAAGATGTTGCAGAACAAATCGCAGATGTTGCCCGGACAGGTGTTCAAGTCGCCGTAGTTGTTGGCGGAGGTAATTACTTCCGTGGTGCAGAGCTACAGCAATTAGGCATGGATAGAGCTCGCGCAGATTACATGGGCATGCTCGGCACCGTAATGAATTGCTTAGCCCTTCAAGATTTTCTAGAAAAACTCAATGTAGATACTCGCGTACAAACTGCGATCACCATGGGCCAAGTTGCCGAGCCATACATCCCGCGTCGCGCAATCCGACATCTCGAAAAGGGAAGAGTTGTAATTTTCGGAGCTGGTGCGGGAATGCCTTTTTTCACAACCGATACAGTCGCTGCGCAACGCGCACTTGAGATTGGTTCAGAAGCGCTCTTGCTCGCAAAGAGTGGGGTCGATGGTGTCTACTCAGCAGATCCAAAGAAAGATTCTAAAGCGGTCAAATATGACACGATTTCTTACGATGAAGTTTTGTCTAAATCACTTGCAGTGGCCGATGCTGCAGCATTTAGCCTTTGTCGAGAAAACAATTTACCAATTGTAGTTTTTGACCTCATGGTAAAAGGAAATATTGGACGTGCAGTGCGTGGCGAAGTTATCGGAACACTCGTTGCCTAATTTGGCATTTCAACTCAATAGTTTAAGGAGCACCAAGTGAGCGATGTAGCAGGCACCCTCAAGGATGCAACAACGAAGATGGACAAAGCGTTAGAGGTTGCGAAAGAAGATTTTGCCAGCATCCGTACCGGCCGTGCGCACCCATCACTATTCAATAAAGTGATGGTTGATTACTACGGAACTTTCACGCCACTTTCGCAATTGGCTTCGATTCAAGTTCCAGAAGCAAGAATGGCTCTTGTTTCACCTTTTGATAAAGGGGCTATGGCTTCGATCGAAAAGGCAATTCGTGAGTCAGATCTCGGTGTAAACCCCGGCAATGATGGCGTTGTTATCCGCGTCAATTTTCCTCAACTTACCGAAGAGAGACGCAAGGAATACATCAAAGTAGTTCGCACCAAAGCAGAGGATGCCAAGATTTCGCTGCGCAATATTCGTCGTCATGCAAAAGAGACGATGGAAAAGTTGGAAAAAGATGGAGACATTGGCAAGGACGACTTAACTCGTGGTGAAAAGGATTTAGAGAAGTTAACCGGAGATCATGTTTCAAAAATTGATGATCTTTTGAAGCACAAGGAGGTCGAACTTCTCGAAGTTTGAGAGTTCTTGACTGCGTTATGGATGACTTTCACACTATTAACGAAGAGATTAATCGTCGGGCTGGGCGCAAGTTCTTTCCTTCTGTTGTTGTAGGCCTATCTCTCGTTGCACTTGTCTGGTTCGCACTTGCCTTTCGGAGAGAAGTTTTTGCGGTTTTAGTTGCCATCGCAGTTTGTTTGGGTGTTCGCGAAATAGCTCGCGCCTTCGGCACTGTTGGAATCTTTATCTCATCGCGGGCGCTTATGTTGGCTACGTGCGGATTAACTATTGCGACCTGGAGAGGCGGAGTTGCTGCACTAGCAGTTGCTTCAGCAATCTTTTTCCCGATGCTATTAGTTGATTTATTGCGCCGTGGTCCCGAAGGATTTGTAAAGAGCGCCACGGCAACAACTCTTTCTCTCATCTACCTGCCGTTCCTTGCAGGATTTGTCATTCTTCTTGCTCGTCCTCATGATGGTTTGCACCGAGTAATGACTTTCGTCATTCTCGTAGGGTGTAATGACACTTTTGGATATTTAGTCGGAGTTCTTATCGGGCGCCACCCATTAGTTCCCAAAATTAGTCCTAAAAAAACCTGGGAAGGCTTGGCCGGTTCACTGGTCTTTACAATTGCCGGAGGAGCCCTTTCTTTCCATTATCTACTTCACATTCATTGGTGGTTGGGTGCGTTAGCCGGAATTATGATTGTTTTTACTGCTACTAGTGGCGATCTCATTGAGAGCGCAATGAAACGTGATTTTTCACTTAAGGATATGGGAACACTTTTACCTGGACACGGGGGAGCCCTCGATCGCCTTGATTCCGTTCTCTTATCGGCACCTGCTATGTGGCTAGCACTTGAACTTGTTAAGCGTTACTTATGACGCGCGCTGATAAGCCAACAGAACTTAACTTAGTTTTTGACGAACCTATTCAAAAGAAGAAACCACCACGCCATCTGGCTGATTTCTCACCTGAAGAACGCCGAGCATTCGCAGAAGAATTAGGACTTCCTGGTTTTCGCGCGAATCAAGTAGCTAATCATTACTTCACCCATCTTTCTACAGACCCACAAACATGGAGTGATATCCCAGCCGATAAACGTCAAGAGTTCGCAGATACATTCACCCCTAAACTTATTGAGATTGTTCGTTCCGTAACGTGCGACGGTGGCATGACACGTAAAGACTTATGGCGTTTGCATGACGGTGTCTTAGTTGAAAGCGTTCTCATGCGTTATACCGATCGCACAACTGTCTGCATTTCATCGCAAGCTGGCTGTGGAATGAACTGTCCATTTTGCGCTACTGGGCAAGCCGGGCTTACTCGAAATCTCACTGCGGGTGAAATAACCGAACAGATTGTTGCAGCTGCAAGAGCTTGCGCTTCTGGTGAATTGCCAGGCGGGCCAACTCGCTTATCAAACATCGTATTTATGGGCATGGGTGAACCAATGGCCAATTACAACGCGGTCATGCGCACCCTTCGCAATATCACCGATCCATTTCCAGATGGCTTAGGGATCAGTGCACGCTCGGTAACAGTTTCTACAGTTGGTTTAGTAAATGGAATAGAAAAACTGATGGCCGAAGGGTTACCTGTTACATTGGCCGTTTCACTTCACACGCCAGATGATGAACTTCGTGACACCCTTGTTCCTATTAATTCACGTTGGAAAGTAAAAGAAGTTCTCGCGGCAGCAGATGCATATGCGCAAGAAACCGGGCGACGTTACTCCATTGAATATGCGCTCATTCGCGACATCAATGACCAAACATGGCGAGCTGATTTACTAGGTAGGTTACTCAAGAATCGCAATGCACACGTCAATTTAATTCCCCTTAATCCAACTCCAGGTTCAAAATGGACAGCCTCTCGTCGTGAAGATGAAGCAGAGTTTTTGCGAATCTTAGAAAGTTATGGAGTTCCAACGACAGTTCGCGATACTCGTGGTCGTGAGATAGATGGTGCCTGTGGTCAACTTGCAGCTTCGGAAACGCAATAAAAGTACCTCACAACGAAAAGGAGTAGTAATGATTCTAGAAATAGCGTCAGTTGAGATCCAAAGTGATAAGCATGCCGAATTCGAGGTTGCTATTAAGCGAGCAGTAGACACCATCTTGGTTAAGGCAAAGGGATTCATTAGTTTTGAACTTCAGCATGGCATTGAAAAAGCGGACAGAATCACACTATTGATTCGCTGGGAAACTCTGGATGATCACATGGTTGCGTTTAGACAATCAGATCAATACACAAAGTGGCGAGAGATCATCGAGCCTTACTTTGCCAGCACTCCACAAGTAGATCACTGGAATCAGATTTTTACTGCCTAAGTTCTGGTCTTTTCACGAGCTAGGTAGATAAGTCCGCATGCAATGATTGCAATTCCATAGATCGATCGCAGGTTAAGGCTTTCATGCAAGATTAGCGCTGCTAAAAGTGTTGCTGTTGCAGGTTCAGCCAGAATAAGTGTTGAAGCAGTTCCTGCTTGCACTGATTTCAAACCGAATGCGTAAGCCAAATAAGCAAGAGCGGTGGGTACTAAGCCGAGCCACAAAAGCATTTCTACTCCGCGGAATGAAACAAAGGGTGCGAAATCTCCAACGAAGATAAATGGCAAGCCCAATAGGCTGGCAAGTAGAATAATTTTTGTCATTGCCTCTGGAATTCCTACTCCTGAAGTAAGCGCACTCTTGCTTGCAACTGCAAAGAGGGAGTAAGACGCACCTGCTCCTAGCGCTAAGAGAAATCCAGTCAGATTAAACTGAGAAAAACCTTTTGCACTACTGAGCACCGCTATGCCAGCGGTAGTAACAATTGTGGCAAGAAACCAGCGCTTACTTGGCTTCTCGCCTTTTAAAAGAAATGCAATTATCCCTGTAAGTGCTGGTGCAGAGCCGAGGGCTGTAACGGTTCCAATTGTGACTCCCGTACTTTTCACTGCGGAAAAAAAAGTCAGTTGATAGAGAGTGAAACCAATCGAGGCTATCCAAAGATCCGATTGAGCAATTGGTTTTGCTGTCTTGGCAGTAAAGCGAGTGATGATCCACAGTAAAATTGCGCCAAAGATTAATCTGCCACTTCCAACAGCGAGCGGGGAGAGTCCATCTGGACCAAGGGCTTGAGCGGTACCTGTAGTTCCAAAAAAGATTCCAGCAAGGATGAGTGCGCCGTATCGATTACTCAACTAATTAACCGGCCACCCAAGTTGCAATGTAATCAGGAACTGGTATTCCTGGACGCAAGTTATCTGCCGGAATTGGTTGGCCGTAAGAAACCTTTATCGGCAAAATTCCCGCCCAGATATCTGAATCCATATCAAAATCTTTATCTTTTGGTTGCCCATGAGAAACTTTCACACTAATTTCGTTTAGAGGAAATGCAACTATTGAGGTGGCATTGACTTCTTGCTCTGTTGATTGACGAAGTTCGGATGGCCGCTGTGGAAACAAATGTGCCGTGAGTGCTTGCAGTGCCGGCCGCTTCTCACCTTCGCTAATTAAGCGCGCGCTACCTAACGCCATGAGTGACTGGTAATGCATAGATGACTCATACGAGGATCTGGCCAAAACAAGGCCTTCAACGTGAGTAATGGTTACACAAGCTGGAGTTCCATCCATGAGCGCTTTGAAAAGACGCGATGCGTTTGAACCATGTAGAAGTAGTTCATCTTTAAACGGAGCGCATGCAACAGGCAGAGCGAATGGTTGACCGTCAACACTGATTGCAACGTGCGCCACAAGTGCTCTGGATATTATTGATTTCGCAACTTCTGGATCATGGTTTTGTTTATGTGGTGACCTATGTACTTCGGTGCGTTCGCTCATCATGTTCCCATCATACGCGCCAAGGCTTTAGCAACAATGCTTGGCTTGGATCTGTGTTGTTCTTCCCAATCAGCAAGACCTGATAATGCAATCGCTGAATTAACACCAAGCCATCTCAAAGGTTCAATTTCCCATGTGGGGGATTGCCATTGGACAAAAGGTAGATGGGTGCGTGTGCTTTCCTTGCCATGTATTAATTCACTTAGAGTTTTTGCCGCCAAATAAGAAAGTGTTACGCCATCTCCTGCATATCCACCAAGTTCGGCAAATGTGCCGTCGAAGCGAACAAATGGCGACCAGTCTCGTGTAATTCCAACTGCACCTCCCCAGGCATGAGTGAATTCAAAATTCTTAAGAATTGGAAACCAACTCATGGACATTGTGCGCAAATGATCATGAATCTTCTTATAGTTTTCACTTGCTAGATTTCTTTTAGAACCAAACGTGTAAGGCGCACCGCGTCCGCCAATGGCAAGTCTGTTATCGGGAGTTCGTTGTCCGTATGTGATGAGGTGGTTAGCTTCGGCGAAAGTTTCGTTTTCCGAAATTCCAATTTCATCGAATACTTCTTGGGGTAGTGGCTGGGTTGCAACCATGAGGGAGTAAATCGGTATCAACTCTCGAGTTCGTTGCCTATATGCCTCTGTTGCTCTAATAACTATTTGGGTATCGAGTTTCTTTCCGTCAACCTCTACAGACTTGTCCATTCCTATATGAGCTGGTGAATTTTCAAATATTGATACTCCGCGACGAGCTAATGATTGCGCCAAGCCGAGAACTAGTTGCGCCGGATTAATACGCGCGCAATTCGGTGTGAATGTGGCGCCGACGGCCCCGCTCATGTTGATCCGCGCTTTAGTTTCATCAGCGCTTAAGAGATGAGTATGTTCATCAACGTCATCGCGTATACGTGAAAGCTGCGTTTGGTGTCGCGCTATGACGAGTGAGCCTCCTTTGGAAAATCCACAATCGATTTTCTCGGCCTTGGCGAATTCTCCAATGGCATCTATTGAATTTCGAAGTTCGGCGTGCAATTGCGCGATCTCTGATGCTGATGATGTCTGAGCAAGGGATTCATCACTACGTGGATATAGCGCTGACATCCAGCCACCGTTTCGGCCACTTGCACCAGAACCTACGTGCGAGGAATCCACGATTGCAATGTTGAGAGATGGGTCTGCTGTAAGTAAGTGGTGCGCGCTCCAGAGACCGCTAAACCCAGCACCAACAATGACAACATCCCATCGTTGGTCTAAAGAGCCGGGAGAAAATGTGGGCCTATCGATCAACGACCACCAAAGACTCATCAGAGAATGATTGATGCCGCTTCAGTGAGCACTGTGCGCAAAATTGATTCAATCTCATCGAAATGAGATTGATCGCAAATGAGTGGCGGTGCAATCTGAATAACTGGATCTCCACGATCATCTGCCCTGCAATAGAGCCCATTATCGAAGAGGGCTTTGGATAAGAATCCTCTGAGCAATTTCTCGCTCTCATCAGCGGTAAATGTTTCGCGAGTAACTTTGTCTTTGACCATCTCAAGGCCCCAGAAGTATCCAGCGCCACGAATGTCACCCACAATTGGCAAGTCGTAAAGTTTCTCTAATGTCGTCTTGAGAGCCATTTCGTTCTTTCGAACATTTTCGTTGATACCTTCGCGTTCGAAAATGTCGAGGTTTGCTAGTGCAACTGCGGCTCCAGCTGGGTGTCCACCAAATGTAAAGCCGTGAAGGAATGTGTTTGTTCCTTTGCGGAAAGGCTCGTACAAACGTTCATTTGCAATCATGGCACCCATGGGGAAATAACCAGAGGTCATTCCTTTTCCGCACGTAATAATGTCGGGCACGATTCCGTAGCGAGTGGAGGCAAAGTATTCGCCAACGCGACCAAATGCGTTGATTGTTTCATCGCATACCATCATGACGTCGTACTGGTCGCAAATTTCGCGTACTCGTTGCAAATAACCTGCCGGAGGCGGGAAGCATCCACCTGAATTTTGTACGGGCTCAACAAATACAGCTGCAACAGTGTCTGCACCTTCAAACAAGATTGCTTCTTCAATGCGGTTTGCTGCCCATTGACCAAATTCTTCAACAGAATCGCGGTGATTAAGCGGTGCGCGATAGAAGTTTGTATTTGGCACTTTATGGTGTCCTGCAATAAGAGGCTCAAAAAATTGTTTTGCTGCAGGAATACCTGTAATTGATAGGGCACCTTGAGTTGTACCGTGATAAGCAACGTGGCGGCTAATGATTTTATGTTTCATTGGTTTGCCAGTGAGTTTGAAATATTGCTTGATGAGTTTGGCTGCAGTTTCTACTGCTTCACCACCTGATGCGGAAAAGAAAACGTGATTAAGATCGCCAGGAGTTAACGAAGTAAGGCGCTCTGCTAATTCAATTGCGCGTGGGTGTGCGTAAGACCAAATGGGAAAGTAGGCCAAGTCTTTTACTTGCTTGGCATAGGCATCAGATAACTCTTCACGACCATGTCCCACTTGCACAGTAAATAGCGATGAGATGCCGTCGAAGTATTTCTTGCCTCGATCGTCGAAGATGTACGCGCCTTCACCTTTAACAATGATTGGTATCGAGCCACCGTCTTCGTATGCGCCCATACGCGAAAAGTGCATCCATAGATGCTCTTTAGCTCGGTTGGACCAGTTAGATTCAAGATCTGACTCAAAGAATTGAACATTGTCGAAGGTGCTAGTTGTTGCCATTTTTTAGGTTCCCCAGTTATAAAGTTGCTTGCGCAACTTCAGATAGATAAAGCTTTCGGTGCTGCGTACTTGCGGGATCGCACGTATGCGTTGAAGCAGTTCGAGTAGATGTTCATCGTCATCACAGATCACTTCGGCCATCACATCGAAACCACCGGATGTGACAAGCACGTAGTCCACCTCTTTGTAGTGCGAGAGTTGGTCTGCAACTGCGGTGAGATCACCTTCGACCTTGATACCGACCATTGCCATGCGATATGAACCGACGGTAAGGGGGTCTGTAATGGCCACGACCTGCATGACTCCGGACTCGATGAGCTTGGCTATGCGTTGGCGCACGGCCGCTTCAGAGAGCCCCACAGCAAGACCGATAGCTGCATAAGGCTTTCGCCCATCGATCTGCAACTGCTCGATGATCGCCCGTGAGGTGTCATCGAGAACCGGTTTTGGCTTGCGAGTCATAGAGGTACTCTCTCGTACCTTTGAGGCAAAAGCAAAGGAATCCGCAGTTTTAGGGGCGTTTCACTGCGATATCCGTACCTGTAAGGGCGAAAATCGACCAAATTCGCAGAAAAAGGGCTTTCGCCCCAGGCGTTCTAGGCGTACTCTCACCCACAACGGAGTCAATGTCGGCGAAGGGGATTTCTCGTGGAGCAACTTTCAAATTTCATCAACGGTAAGTCAGTTCAGAGCAGTTCGGGCAAGACCAGTGACCTGATAAACCCCTCGACTGGTGAGGCATACGCCAAGGCCCCGGTTTCCAATAGCGCAGATATTGATCTTGCAATGAAATCAGCAACAGATGCATTTGTAGGATGGCGCGATTCAACTCCGAGCGAGCGCCAACGTGCGTTGCTAAAAATTGCTGACGCACTTGAATCCCGAGCAGAGGAAATAGTCGCAATTGAAAGTCGCAACACCGGCAAACCGTTGGCAATAACAATGTCAGAGGAAATTCCTCCGATGATCGATCAGATTCGTTTCTTTGCAGGAGCTGCTCGCAATCTAGAGGGTAAATCTGCTGGCGAATATATGCACGGCATGACATCCATTATTCGTCGCGAACCAATCGGCGTATGTGCTCAGGTAACACCGTGGAATTACCCAATGATGATGGCAGTCTGGAAATGGGCACCTGCAATTGCAGCAGGAAATACTGTTGTTCTAAAGCCCAGTGATACAACGCCAGCATCAACTGTTTTCATGGCCGAAGTAATGTCAGAATTTTTACCAGATGGTGTCTTTAACGTGCTCTGCGGAGAACGCGATACAGGCAGAGCCCTTGTAGAACATGCAACACCTGCAATGGTCTCCATAACTGGTTCAGTTCGAGCAGGCATGGAAGTTGCAGGCTCTGCATCAAAACAATTAAAGAGAGTGCATCTAGAACTTGGTGGAAAAGCGCCAGTAGTTGTCTTTGATGATGCAAACCTTGAATCTGCCGCAGAAGGTATTGCTATTGCAGGGTTCTTTAATGCTGGTCAAGATTGCACCGCAGCAACGCGAGTACTAGTTCAAGCCGGTGTTTATGACCAGATGGTTGCCCTCCTTACTGATCAGGCAAAAAACAGCATCGCCATCGGAATGCCACATGAGGATGTACTTGTTGGACCAGTAAACAATGCCAACCAGCTTTCACGAGTAAGTGGATTCCTCGACCGCACGCCATCGCACGCCCGCGTAATGGCTGGCGGCAAAGCGCTCGCTCGCCCTGGGTTCTTCTTCCCTCCAACAATCGTGGCCGACCTCAAGCAAGATGACGAAATGATTCAAAATGAAATCTTTGGCCCAGTCATCACTATTCAGAAATTTTCGACAGAGGAAGAAGCCATCGCAATGGCAAATGGCGTCGATTATGGCCTGGCTTCAAGCGTCTGGACTCGCGATCATGGCCGTGCAATGCGATTGGCGAGAGCTTTTGATTTTGGTTGCGTCTGGATTAACACTCATATCCCAGTCGTTGCCGAAATGCCACATGGTGGATTCAAGAAATCTGGCTATGGCAAAGATCTCTCCGGTTATGGCTTCGAGGACTACACCCGAATCAAGCACGTCATGACAAACCTCAACGCCTAAATGCGTGACGAATCATTGCCTCAGGGCATAAACTCGCGCGCATAAGCTTCCCCTATACCTACTCATCGGATGAAGGCCAGATAACTTTCCAACATGATCACCACCACGACAAGGAGCTGTAATGCCTAATAAAGAATCACTATCTCAGGAAACTCGCTCGCTTATAAAAGCGCAGATCTCACGTCGTGGGGTGCTGGCAGGTGCTGGCGGATTGGGCGCGGTAGGACTTCTTGCTGCATGTGGCACAAAGTCATCTGGTTCTGCTCAATCTGATGTCGCAGTTGATGTTTCTGACACGGAGAAATTAGCTCGTTGGGCAAACTGGACTCTTTATTTAGATTACGACTCCGATGCAAATAAGTATCCAACGCTTGATGCTCTAAAGGCATCTTCTGGATTAGACATTACTTATAAAGAAGATGTTGATGACAACAATACTTTCTACGGCAAAGTTGCAGGCCAACTTAAGCTTGGAAAAGATATTGGTTACGACATCGTCACACTGACTGACTGGATGGCAGGACGTTGGATTCGCTTGGGCTATACGCAAGCAATTGATGAAGCCAATGTTCCTAACAAGGTCAACATCCTTCCAGCGCTCGCAAATGTTGGATTCGATCCTGGTCGCACAAATTCTTTAACGTGGCAAACAGGTTTTGCAGGATTTGGTTGGAATAAAGAGAAGTTGCCTAAAGGTGTTCACACTCTTGACGACCTATTTGCTCCTGCTAACAAGGGACGCATTGAAGTCCTGTCAGAGATGCGCGACACCATGGGAATCATCATGCAGTACCAGGGTGTAGATATCTCAGGTTCATTTACTGAAGATCAATTTATGAATGCAATTGACTTCTTAGAAAAGAAGATTTCCGATGGCTTTATTCGCCAAGTAAAGGGCAACTCCTATAAGGAAGACCTAATTTCCGGCGATGCGATTGCTGTTATTGGTTGGTCTGGCGATGTATTCCAGCTCGCTACCGAGAATAATGGCAAGTTTGAATTCGCGGTTCCAGAAAGTGGGGGCACGCTCTGGAGTGACAACATGATGATTCCATCAACATCTACTCACAAGAAAAATGCTGAAACGGTCATGAACTACTACTACGACCCAGCTGTAGCGGCTCAAGTTGCGGCATATGTAAATTACGTCTGCCCAGTACAAGGCGCACAGGCCGAGATGGAAAAAATTGATCCAGTACTTGCAGCCAGCCCATTCATTTTCCCTGATGATGCAGCTCTTTCTAAGGTAAAAGTTTTTGCGGCACTTTCCCCTGCTGATGAGACTAAGTACCAATCTGCTTTCCAAAAAGCCACAGGCAACTAGTGGTTGATGTAGCCGCTTCCACAAAGGGAGATCTCAAACTTTCGAACTTAACGAAAGCATTCGCAGATTTCAAAGCAGTAGATGACCTATCTCTAGTTATCCCAGAAGGATCATTCTTTGCACTCCTTGGGCCTTCTGGGTGTGGCAAAACAACAACGCTTCGAATGATTGCAGGGCTAGAGGAGCCAACATCAGGCAAAATCGCAATTGGAAACACAGATATTACTTACGCAAAACCATACTCGCGCCCCGTTAATACTGTTTTCCAAAATTATGCACTTTTTCCACATTTAACAATTTTTGAAAACGTGGCATTTGGACTGCGTCGTCGCGGAATTAAAGATGTTACAGAAGCCGTTACTAAAGTTTTAGCTCTCGTTGAGTTGGGTCATCTTGCTCAAAGAAAGCCTGTGCAACTCTCTGGTGGGCAACAGCAGCGCATCGCAGTAGCCCGCGCCATTGTTAATCGCCCCGCGTTATTACTTCTCGATGAACCACTAGGAGCACTTGACCTTAAGTTGCGCCGTCAGATGCAGATTGAACTCAAGTGGATTCAAACTGAAGTTGGTCTGACCTTCGTTCATGTGACCCATGATCAAGAAGAAGCCATGACAATGGCCGACACCATCGCCGTTATGAATGAAGGACGTATTGAGCAGATGGGTACTCCCGTTGAGCTTTACGAGTCTCCGCGTACTGTTTTTGTCGCCAACTTCCTTGGTCAATCCAACTTGGTTAAAGGAACAGTGGTCGGAAATGACGGTAGTGATCTTCAAGTTTCTGTGCATGGAAATAAGATCAGCGTTCCGGCGTCTAGAAATTTTGCTAAAGACAACTCCGAAAAGAGCGTATTGATTGGTATTCGTCCGGAGAAAATTTCTATCGAACATGCAGAACCCAATTCACTTGGTGGGGGAGTCATCACCGATATTTCATTTGTTGGCGTGAGCACGCAGTTCCAAATTCAAATGCCGTGGGGACAAGAACTTTCAGTCTTTGAGCAAAATGATGGTGGAGCTTCACATTTACAAAAGGGTGACACGGTCACGCTTTCTTGGAAACCAAGTTTCACATTTGCACTCGATGGCACATCCGATGTCGATGCTGGAACGTCCGTAAATCCAGACGAGCTGTAATGGCATTTGTAGCAACGGCTGCCAAGAAGTCGAGTATTGTCCGCGGAATCAAACGCCCAAGTACTCCTTATTTACTCTTGCTACCTGGGCTCGCTTGGTTAGCGTTCTTCTTTATTTACCCACTTATTAACTTAGCCAGTACAAGTACTCAAACTCCAACCGATAGTGGCGAAATCGGCTCATACGTTCAAACATTTAGATTTGCCAACTACATTGATGCTATTTCTGGAGCTCGCGATCAATTCGCTCGCTCCATTGTGTATGCGCTCATTGCAACTCTCTTAGCTCTAGCAATTTCATACCCACTTGCTTATGCAATTGCGTTTAAATCTGGCAAGTGGAAGAACTTGCTTCTTGTGTTGGTGGTCGCACCATTTTTTACTTCCTTCTTATTACGTACTATCGCTTGGAAACAAATTCTTGGTAACGAAGGACCAGTAGTTACCGTCTTGCGCTGGCTTCACATTCTTTCCCCGCAAACAGGATTAACCGCCAGTGCTTTTGCAGTAGTGACGGGTATGACCTATAACTTTTTGCCCTTTATGACCTTGCCTCTTTATGCAAGCCTTGAGCGCATTGACCCTCGCACATTAGAAGCAGCAGGGGATCTGTACGCCAATGCAATTACAACATTTAGAAAAGTAACATTTCCTCTCTCACTTCCCGGAGTTGTTGCAGGAACACTTCTAACTTTCATTCCAGCAGCAGGTGATTACATCAACGCCACACTCCTTGGTAATCCAAAGACCAAGATGATTGGTAACGTCATCGAATCTCGCTTCTTTGAAATTGTTGACTACCCAACAGCGGCTGCCCTTTCCTTCCTATTAATGGCAGCAATCTTGATCCTTGTTATGGTTTATGTGCGTCGAGCAGGTACGGACGAACTTGTATGAGACGTTGGCTCTCGAAGAACCTCATCAAGATTTATGCCTTCTTGGCATTCGTTTACTTATTTATTCCTATCGCTTACACAATGGCGTTTTCTTTTAATGATGCAGGTAAGAGCAATTTAGTGTGGCAAGGGTTTACCTTTGATAATTGGAAGAATCCATGTGGTGCTCCGCAGGTTTGTGAGGCGGTAGGTAATTCGCTAAAGATTGGTGTGATTTCAACATTACTTGCAACGGCATTAGGAACAATGATCGCTTTCGCACTAGGTAGGTACAAATTCAAAGGGCGCACATCAACGAATCTTCTGATTTTCCTTCCAATGGCAACACCTGAGGTTGTACTTGGTGCATCTTTGCTTGCAATGTTTTTAAATCTTCGCATTAACCCTAGTTTTTGGACCATCGTTATCTCACATGTGATGTTTTGTATTTCCTTTGTGGTGGTGACTGTAAAGGCAAGAATTGCATCTCTAGATCCACGTCTAGAACAAGCCGCTATGGACCTTTATGCAAATGAGAAAGAAACCTTTTGATATGTAACCTTACCGTTGGTGATGCCAGGAATTGCAGGCGCTGCGCTCCTGGCCTTCTCACTCTCATTTGATG
>CAILKF010000124.1 GCA_903834705.1 uncultured Actinomycetes bacterium
AGGCAGCTGCCCCTGCAGCTGCTCCAAAAAAGCGTCGTCGTCGTAAGAAGGCAGTTGCTGCCAAGTAACGACATTAAAAGACCCGCTACGAAAGTAGCGGGTCTTTTTTTTGCCCAAAATTATTTGGCGAATACTTTCCTACTTACTCGTCCTTAACATCTTTACGTAATGACTGTCCAACTTTTTCAAAGATTTCAGCAAGTGCACTTTGATCACCTTTTGTAAGGTGATCAATAAATCGCTCGCGCACACTGGCAACATGATCAGGCGCGGCAGAAACAATTGCCTTCCAACCCTTAGGTGTCATGACCGCGAAAGACCCCCGCTTATCTACAGGGCATGCTTCACGTTTCACCCATCCCGCCTTTTCCATCACCTTAATTCGGTGAGATAACCGCGACCGAGAGAGCATCGCAATATCGGCTAATTCCGCCATCCTCATTCTGCGCTCTGGGGCATCGCTGAGTTGCGCCAATATTTCATAGTCAGACATAGATAAATCGTGACCTTGTAAATCACTATCTAGGGCCTCAAGTAAACGCCGACTAGCAACAATGTATTGGCGCCAGGCTTTCATCTCGGCAGGATTAAGCCAGCGAGGGGTGTGTGATGTAGCGTTTTGTCGTGCCATTGCATCAGTGTAAAGGATAAGTTGAAGTTTCAACTACTTTAGGAGCGCCATGAAGAGCGGACTTGATTCAAGCCATAAGGACACCTCCGTCCGAGTTCAAGATGACCTTTTCCGACATATGAATGGTCAATGGCTAGACACTGCAGAAATTCCTGCCGATCGCTCTGGCGATGGTGCTTTCTATTGGCTACGTGATGAAGCAGAAAAGAAGACTCGTGAGATTATCGAAGCCACCGCCAGTTCAACTTACGCACCTGGCTCCGTTGGGCAAAAAATTGGTGACCTTTACAAGAGTTACATGAATGAAGCTCGTGCTGAAGAGCTAGGCATCTCCCCCATTGCCGATGACTTAGCGAGCGCACTAGCAATTACTACCAAGGAAGAATTCTTGGCACTCCTTGGCCGTCTGGAGTACGAAGGTTTGGGTGGACTTTTCTATGGCCTCATCACCACCGACAATATGAAATCTGATGAGAACATTTTGTATCTCGGTCAATCTGGTTTAAGTCTTCCTGACGAGTCTTACTACCGGGAAGATGAATACGCACCTATCCGCGAAGAATTTCTAGCTCATGCCACAAGAATGTTTGCTATCGCAAAAATTGAAGGTGGGGCAGAGCACGCAAAAGCAATTCTAGAAATCGAGACTGAGCTAGCTAGCCACCACTGGGATCAAGTCCGTGATCGCGATGCAACGCTGACATATAACAAAGCCACTTTTGCGCAGTTACAAGAACTCTCCCCCGGCCTTGATTGGGGCACGTGGAATAGCGGTGCCAAAGTGCCAGACCATGTATTGGCTACCACCATTGTTCGCCAGCCCTCATTTTTCACTGGGCTAGGCGAGCTTCTCAATAAGTATGAGAATGAAAAGTGGCGTTCTTGGCTGACTTGGCAAGTTCTCTCAAGTGCATCCTCTTACTTGCATGCAGAATTAGTGAATGAAAACTTTGCCTTTTATGGCACCACACTTTCTGGGGTTCCTCAATTAAAGGAGCGCTGGAAGCGCGGTGTGGGTCTAGTTGAAGGCTCACTTGGCGAGGCTGTCGGACAGCTCTATGTAGAAAAGCATTTTCCGGCCGAAGCTAAATCTCGAATGCAACAGTTGGTGAAGAATCTTATTGAGGCCTACCGAGTTGATATCAAAGCCCTTGATTGGATGAGTCCTGAGACCAAAATCAGAGCCCTAGAAAAGCTCGATAAGTTCACTCCGAAAATTGGCTACCCAGATAAGTGGCGCGACTATAGCGAGTTGCAGATTTCCCCCGATGATTTAATTGCCAACCTTTCTGCTATCTCAACTTTTTCTAGAAACTTTGAATTGAATAAGATCGGCAAACCTGTCGACCGCACCGAATGGTTTATGACTCCGCAAACAGTCAATGCCTATTACAACCCGGGCATGAATGAGATCGTATTTCCGGCAGCAATTTTGCAACCACCGTTCTTTGATTTAGAGGCCGACGATGCCGCTAACTACGGTGGAATTGGGGCCGTTATTGGCCATGAAATCGGCCACGGATTTGATGACCAAGGATCGAAATACGATGGCGATGGAAACCTCAATGATTGGTGGACTGACGCAGATCGTGCCGAATTTGAAAAAAGATCTGCCTCACTTATCGCCCAATACGAAGCACTTGTGCCATCAGAAACTCCGGATTCACATGTCAATGGCGCACTCACAATTGGTGAAAATATTGGCGACCTTGGCGGATTAACAATTGCTTTAAAAGCTTATGAGATCTCATTAAAGGGCTCTCAGGCCCCCGTTTTAGAGGCTCTGAGCGGTATACAACGCCTCTTTTTGGGTTGGGCGCAAGTGTGGAGGGGCAAAGTACGACCTGAAGAAACTAAACGTCGCTTAGCAATCGACCCACATTCACCGGCAGAATTTCGATGCAATCAAGTGGTCCGAAACCTCAATGAGTTCTATCAAGCCTTTGATGTCAGTGAAAAAGATGGCCTTTGGCTGGATCCAGGCAAGCGAGTGCGTATCTGGTAGGTGGGGAGAGTCCTAGTAATGAAACCTCATCTGGGCAATGAATAAAGTATCGCCTTGAACCATATAAAGAATTCTGTGGGTGTGGTCAATACGCCGAGACCATAGCCCTTCCCAGTTGTATTTGAGGCGTTCGGGTTTGGCTATACCTACTTCAGGGTTTTCTAGGATTGCTTCAATTAAGGCGTTGATTCGCTCAACCTTTTTTGGATCCGTCCGTTGCCAATAAGCCAAGTCCTTAAGGGCAGTGCTAGATAATTCGAGGTTTTTAAGCTTTTGTTTTTTTGGCATTTTTTGCAACTGAAGTTAAGAAGGGGAATGCCACCCGCTTGGTTTTGCCCGATGTTATCTCCGCCAATGATTCGTCAATTACTTTACGATTTTCGGGACTAGACATGAGATATGACATCTCAATCATGGACTCGTATTCGCTCTCAGAGATTAATACGGCATTCCCATTTTTTGAAGTGATAAATACTGGCTTTGCGTCCACATTCACTTGTTCGATGAGTGGGAAAAGCTTTGCACGTGCATCAGATGCGGTGATAACCATGTTCTACTCATTTCTGCCTAATTGCGGGCTGTGATAGAACTGTACCATTTCTTGTACCATACCGAGATTCAATAACTTGGGCTCTGATATCTGTCTACCAATTCTGCAAATATCCCTCTACGCTGAGGGTATGAAGATTCTCATCATCGGTGGCGGAGGAATGGTTGGGCAGAAATTGGCCCACAAACTCGCACTTTCAGGAAAACTCGATAACCAATCGATAAAAGAACTTATTTTGGCCGATGCGTTTGCACCACCTGCGCTCTCGACCACGGCAAACTTTGAAGTCTCATTAGTAACTGCTGACATTACAAACGCTGACATTGCCAGTTCCTTGATTACTAAGATGCCAGATGTAATTTTTCACCTAGCAGCAGTTGTATCGGGTGAGGCAGAGGCTAATTTCGAAAAAGGTTACAGCGTCAATTTAGATGGAATCAGAAACATTCTCGAAGCAATTCGACTAACGGGCAACGGCTACAAGCCACGTTTAGTTTTCACTTCATCTGTTGCTGTATATGGTGGCCCATACCCAGATGTCATCGATGATGATTTCCAATTACAACCTCGCACAAGTTATGGCATCCAAAAAGCAATGTCAGAGTTACTCCTTAACGACTACTCTCGTCGCGGATTTGTCGATGGAGTGGGCTTGCGACTTCCAACTATTTGCGTTCGTCCGGGTAAACCTAATAAGGCAGCTTCTGGGCTCTTTTCAAACATTCTTCGCGAGCCACTTGTTGGTATTGAAGCAGTACTTCCTGCTTCAAAGAGTGCAACAAATATTTTTGCGTCCCCTCGTTCGGCTGTTGGCTTTTTACTGAACGCAGCAACACTTGATACCGCGCCCCTTGGCGATCGCAGATCGATGATGATGCCTGGAGTTTGGGGCACTGTTGGCGATGAGATTGATGCACTTCGCAGAGTGGCAGGCGACAAAATCGTTGCTCTCATCAAACATGAGCCAGATCCGGCTGTAGAGAAGATGCTCTCTAACTGGAACTTCCCTAACTTCTCAACTAATCGAGCTAAGGCACTTGGCTTTAGGTGTGAGAGCACATTAGATGAGATTATTCAGGTCCATATTGATGACGAACTAGGTGGAAAGATTCCGGGGCTAAACACATGAGTCAGATTGCAGTTATAACAGGAGCAGGTCGCGGAGTCGGTCGCATCACCGCCATCACGTTGGCTAAAAAAGGTTGGACCGTCGTTGTTGCAGGGCGAGATAAGAGCGCCATTGACGCTGTTGCAAAAGAAGCCGGTGGCGCATCCGTTGGCATTGTTTGCGATGTGAGTAACCCTGATTCAGTTAAATCCCTTTTCGATCAAGTCAAGACCACGTTCGGTCGCATTGACTTACTTTTCAATAACGCAGGAGTTGTTGCTCCTGGCATTGCACTTGAGGATTTAAGGATTGAAGATTGGCGCAAGGTTGTCGATGTCAATATCTCTGGCGTCTTTTACTGCACCCAACAAGCGTTTGCACTCATGAAAACGCAATCACCACAAGGTGGACGCATCATTAATAATGGTTCCATCTCGGCTCAAATTCCTCGATTGAATTCTTCTGCCTACACAGCTTCAAAGCATGCTGTTACTGGCTTAACAAAATCTGCAGCCCTTGATGGCCGTCCTTTTGATATCGCTGTAGGCCAAATAGATATTGGTAATGCAAATACCGATATGGCAGAGCCAATGCGCGCAGGAACCCTGCAAGCAAACGGCACCAAAGTGGTTGAGCCAACTATGGATCCACAAAATGTTGCAGATGCTGTGGCCTTTATGGCGAGCTTGCCTTTGAGTTCTAACGTGCCATTCATTACTGTGATGGCAACGAAAATGCCATTTGGCGGTCGCGGATAAGGGAGCAAGGCATGAGCAGCATTGTTAACCATTGGATAGATAACAAAGAAGTACCAAGTACTTCTGGACGCACTGCCCCTGTTTATGACCCAGCTCTAGGTGTTGAAACCAAGCGCGTAGCGCTAGCTAATAACGCTGAAATCACTGCTGTTATTGCATCTGCGAAAAAAGCATTTCCTGGGTGGGCTAACACATCCCTTGCTCGTCGCCAACAAATTGTTTTTTCATTCCGCGAATTACTTAACGCTCGTAAAGAAGAACTTGCAGCAATTATTACTAGCGAGCACGGGAAAGTTCTCTCTGATGCCCTTGGTGAAGTAACCAGAGGCCAAGAAGTCGTTGAATTCGCTGTTGGAATCCCCCATTTACTCAAAGGTTTCTACTCTGAAAATGTCTCCAATGGTGTGGATGTCTATTCCACGCGCCAGCCACTCGGCGTTGTTGGAATCATCTCTCCATTTAATTTTCCAGCAATGGTGCCTATGTGGTTTTTCCCTCTAGCGATTGCTGCAGGAAACACCGTTGTTCTCAAGCCTTCTGAGAAAGATCCCACTTCTGCAATGTGGCTAGCCAAGTTGTGGAAAGAGGCAGGTTTGCCCGATGGAGTATTTAATGTTCTTCACGGAGACAAAGAAGCTGTCGATGGTCTTTTGCAATCTCCTGATATCGAAGCTATTTCATTTGTTGGCTCAACACCCATTGCTCGCTACATCTACCAAGAGTGTGCAAAGTATGGAAAGCGCGTACAAGCACTCGGTGGCGCTAAAAACCACATGTTAGTTTTGCCTGATGCAGATTTAGAACTCGTTGCAGACTCTGCCATTAACGCAGGATTTGGTTCAGCCGGAGAGCGCTGCATGGCTATTTCTGTCGTCGTGGCAGTTGAGCCAGTTGCCGATGTGTTGATTGAGAAGATTGTCTCTCGCATGAACAAACTAGTAACCGGAGATGGCCGCCGCTCATGCGACATGGGCCCACTTGTTACACGCGAGCACCGAGATAAAGTTGCAAGTTATATCGATCTTGC